>CAZTUT010000036.1:0-21474 GCA_964616395.1 uncultured Burkholderiaceae bacterium
GTAAGCCAACAGATTTACAGTCTGCCCCCTTTAGCCACTCGGGCACCCCTCCGGGCGGAGAACCGCAAATTATGGGCGGCCGCCCGGCCCTTGTCAAACCGCGAGGGAAGGAGTAATCGCGCGCCACGTGCCGGACCGCCGCCGACCCCGCGCCCCGTGGGTGCCTACATCTGCCGGAACAGGTGTGTGTAGTTGCGGCTGACCTCGAGTTTCTCGGGGAAGTTCTTCAGCTGCACCAGCAGCCGGCCGCGAAAGTCGCGAGTGACGCCGGCGATTGCCCGGGCATTGACGATGGTGGCGCGGTGGATCTGCCAGAACTGCTCGGGGTCGAGCTCGTCGACCAGTTCCTTGATCGGCTTGCGGATCAGCGCCTCGAAGCCCTCGGTCTGCACCCGGGTGTACTTCTCGTCGGAGATGAAGAAAAGCACGTCGGCGGTGGCGATCAGGCGCAACTGCTGGCCCATCGAGGCCTGAATCCACTGCAGCGACTTGCGGCCGGCAGCCGACGGCGCCGGCGCGTCAAGCCGCTCCGACAGCCGTTGCAGCAGCCCGCTGATGTCGGCCGGCGGCGTGCCGAGCCGCTTGCGCAGGCGCTCGACCGTCTGCGCCAGCCGCTCGCGCTCGGCCGGCTTGAGCACGTAGTCGACCGCGCCCTGCTCGAAAGCCTCGACCGCGTACTCGCTGTAGGCGGTGATGAACACCACGTGGCAGGCGTCGCCGATCTCGCGTGCCGCCTCCACGCCGGTCTTGCCCGGCATCCGGATGTCGAGAAACACGAGGTCGGGCCGGTGCTCGGCGACGGCGGCGACCGCTTCCTCGCCGTTACGCGCCTCGGCCACGATCTGCAGCTCCGGCCAGACCTCGGCCAGCCGGGTACGCAACTGCTCGCGCATCAGGCGTTCGTCATCGGCAATCACGGCACGATAAGTGGTCATGGCGGAAATCGTAGCGCGCTCAGGCCGACGCCGGGCTGGCAGCCGCCGGGTCCCGCTGATACGGCACCTCGATGGTGACGATGGTGCCCGTCGGCGTGTTGCCTTCGATCCTCAGCGAGGCCTCGCCGCCATACAGCGCCGCCAGCCGCTCGCGCACGTTGTCCAGCCCCACGCCGCCGCCGGCGGTGCCGGCCGCGCCGAAGCCCAGGCCGGTATCGGCCACCGTCACGCGCAACCGGCCGTGAGAGATATCAGCGCTCAGGGTCAGCGAGCCGCCTTCCGGCTTGGGCTCCAGGCCGTGCTTGATCGCGTTTTCCACCAGCGACTGCAGCATCATTGGCGGGAAGCGCGCCGACGACAGTCCCTGCGGCACGTTGACCGCGAAGCGCAGCCGATCCTCCATCCGCACCTTGAGGATCTCCAGATAGGCACGGCACAGCACCATTTCCTTGCCGAGCGTGGTCGATCCTTCGCGCATCTGCGGCAGCGCGGCGCGCAGGTACTGGATCAGGTTCTTTTGCATCGTCGAGGCGCGCGCCGGATCGGTCTCGATCAGGTAGTCGACCGAGGCCAGCGTGTTGAACAGGAAATGCGGCTCGACCTGGGCCTGCATCATCTTCAGCTGCGCCTCGGCCAGCTGGCGCTTCAGCCCTTCCTCGGCCGCGGTGGCAGAGGCCGCCTGCGCGCGCACTTCCGCCTTCTGCTTGGACCCGAGCACGACCTTGACGATGATGCCGGTGACGATCAGCAGCATCACGAAGCTCATGAACCAGTCGCTCGACTCGCGTCGATGCAGCTTGGTGCGTCGATCGACCTGGGCTGCGACCTGCTCCGACACGATCTCCTCGATCCGCTCGCGCGCGGCATCGATGGCTTCGGTCATCTTGTCCGGATCGGCAGCGGCATCGGGCGGCAACACCACCGCCGCAGCGTCGCCGGCCGGGGCATCCTTCGCCGACGAGATGTGGATGCCCTTGCCATCGATCTGCACGCTGACCTTGCGGCCATCCTTGTCCTCGGCCTGAACCCGCACGCCTTTCTCGTCGACCGAGACGGTGGGCGACGCAGCAGGCGGCGGGGCAGCGCCCGGTGCCGCGGGGGCGGCGGGTGCAGCGGGCGGCGCTGGCGCGGAAGGCGCGGCCACCGGCACATCGCCGCGCCGGATTTTCACGCCATCGGGCGCCACCTCGACCTTCACTTCAATCGCCGGCTCGCCGTTGTGCTCAACCACCAGCGCAGGACCGCGATCGAACAGCAGGCTCGACAGCATCGCGCCGCCAACCAGCAGCAGGATGGACAGCAGGAAAAACTTGCCCCAGCCGATGCGTGCCAGCCAGTCGCCCAGCCGGCCCGCAGCGCGCCCCAGCGGCGGCGCTGCGGCGCGCGCGCCGGCGCGGATGTCGGCCGCGGCGCTGCGCCAGCGCGAGGCCGTGGCGGGCGGCGCCTGAGGCGCAGAGGAAGACGAGGGCGACAGCGGGTCTGGGTTCATCAGGATCGAACGACGCGAAGAAGAGTCAGGGTCGGCGCGATTTCGCACCTTCGATCCGGACTTTAGGCAATCCGGTGCGGCATCTCGACCGCGGCGCGACAGGCTGCCGATTCAGCCGCCCGGATCGCATCGGCGACGCCCAGACGGTGATGGTGCGCAAATGAGATCAGCCCGCAAAGCCGCGGCCGCCGCCGCGCGCCACCCAGCCGATCAGGCAGCACCCAGCAGCCGCAGAACGAGCGAAGTGATGAGAAGCGCCCAGCCGGTGCGGTTGACGCGCTCGGCCCACGGATGGGCGGCGCGCACCTGCTCGGCCTCGCGCTGAAGCGCGGCGCGCGCCTGCTCGGGCGAGTCGGTGTTGCTGGCCTGCGTAACCGCGCGAACGAAGCGGAACTGGGTCATCAGCGACAGCATCAGGCAGCAGATGCCCAGATCTCCCAGGCCATTGGCGACCCGGCCGGCCGACAGGTCGGTCAATGCGGCCGCCGCCATCACTGCACTCAGGAAGAAGAAGGCGTTGTGCCAGAGCTGTTCGCCGACCGTGGGCGCGCCGCCGCCGCCGGGCAGGCGGGGCGAGTCACGACGCGGATCGGGCGGTGCAGACATAGGCAAATCTTAATGTGGGGACAGGCCCGCCGCGCTTCAAGCGCTGGACAAGTGCGACAACGGCAGCGCCGTGGTTTCCTTGATCCGCTGCAGCGCGAAACTCGACTTCACGTCGACCACGCCCGGCTGCTTGAGCAGTCGCTCCATCACGAAGCGCGAGAAGTGCGGCAGGTCCTCGACGTGGACCTGCAGAAGATAGTCCATGTCGCCGGTCATCGCGTAGCACGCCGACACCTCCGGCCAAGCCTGCACGCGGGCGCCGAACTCCTCCATCGGCATCTTCCCGCGCTTTTCGAGCTTCACGTTGACGTAGGCCAGCAGGCCGAGCCCGACCCGCTGCGGATCGAGCAGCGCCGCATAGCGGCGGATCACGCCGATCTGCTCGAGCCGGCGGATGCGCCGCAGGCACGGCGACGGCGACAGCGCCACGCGCTCGGCGATCTCCTGATTGGACAGGCGGCCGTCCTGCTGAAGCAGGTCGAGAATGCGCAGATCGATGCGGTCGAGCAGTGGTTCAGGCATGAAATTGCTTGTGAAATTTGTTTCGCAGTCGATTATTGCTCAAAGAGCGGCTTTCGACCTTGATTTTGCAATTTTCTGCGCCGACTGCTCGAAGATACTTCGCCGGACATTCTCGCCACCAGCGCCGTTACACGCAGATCGCAAGGAGACAGCGATGAAGTTCACGCCCTGGGACAACCCGATGGGAACCGACGGCTTCGAGTTCATCGAATACGCCGCGCCCGATCCGGCTGCGCTCGGCCGCCTGTTCGAACGGATGGGCTTCGTCGCGATCGCCCGTCACCGCCACAAGAACGTGCTGCTGTACCGGCAGGGCGACGTCAACTTCATCATCAACGCCGAACCCGACTCGTTCGCACAGCGCTTCGCGCGGCAGCACGGCCCGTCGATCTGCGCGATCGCGTTCCGCGTCAACGATGCCGCGCTGGCCTACCGCCGCGCGCTCGAGCTGGGCGCCTGGGGCTTCGACTCGAAGAGCGGGCCGATGGAGCTGAACATCCCCGGCATCAAGGGCATCGGCGACAGCATCATCTACTTCGTCGACCGCTGGCGCGGCAAGGGCGGCGCGCAGCCCGGCGGCATCGGCGACATCAGCATCTACGACGTCGACTTCGTCGCGCTGCCCGGCGCGCAGGTGGCGCCGCGCGGCATGGGGCTGACCACGATCGACCACCTGACCCACAACGTGCACCGCGGGCGCATGAAGGAGTGGGCCGAGTTCTACGAGCGCCTGTTCAACTTCCGCGAGGTCCGCTACTTCGACATCGAGGGCAAGCTCACCGGACTGAAGTCCAAGGCGATGACCAGCCCCTGCGGCAAGATCCGCATCCCGATCAACGAGAGCTCGGACGACAAGAGCCAGATCGCCGAATACCTCGACCTGTACCACGGTGAAGGCATCCAGCACGTGGCGCTGTCCACCGGCGACATCTATGCCACCGTGGAAGCGATGCAGGCCAACGGGGTCGCGTTTCAGGACACGATCGACACCTACTTCGACCTGATCGACAAGCGCCTGCCGGCGCATGGCGAGTCGCTGGAGGCGCTGCGGCGGCTGCGCATCCTGATCGATGGCGCCACGCATGGAGACAATGAGGGCGCGCCCAACGAGCTGCTGCTGCAGATCTTCACGCAGCCGGTGATCGGACCGATCTTCTTCGAGATCATCCAGCGTAAGGGCGACGAGGGCTTCGGCGAGGGCAACTTCCGCGCGCTGTTCGAATCGATCGAGCTCGACCAGATCCGCCGCGGCGTGCTCGACGCGCCCAGCCCCGCCTGAGGCCGGACATGGCAGTCGCCCCGGTCACCTATGGCGCCAGCACGCGCCCGCCGCGCGGCGACTACGCCAGCGCCGCCGACGACTACACCTGCCCGCAGCACTGGAACCGCTACACGGCGGCCGAGCATGCGCTGTACGCGCGGCTGCACCAGCGCCAGTTGCGCCAGATGCCCGGGCAGGCCTGCGAGGAGTTCATCCACGCGCTGGCGCAACTGGGCAACACCGAGCAGATCCCCGACTTCGACGCGGTCAGCGAGCGGCTGCGCCGCGCGACCCGCTGGGAGATCGTCGCGGTGCCCGGGCTGATCCCGGAACACGCGTTCTTCTCGCTGCTGGCGGCGCGGCGCTTTCCGGTCACGGTCTGGCTGCGCACACCGGAGGAGTTCGACTACATCGTGGAGCCGGACGTGTTCCACGATCTGTTCGGCCACGTGCCGCTGCTGTTCAACCCGGTGTTCGCCGACTACATGCAGGCATTCGGCGCCGGCGGCCTGAAGGCCGAGGGTCTGGCCGCGCTGCGCTACCTGGCGCGGCTGTACTGGTACACGGTGGAATTCGGCCTGATCCAGACGCCGGCCGGACTGCGCGCCTACGGCGCCGGCATCCTGTCGTCGGCCGGCGAAACGCCGTACGCGCTGACCAGCCTGCGGCCCCAGCGGCTGGCGTTCGATCTGGCGCGCGTGATGCGCACCGACTACCGGATCGATGACTTCCAGGACAGCTATTTCGTGATCGACAGCTTCGCCCAGCTGTTCGATGCCACCGCGCCTGACTTCACCGCGCTGTATCGGCAGCTCGATGCGCTGCCGGCGCTGCCAGCCGGCTCAAGGCTGCCCGGAGAGCGGCTGTTCGCGCCCAACCCGACTCAGCCGGCGAAGCACGCGCGTCCCGCCTGAGAACGACAGCCGGTTCGCCAGCAGCGATGCTCAGTCGGAGCCTTCCTTGGCGGGCGGCTGCGCAGCAGGTTGCGCCGGCATCGCCTCGATCTGCCCACCCGGCGCAGGCGGGCGGAGCATCGCGCCGGGCACCTGCACCATCTCGGGCGTCATGCGGGTGCTGCCGCTGCCGGGCGCCGACAGCACGTTGCCGTCGAGCACATACGCCGGGCCGGAGCGCCCGCCCGGTTGCGCGACCGCCGGCCGCGCGGGCGCTGGCAGTTCCTGGCGCGCGCCGCGGGTGTCGAGCACCACGCGCTCGGCGCTGACCTCCGCGAGCACGGTGTCGCCACTGACCCGTTGGCCGACCACGTAGGCACGCGGCGGCTTGCCATCCACCGCCAGCAACGCAGCCGACTGCCGGCCGGCTGCGAACAGCCCGGTGACCTGAATGTTCGTGGCGGCCTGCGGCGCCGCCTGCTGCACCAGCCCGAACATGCGCGCCGCCAGCACGGGCTCGGGCTCGCGCGGCAACGGCGCGGCCACCGGCGGCGGCGCGGCGGTGGGCAGCGGCGTCAGCAGCTTCACGCCCCAGTACGCGCCAATCGCGCACACCACGGCGAGCATCACCATGTGCATCAGGGCGGAACCGAGCTTCATAGCCATAGACCGGAACGGGCGAAAGACGAATGTCGACGATTGTGATGCCAAAGCCGCCGCGCCCGCAAAGGCCTGCGCACAGCGGGCGGCGGCGACAGGGCCACAGCATGCCCGATCCACGCGGCGGCCGGTTGCGAACTTGCGTAGGACGCAGCGCCGCAAAGCGGAATCCGCACAACGCTTGACGCAACCGGCATGCGGCGGCGCCGGCATCGCGGCTTTCCGACGATCGGCGCGACAGGGCCGTTGATAATATGCCGCGCGCTTCTGCGGTTACCGTCGCAGCGCATCAGAGCACGCAGAAGAACGCCGGCATGGCGCAGGCGGCGGCTCCGTTACCCAACCGTCTCAAGGTCGATCTGATGAACGCAATCGCATTCCGCCCGCAGGCTCGCAGCGCACGCCGGTTGCGCGGCTTCACGCTGATCGAGATCATGGTGGTGATCACGATCCTCGGCATCCTGGCGGCGCTGATCGTGCCGCGCGTCGTGGGTCGCACCGACGATGCGCGCATCGCCGCCGCGCGTCAGGACATTGCGCAGATCATGGGTGCCCTCAAGCTCTACCGTCTCGACAACGGCCGCTACCCGTCCACCGAGCAGGGCCTGCGCGCACTGGTCGAGAAGCCGACCGCCGAGCCGCTGCCGACCAACTGGAAGCAGGGCGGCTACCTGGAGCGCACCACCCCGCCCAAGGACCCGTGGGGCCGCGACTACCAATACCTGAATCCGGGGCTGCGCGGCGAGATCGACGTGTTCAGCTTCGGTCGCGACGGCCAGTCGGGCGGCGAGGGACCGGACGCCGAAATCGGCTCCTGGTCGCTGTAGACGGCTCGCGCCCCGGGGCAACGCGATGGCCACCGGCCGCGGCCTGCCCTGCGACCGCGTGGCGGCCGCGCCGCGCGGCTTCACGCTGCTGGAAATGCTGCTGGTGATCGTGCTGGCCGGCATCCTGCTGTCGATCGTCACTGTCAGCGTCAGCCCCGACCCGCGCCAGAAGCTGCGCCAGGATGCGGCGCGCATTGGGCAGCTTTTCGCGGTGGCGGCCGACGAGTCGCGCATTCGTCAGGCCCCGATCCTGTGGGAAGCCGACCTCACCGGCTACCGCTTCGTGACCGAAGTCAACGGCGAACGGCAACTGATCACCGACGATGACCTGCTGCGCGAGCGCCGCTGGGAGCAGCCGCTGAGCCGTCTGGCGGTCTACGAGGGCACCGCTGTCAACGGCAACGGCACCGCGACCCAGGTGATCCTGGGCGTCGGCGCCCCACCGGTGCGGGTACGCGTGGCGCGCGAGTGGATCCAGCCGCGCTGGCGGATCGAGATGTCCACCGACATTGCCCAGGCCAGCGTGGCCTTCGACGAGAACGGACGCAGCGATGTGGCGTTGCGCTGACACCGGCCGGGCCGAGCGCGGTTTCACGCTGCTGGAGGTGCTGGTGGCGCTGGTCATCATTGGCGTGGCGCTGGCCGCCGCGATGCGCGGCATGCTGTCGCTGATCGGTGCCGCCGACGACACGCATGCGCGTCTGCTCGCCACGGTGGCCGCCGAAAACCGGCTGCTCGAACTGCGGCTGGCGCGGCAACGGCTCGAGATCGGCCAGACCACCACGGACTGCGAGGAAGGCGGCACCACCTTCGCCTGCGAGCAGACAATCCGGTCGACACCCAATCCATTCTTCCGCCGGGTCGAGTTGCGGGTCTCGCGCGCGGAGGGCGAGGGACGGCGCCAGTACGCGGAAATCATGACGGTGCTGCCGACACAATGACGAGCCGGACGAGCGAACGGACGAAAGACCCGATGAACCCGCCGATGCGCCAACCGATCCGCAACGCGATCATCTCCGAAGGCGGTGATCCGGCGCGTTCGCGTCGCGCATTTGCTTGCGCCGGCACGGCCGCCCGCGGCTTCACGCTGCTCGAACTGCTGGTCGCGGTCAGCGTGCTGGCGATCGTCTCGCTGATCGCCTGGCGCGGGCTGGACGCGCTGCTGGGCACGCGCGAGCGGCTGGCGCCGCGCAACGACGAGGCGCGCGCCATGCTGGCCACCTTCGGCCAGATCGAGCGCGACCTGGCGCAGGTCGCCGTGCCCGACCTGTTCGCGCTGCGCAGCCAGCCGCTGCTGGTACGCCCGAGCAGCAAGGGCCCGGTGCTGGAAATCCTGCGCACCGCGCCGGCCGCGCCCGGCGTGGCGACCGCGGTGCAGACGGTGTTCTGGCGCGTCGAAGACGGCAACCTGGTGCGTCAGGTGTCGGCGGCGCGCCGCAGCCTGCAGCCGGTCGAGGGCGAGACGCTGTCGAGCGTGGCGGTGCTGCCACAGGTGCGCGCGCTGCGCATCCGCGTCTGGCGCGATGGCGGCTGGCAGGACCCGCTGGCGCCCGGCGCCGCCGCGCCGCCGCCCACGCTGCCGCCCGGCGCGGCCTCCGAGCAATTGCTGACCGCGATGCCGCAGGGGGTCGAGATCGTCATCGAACGCGACGACGGCCGCACGCTGCGGCGCGTGCTGCTGGTGGGCTGACGATGCGCCGCGCTGCCGCCCTCGTTGACGCGCATGCACGCACCGGGCGGCGCCAGCACGGCGCCGCGGTGCTGATGGCGCTGTTCATCGCCGCGCTGGCCGTGCTGATCGTCTCCGGCCTGTTCTGGAACCAGTTCGTGCTGATGCGCACCATCGAAAACCAGCAACTGGTCACGCAGAGCCGGCTGCTGCTGCGCGGCGCGCTCGACTGGTCGCGCGCGATCCTGCGCGAGGACCAGAACCGCAGCAACGTCGACCACCTCGACGAACCGTGGGCCAAGGGGCTGGCGGAAACGCGGCTGGATCAGCTTGGCGAGACCTCGGCGCTGGCGGCGCGCGCCGCGCTCAGCGGCACCATCGAGGATGCCCAGTCGCGCTTCAACCTGCGCAATCTGGTCGTGCAGAACGATGGCCGCTGGACCGTGCAGCAAAGCGAAGCGGCCACGCTGCGGCGGCTGTGCCGGGTGCTCGACCTGCCCGAGGCGGTGGCCGACCTGGTGGCCGGTCACCTGCAACGCGCATTCACGGTGCCATCGTCCCCGGCGGAAGGCGCTCCGTCCGCACCCGGTCCGGCCGCCGCGCCCGCCCCGCTGACGCTGGTGCTGCCCGACGACCTGCGCGCGGTCGACGGCATCGACCCGCAACATGCGGAGCGGCTGGCGGCCTACGTTGTGGTGCTCGACCGGCCGACGCCGGTGAACATCAACACCGCACGCGAGGAGGTACTGGCAGCGGTGTTCCCGCGGATGTCGCTGGCCGAGGCGCGCGCGCTGGTCGCCGAGCGCGATCGCAGCTACTTCGTGCAGACCGGCGATGCGCGGCTGACCCGTTTCCGCGACGAAAGCGGCGCACCGGGCGATACGCAGATCGCCGTCAATTCCAGCTATTTCCTGGTGCGCGGTCAGGTAAAACTGGACCGCGCCAGCACCCGGCTCGAGGCGCTGGTGCGCCGCTTCGAACAGAGCCAGAACCGCCCGCTTCGGGTACTGTGGCAGCGTGAGCTTTGAGGCCCGACCGATGAAGGACAAGACCGCACAGCGCCTACTGGTGTTCGTGCCGGCGCAACGCAGCGCCGGCGGCCGGCCGTCGCTTGGCGCCACCACCGTGGTGCGCTATGTCACTGTGGGCGACGGCGGCGGCGGTGGCGAGGCGCCACTCAGCCTGCTGCCGCGCGCGCGCGAGACCGATCTGGTGTTCGACTGCGGCGACGTGTTCATGACCGTGATCGACGCGCCACGGCTGGCCGAGGCGCGACTGCGCCAGGCGCTGCCCAACCTGCTGGAAGACCGGCTGCTCGGCAATCCGGCCGACTGCCAGTTCGCGTTCGACGCAACGCGCGGCAACGGCAAGGCCGAGCCCGGCCGCCTGCCGGTGGCGGTCGTCGATCGCGGCCTGCTGACGCGGGCGATCGACGTCGTCGGCAGTCGCCAGCGGCTGCGTGCTGCCTATAGCGAGATCCATCTGCTGCCCACCCCGGCCGACGGCGAACTGGCGGTACGTGCCGAGCACGGCCGCGCGGTGGCGCGCAGCGGCGCCTACGAAGGCTTCGCATTCGACCTCGGCGAGTCCGACAACGTGCCCAGCGCGCTGCTGCTCGCGGTGCGCCAGCGCGGCATCCGGCGCATTCGCGCATTCGGCGGCGACGCCGCGCGGCTGGCCGAGCTGGCCGCGCCGCTGGGCGTGACGGTCGATGTCAGCGGCCAGGATCTCGACGCCGCCGCCACCGCGGGTGCGGTCAACCTGCTGCAGGGCGCATTCGCGCCGCGCGGTTCGCTCGGCAGCTTTGCCGCGCAGCGCATCGGGCCGACGCAGATCAAGGCGCTGGCCGTGTGGGGTGCGGTGGCAGCGGCCACCTTCATCGCCGGCCTCAACCTGTACTGGATGAAGCTCTCATCCGAGGAGAAGGCGCTGCGCGGCGGCATGGAAACGGCGTTCCGCAGCACATTCCCGGAGGCGACGGCCGTGGTCGATCCGGTGCTGCAGACACGCCGCCAGCTCGGCGCGCTGCGAGCGCGCGCCGGCGTGGCCTCGGCCGATGACTTCAGCGTGCTGGGGACGCAGGCGGGACAGATCCTGTCGATGGGTCCGATGGGCACGCTGGCCAGCCTCGACTATCGCGATGGCGCGCTGCGGCTGAAGTTCAAGCCCGGCAGCGCGCCCGATGCCAACCTGCAGAACATGATGCGGGCCCGCGCGGTGCAGGTCGGGCTGGCGCTGCAGTTCGATGCCGACGGCTCGGCGCGCCTGGCGCCGGCGGACAAGTGAGGGGCGGCACCATGCTTCGATTCGTTCTTGCCAGGTGCTTGTGTTCGACCCATCGCGCAGGCGCAGTGCGGGAGGCTGGCCGATGAGCGCGCTGACCACGTTCTGGCGCGAACGCGCGCCGCGCGAGCGCGCCGTGCTTGCCGCGCTCGGCGGCGTGGTGGCATTGGCACTGGCATTCCTGCTGCTGGTGGAGCCGGCCTGGCTCGGCATCAAGCGCCTGCAGTCGAGCCTGCCGTCGCTGCGCGCGCAGGTCGCGCAGCTCGATGGCCTGCTGGCCGAGGCCAAGGCGCTGCGCAGCCGGCCGCAGGCCGCCACCGTGGCGCCGGCCGAAGCCCGCGCCGCGCTGGAAAAATCGTTGGCTGGCGCCGGACTGAAGGCATCGCGCATTGCCGCGCTGTCCGACGGCGATGTGCAGATGACGTTCGCCGCGGTGCCGTTCGCGCAGTGGTCGAGCTGGCTGGCCGCCACCGAGCGCGAACTGGGCGCGCGCGCGATCAGCGTCAAGGCCACCAGCAACGGCACGCCCGGCCAGGTCGATGTCGAGCTGGCGCTGCGGCTGGCGCGGCGCTGAGTTCGGGACATGCAGGGGAATCGCCTTGAAACGCTGGATCGCCTTCGCGCTGGTGGCCGTGCTGAGCATCGCGGCCACGGTGGCGCTGCTGGCGCCGGCGCAGTGGGCGGCGGGCGCACTGCGCTCGGCCAGCGGCGGCCGGCTCGATCTGGCTGGCGCCTCGGGCTCGTTGTGGCGTGGCAGTGCGATCCTGGTGGTGAGCGCGGGTGCCGCCGGCTCGGCGCGCGCCAGCCTGCCGGAGCCGCTGTCGTGGCGGCTGTCGCCGTGGGCGCTTTTCACCGGCACGCTCGATCTCACCCTGTCGCATCCGTCAGCGCTGGCGCAGCCGCTGGTGCTGCGCGCCTCGCCGGGCAGCCCGGCCGTGCTGGGCGCCACCACGCTGCGCCTGCCGGCGACGCTGCTGTCCGGGCTGGGCGCGCCGTGGAACACGATCCAACCCGGCGGCCTGCTCACCGTGAGCTGGGACCGGCTGCTGCTGTCGCGCGCGGCGCTGCAGGGGCAGATCGTTGCCGAGTGGCAGTTCGCATCGAGCGCGCTGACGCCGGTTTCGCCTTTCGGCCACTATCGGTTGACCACCGGCGGCCAGTTTCCGGGCACCACGCTGCAGTTGCAGACGCTGTCCGGTCCGCTCGAACTGACCGGCACCGGCAGAATCGACGCCGGCCCGCGGCTGAGCTTCGACGGCGTGGCGCGGCCGCTGGCGGGCACCGATGCTTCCATCAAGACGCAACTCACCGGCCTGATCTCGCTGCTCGGCCCGCGCCGCGACAGCGAATCGGTCTTCCTGAAGTCTGGATCCTGAGATGACGGCAATGCGCGCTCACTCCTTCCGCAGCGAACCGACCGGCTCGTCTGCCGCTTCGCTCTCCACCCCGCGTCCGCTGTGGATGCGTCCACTGGCGCTGGCAGTCGCCGCCACACTGGCGCTGCCGCCCGCGCCGCTGCTGGCGCAGGCTGCGTCCGCCGCGCCGTCGGCCGCAGCCCCCGCCCGGGCACCCGGCGCCGAAGAACCGGTGACGCTGAATTTCGTCAACGCCGACATCGACGCCACGGTGCGCGCGATCGGCCAGTACACCGGCCGCCAGTTCGTCATCGATCCGCGCGTGAAGGGCACGCTGACGCTGGTCACCGAGCGACCCGTCACCAAGCAGCAGGCCTACGAGCAACTGCTGTCGGCGCTGCGGCTGCAGGGCTTCACGCTGGTCGAAGCGCCGGGCGGCATCGCGCGCGTGCTGCCGGAGGCCGACGCCAAGCTGCAAGGCGGCCGCGTGCTGACGCCGCAGGACCCGCAGGCGCGTGGCGACCAGATCGTCACGCAGGTGTTCGAGCTGCAGCACGAATCGGCCACCAATCTGGTGCCGGTGCTGCGGCCGCTGATCGCGCCCAACAACACGATCAGCGCCTATGCCGCCAACAACTCGCTGATCATCACCGACTACGCGGAAAACCTCAGGCGGATCCGCGACATCATCGCCGCCATCGACCGGCCCAGCGCGGCCGATGGCGAGATCATCCAGCTCAAGCACGGTATCGCGCTGGAGATCGCCACCATCGCCAATCGGGTGCTGGAAGAGTCGGCGCGTGCCGCCGGCCAGGCGACCGATGCCGGTCAGCGCGTGACGGTGCTGGCGGAGCCGCGTACCAATTCGGTGATCCTGCGCGCGCCCAGCCGGCAGCGCGCGAACGCCGCGCGCCAGTTGATCGCGCGGCTCGATCAGCCCAGCGTCACGCCCGGCAACATCAACGTGATCTACCTGCGCAATGCGCAGGCCACGCGGCTGGCGCAGACGCTGCGCGCGGTGATCTCGGCCGATCCCAACTTCAACCCACAGGTGGGCGGCACCGGCGGCCTGTCGGCCGGCGGCACCGGCATGGGCATGCAGTCCGGCCAGCCTGGCGGCGCGCCGGGCCAGCCGATCATGCCGGCGATTCAGCAGCCTTCGCAGACCGCCGCCAGCAGCAGCGGCGGGCCGCTGTCGGGAATGATCCAGGCCGATCCGGCCACCAACTCGCTGATCATCACCGCGCCTGAGCCGCTGTACCGGAACATCCGCGCGATCGTCGACAAGCTCGACATGCGCCAGGCGCAGGTGGTGATCGAGTCGCTGATCGCCGAGGTCAACGCCGACAAGGCCGCCGAGCTGGGCGTGCAGTGGCAGGCGCTGGGCGGCCTGAAGGAAGGCAGCACCGGCACCAGCGTGATTGGCGGCACCAACTTCGGCCAGCGCGGCAGCGGCACCAACATCATCGACGGCGCCGCCAATCTGGCCGCGCTCGGCCAGGGCCTGAACATCGGCGTCGTGCGCGGCGCAGTGACCATCGCCGGACAGGAGATTCTCAATCTCGGGTTCCTCGCGCGCGCGCTCGAAAGCACCGCCAACGCCAACATCCTGTCGCAGCCGAACATCCAGACGCTCGACAATGAGGAGGCCAAGTTCCTGGTCGGCCAGAACGTGCCCTTCATCACCGGCTCGTTCGCCAGCACCGGCACCGGCCAGACCAACACCGGCGCGGTCAACCCGTTCCAGACCTTCGAGCGACGCGACATCGGCCTGCAACTGAAGGTCAAGCCGCAGGTCAGCGAAGGCGGCACGGTGCGGCTGGCGATCTATCTCGAGGTGTCGAGCGTGGCCGGCGCCACCACCGGCGGCCTGATCACCAAGAAGCGCAGCTTCGAGTCCACGGTGATGGTGGAAGACGGCAACTTCGTCGTGCTGTCGGGCCTGATCGAGGACAGCACCGACGTCAAGGAAAGCCGCGTGCCGCTGCTCGGCAGCATCCCGTTCCTGGGCGCGCTGTTCCGCTATGAGAGCCGCGAGCGCAAGCGCACCAACACGATGGTGTTCCTGCGGCCCAAGGTGGTGCGCACCGAATCGGCCTCGGGCGCGCTGGCGGCCGATCGCTACGAGTACATGCGCACCCAGGTCGGCAACGCGACGCGACCCGACAACGCGGTGATGCAGGGCTACCAGATCAACGAACTGCAACCGTACCCCGCGGTCGTGCCGAACGCGGCACCGCCGGCGCCCGGCACCGTGCCGCCGCCGATCATGAAGCCCTCGCCGGCGCCAGCGACACCGGCACCGCAGTCGAGCGCACCGCCAGCGGCATCGACGGCCACGGCTGCGGCCCTGCCGCTGACCACGGTGGCGGCGCAGGCGATGCAACCGGCGCGCGGCGTGCAACTGGTGCAGGTGGCCACCGCGCCCAGCATCGAGCAAGGCCGGCAGTTGCAGCAGCAGTTGCGCAGCGCCGGCTACGACGCGCACTGGGAGAGCCTGCGCGGCACCAGCGCCAGCGCCGAGGCCGTCAGCGTCCGCGTGACGCTCGACCGCGCCACCCGCGCGCTGCCCGACGCGATGCTCGACCTGCGCCAGCGCGGCTTCGAGCCGGTGCTGGTCACGCCATGACCGCCGCGGCCCGCTTCGTTCCGTACGCGTTCGCGCGCGACAACGCGATCCTGCTCAAGCCGCTGGCCGAGCGGGAGGCCGAGGCATGGATCAGCGAGACCACGCCGCTGACCGCGCTCAACGAGGTCACGCGCGTGTTCCCGGGCAAGGTCACGCCGGTGATCGTCGCCGCCGACACGCTGGCCGAGGCGATCGCGCAGACCTACGCGCAGGGCGAGGGCAGCGCGCAGCAGATCGTCGGCGACATCGAGGGCGAGTTCGACATCAACCGGATGATGCAGGAGGTCCCCGACATCGAGGACCTGCTGGAGACCGAGGACGACGCGCCGATCATCCGCATGATCAACGCGCTGCTGACGCAGGCGGCGCGCGACGGCGCCAGCGACATCCACATCGAGGCCTTCGAGACCTACTCGATGGTGCGCTTCCGCGTCGACGGCACGCTGCGCGACGTGGTGCGGCCCAAGCGCGCGCTGCACGCGGCGCTGGTCAGCCGTATCAAGATCATGGCGCAGCTCGACATCGCCGAGAAGCGGCTGCCGCAGGACGGCCGCATCACGCTGCGGGTTGGCGGCCGGCCGATCGACGTGCGCGTCAGCACGCTGCCCACCGGCCACGGCGAGCGCGTGGTGCTTCGCCTGCTGGAGAAAGACCTGTCGCGGCTGACGCTCGGCAACCTCGGCATGAGCGAGGGCACGCTGACGCAGTTCGACGCGCTGATCCACCAGCCGCACGGCATCCTGCTGGTAACCGGCCCGACCGGCTCCGGCAAGAGCACCACGCTGTATGCGGCGATCCGCCGGCTCGACCACGCCACCACCAACATCATGACGGTCGAAGACCCGGTCGAGTACGACATCGAAGGCATCGGCCAGACCCAGGTCAACCCGAAGATCGACATGACCTTCGCGCGCGCGCTGCGCGCCATCCTGCGGCAGGACCCGGACGTGGTGATGATCGGCGAGATCCGCGACCTGGAGACCGCGCAGATCGCGGTGCAGGCCTCGCTGACCGGCCACCTGGTGCTGGCCACGCTGCACACCAACGACGCCGCCAGCGCGGTCACGCGGCTGATCGACATGGGCATCGAGCCGTTCCTGCTGTCGTCGTCGCTGCTGGGCGTGCTCGGCCAGCGGCTGGTGCGCAAGCTGTGTCCGCACTGCCGCCAGCCCGACCCGTCCGCGCTGACCGGGCATCCGGCGTGGCGCGCGGTCGGCTGCGCGGCCTGCAGCGGCACTGGCTACCTCGGCCGTACCGGCATCTACGAACTGCTGACCGTCAACGACGACCTGCGGATGCTGATCCACAGCGGCGCCAACGACAGCGACATCCGCCGCACCGCCGAGCGCGGCGGCATGCAGCCGATGCGCGCCGACGGCCTGCGCTGGGTCGAGGCGGGCATCACCTCGCAGGAAGAGGTGATGCGCGTGACCCGCGAGTGAGCGGCCGGAACGCTGCCGCATCTGCCGCCGCCTGACCCGCCTACCCCATGGCCGCCTTCCGCTATCTCGTCGCCGACGCCACCGGCAAGGAATCCAGCGGCGTGCTGGAAGCCGACTCGGCGCGCGCCGCGCGGCAACTGCTGCGCGGCCGCGACCTGATCCCGCTGTCGGTCGAGCCGGTGCTCAGCGAGTCGCAGCGCGCCGCCGGTGCGCTGGCCGGCGGTCGGCGCCTGTCGCAGACCGAGCTGGCGGTGATCACGCGCCAGCTCGCCTCGCTGCTGGGCGCGCAGCTGCCGGTCGCCGATGCGCTGACCGTGATGGTCGAGCAGAGCGAGAAGCAGTCGGTACGCGAGCTGATGGCCTCGATCCGCACCGACGTTCTGGCCGGCACCGCGCTGTCGCGCGCGCTGGAGCGGCATCCGCGCCAGTTCCCCGACATCTACCGCGCGCTGATCGCCGCCGGCGAGGAGTCGGGCAAGCTCGGCACCGTGCTGGCGAGCCTGGCCGACTACATCGAGGAGCGCGCCCGCCTGTCGCAGAAGATCACGCTGGCGTTCGTCTACCCAGCCGTGGTCACGCTGGTGGCGGTGGCGGTGGTGATCGGCCTGCTGACCTACGTGGTGCCGCAGGTGGTGCAGGTGTTCGCCAACACCAAGCAGGCGCTGCCGTTGCTCACGCGCGCGCTGATCGCGCTGTCGGACTTCGCGCGCAATTGGGGCTGGCTGGTGGCGCTGCTGGCGCTGGCCGCCGCCTTCGGCGTGCAGCGGCTGCTGAAGGTCGATGCGATCAAGCTGCGCTGGCACCAGCGCATCCTGACGCTGCCGGTGGTGGGCGTGCTGAGCCGTTCGCTGAACACCGCGCGCTTTGCGTCCACGCTGGCGATCCTGGCCGGCTCCGGCGTGCCGATGCTGCGCGCGATGCAGGCCGCCGGCGAGACCGTGACCAATGTGGCGATGCGGCTGCGCGTGCTCGAGGCCACGCAACGTGTTCGCGAAGGCTTCTCGCTGGCACGCGCGCTGCGCGTCGATGGCAGCGGCAGCGGCGGCGAAGGCGATGGCAAGACGGGTGGGCGCGGGCTGCGGCTGTTTCCACCGGTGCTGATCCACCTGATCGCCTCGGGCGAAGCCACCGGCCAGTTGCCCGAGATGCTGCGCCGCGCGGCCGACATCCAATCGCGCGAGGCCGAACGGCGCGCGCTGTTCTTCACCTCGCTGCTGGAGCCAGCACTCATCCTCGCGATGGGTCTGATCGTGCTGCTGATCGTGCTGGCGATCCTGCTGCCGATCATCGAGATCAATCAGCTCGCGCGCTGAGCGCGCCGGCCGGCCGCGCCTATCATGGCGCCTCCAACGCTCCGGTCGTGCCCATGCTGCGCTCCTCCCTCGACACCCTTCCCGGCTCCCGCATCCGCGAGGTGGCCAACGCCGGCATGGCCTCGCCGCGCGCCGACGACATCGTGCGCTTCTGGTTCGGCGAAGGCGATCTGCCCACGCCCGAGTTCATCCGCGACGCCGCCAAGCACTCGCTCGATGCCGGCGAGACCTTCTACAACCACAACCTCGGCATTCCCGAGCTGCGCGCGGCCATCGCCGGCTACGCCAGCCGCCTGCACCGGCGCACGATCAGCAGCGATCGCGTGGCGGTCACCAGCGCCGGCATCAACGCGCTGTCGCTGATCGGCCAGGCGCTGTTCGAGCCGGGCGACCGCGTGGTCGTGGTCACGCCGGTGTGGCCCAACCTGACCTCGATTCCGCGTCTGCTGGGCGCGCAGGTGGTGCGCGCGCCGCTCGACTGCCGCGATGGCGTGTGGTCGCTCGACCTGCAGAAGCTGCTCGACGCCGCCACACCCGGCACGCGCGCGGTGCTGGTCAACTCGCCCGGCAACCCGACCGGCTGGGTGATGCCGCAGGCCGACTGGCTGACGCTGCGCGCGCATTGCGCGCGCCACGGCATCTGGCTGATCAGCGACGACGCCTACGAGCGCCTCGTCTACGACCCGGCGCTGACGATCGACGGCCATGCCACCGGGCTGCTCGGCTGCGTTGAAGACGGCGAGCGCTACATCAGCGCCAACACCTTCTCCAAGAGCTGGACCATGACCGGCTGGCGGCTCGGCTGGCTGATTGCGCCGACCGAGTTCGTGAAGCCATTCGGCAAGCTGGTCGAGTTCAACACCTCGTGCGCGCCGACCTTCGTGCAGCGCGCCGGCATCACCGCGATTGCCGAGGGCGATGCGCTGATCGAGCAGACCCGCGTCCGGCTGCAGGCGGCGCGCGACCTGCTGGTGCGGCGACTGCGCGACCTCCCCGGTGTGGAGCTGTCGAGCCCGCCCGGCGCGATGTACCTGTTCTTCCGCCTGCCCGGCCGCAGCGACGACTCGCTGGCCTTCGCCAAGCGGCTGGTCACCGAAGGCGGGCTGGGCCTGGCGCCCGGCAGCGCGTTCGGCCCCGAAGGCGAGGGCTATCTGCGCTGGTGCTTCGCCGCCACCGAAGGGCTGATCGAGCGCGGCGTGGAGCGGCTGGACGCGTTCCTGCACGCGGGCTAGGCGCCTAAACCCGGCGCTCAGCGCGTCGCGAACTCGCCCAGCACCTCGGCAAAGACGTCGACCCCCCAATCGAGCGCCTCGCGCGCGATCATCAGCGGCGGCGCGAAGCGCACCACGGTGCCATGCGTGTCCTTGGTCAGCACGCCGCGCTCGGCCATCCGCTCGACCACGCGGCGCGCCGGAGCGCGCGCTGGGTCCAGTTCAACTCCGGCCCACAGCCCGCGGCCGCGCACCGCGACGATCAGCGGCGAGTCGATCGCGCGCAGCCGCGCCAGCAGATGCGCGCCCAGCGCCGCGCTGCGCTCGACCAGGCCCTCGTCCTCGATCACCGCCAGCGCCTCACAAGCCACCGCCGCCGCCAGCGGATTGCCGCCGAAGGTGGAGCCGTGGCTGCCGGCATCGAACACGCCCATCAGCTCGCGCGTGCCCATCACGCAGGAGATCGGCAGCAGGCCGCCGCCGAGCGCCTTGCCCAGGATCATCGCGTCTGGCCGCACGTCCTCGTGGTCGCAGGCGAACCAGCGGCCGGTGCGGCCGAGCCCGGACTGGATCTCGTCGACGATCAGCAGTACGCCGCGCTCGCTGCACAGCGCGCGCGCGCCGCGCAGGAAGCCCGGCGGCGGCACCACGATGCCGGCCTCGCCCTGGATCGGCTCGATCAGCACCGCCGCGGTGTTGGGGCCCATCGCCGCTGCGAGCGAATCGAGATCGCCGAAGTCGAAGTGACGGAAGCCGGGCGCGAATGGACCGAATCCATCGCGGTAATCGGCCTCGGTCGAGAAGCCGACGATGGTGGTCGAGCGGCCGTGGAAGTTGCCGCGCGCCACCACGATCTCGGCGCAATCGGGCGCGATGCCGCGCGCCTGGTAGCCCCAGCGGCGCGCCGCCTTGATCGCGGTCTCGACCGATTCGGCGCCGCCGTTGGCCGGCAGGCCCAGCGGCAGGCCGGTCAGCGCTGACAGCCGCTCCAGCAGCTGCGCCAGCGGCTCCGTGTGGAAGGCGCGCGAGGTCACCGCCAGTTGCTGCGCCTGCTGGGTCAGCGCCTGCAGCAGGCGCGGATGCGCATGACCGTGGCTGACCGCCGAGTACGCGCTCATCATGTCGAGCAGGCGACGGCCATCGAGATCGACCAGCCATTCGCCGCGGCCTGAACGCAGCGCCACCGGCAGCGGTGCGTAATTCGGCGCGGCCACCGCGCGCTCGCGCGCGATCAGGTCGGCCGCCGATCCGGCGGCAGGTGGAACATCGAAGTCACGGGCAGACATGGGCCCTCCTGCGGTTGTGCGCAGCCGGTGCCGCGCGATGCAACCAGTCTAGGAAGCGGCCGAGACGACAGCAGACGATCGGATCGCGCGCGAGTGCGCACTTCGGCCGTTGCGCGCGGGTCGCGCAACAGAATCTGTCGTGCGGCGCATCAATCGATCCGGACGAGCGGTTGGGCTGCGGCCAACATCGCGCCGACGGCGCCCGCGCGCTGGCGGGCTGGCGCGCTCAGGGCAGCGGATAACCGCGAAACGGCTTGACGATCTGCAGCTCCGGCTTGGAAGCGATCTTCTCGACGCGCAGCGCCGGATCGTCGGTCCAGGCGTTGGTCAGTTCGCGGTAGTGATCGAGGCTGCGGCAGGCCAGCCGCAGCACGTAGTCGCAGGCGCCCGAGACCAGCGCGCACTCGACCACCTCGTCGCAGGCACGCATCCGCGCCTCGAAGCGCGCATGCGTGGCCTGAGTCTGGTCCTTGAGCGTGACCTCGACCACCACGGTCAGCAGCGCGCCGACCTCGCGCGGCTCCACCAACGCCATGTAGCCGCGAATCGCCCCGGCACGTTCGAGCCGTCGCACCCGTTCGAGGCAGGCGCGCGGACTCAGCGCGACCTGCTCGGACAGCGCCTGATTGGTGATGCGGCCGTCGGCCTGCAGCAGCTGCAGGATGCGGCGATCGATGCGGTCCAGCGGCATGACAGACCTCGGCCGTTCGTGCGTACGTTCGTGGGTGCCTGCGTGTCCAGTCGGCAGCGCATCGACGATAACCGATGCCGGCGCGCCGCCGAGCCGCGGCTCACGGCACGCCGCGCATCAGCCCGCCGTCGACCTTGATGTTCTGCCCAGTGATGTACGAGGCCGCATCCGACAACAGGAAGGCCACGGTGTCGGCGATCTCGCGCGTGCTGCCGTAGCGGCCGGCTGGAATCGCGGCGCGCCGCTCGGGCTTCTCGGGCAGGCTGTCGATGAAACCCGGCAACACCGCGTTCATGCGGATGCCCGCCGCCGCATGGCTGTCTGCGTAGAGCTTGACCCAGGCGCCCAGCGCGGCGCGCAGCGTGGTCAGCGGAAAGTCCTTCGACGGCTCGAACGCCCACG
>CAZTUT010000037.1:0-15518 GCA_964616395.1 uncultured Burkholderiaceae bacterium
GATCAGACCGGCGTACAGCGGCAACTGCAGCCAGCGGCTGGCGAAGATGAGCCGGGGCAGCGGCGGTATCGGTCGGGCATTGGCCGTATCGGCCTTGGGCAGTGACATCGGGTTTTCCCTTGGTGTGGAGCGGGGATTTTACCGATGCGCGCCCCGGTCTTCTCTGCCTTGCAGCATTCCCGTTCGTCCCCATGTTGAACTTCGTTCGGGTGGAACAGTCGATGGTCGATATCTTCCTCACTGTGGGCGTGTCTCGATGTGGTACCAAGGAAATCCTCAGTGACGCGACGCTGCCGGCCTGCCGTAGACTCGCCGGGCCGACGGTTTAGAAGACAGTGATCAGACTGCGCCCCGCGGCGCCCTTTCAATTGCTGACGGAGTGAATATGAAACGAATCGCGCTGTTCGTTCTGACGAACCTTGCGATCATGGTGGTGCTTGGAATCACGCTGTCGATCGTCAGCAGCGTGTTTGGCATCCGCTTCAACTTTGGTGGCCAGAACCTGAACATCGGCGCGCTGATGGTGTTTTCGCTGGTGGTCGGCTTCACCGGCGCATTCATCTCGCTGCTGCTGTCCAAGCCGATGGCCAAGTGGAGCACCGGTGCCCGCGTCATCACGCAGCCGGCCAACGCGATGGAGCAGTGGCTGGTCGACACGGTGCGCTCGCACGCCGAGAAGGCGGGCATTGGCATGCCTGAAGTCGCGCTGTACGAAGGCGAGCCCAACGCATTCGCGACCGGCGCCTTCAAGAACAGCGCGCTGGTGGCGGTGTCCACTGGCCTGCTGCAGTCGATGAGCCGCGAGGAAGTCGAGGCCGTGCTGGGCCATGAGGTCGCGCACGTAGCCAACGGCGACATGGTCACGATGGCGCTGATCCAGGGTGTGATGAACACGTTCGTGGTGTTCCTGTCGCGCATCATCGGCTACGTGGTCGACCGGATCATCCTGCGCAATCAGGACGATGCGCCCGGCATCGGCTACTACCTGACGACGATCGTCATGGATATCGTGCTGGGCTTCCTGGCGGCCATCATCGTCGCCTGGTTCTCTCGCCAGCGCGAATTCCGCGCCGACGCCGGTGCGGCCACGCTGATGGGCAGCAACCGTCCGATGATCAACGCGCTGGCGCGCCTTGGCGGCATGGAGCCGGGCGAACTGCCGCAGCAGGTCAAGGCGATGGGGATTTCGAGCCGCGCCGGTGGCCTGGGAGCGCTGTTCTCCAGCCACCCGCCGATCGAGCAGCGGATCGCAGCGTTGCAGTCGCGCGCGAGCTGAGGCAGCACGATTCAGGTGGTTTTTATCCGGGCCCGCGAGGGCCCGGTTTCATTTCACCACTGAGGTGTGCGCCCGGGGCGGTCTGGCGTCGCGCGAAACGCGCTCGGCGAGCGCCGACAGCGCGATCGCGGTGAGGACCAGACCCGCCAGCGCTGCCAGCCAGAACGACTGCGCGCCGCCGAGCTCGGCGCCGAGCGATGTGCGATAGGCGAGCACGAAACCGCCGATCAGACCCACGCCCCACAGCGCCGCGCTGTGGATCAGCATCGGCAGCAGCACGATCTTGTAGCCGCGCAGGATCTGGCCGGCGCAGCCTTGCAACGCGTCGGCCGCGTGGAACAGGGCTGCGATCCCCATCAGCGACAGTGCCAGCCGCGCGACCTCGGCATCGGTCGTGTACCCGCCGACGATCGCTTCACGCCCCAGCCACACTGCCAGCGCCAGCGCGAGGCCTGTGCCCGCCGCGATGCGCCAGCCACGCAGCGCGACGCGGCGCGCCAGATCTGGCCTGCCGGCGCCCAGGCTCTGCGCCACCAGCACGCTGGTGGCGATGCCCAGCGACAACGGCAACATGAACAGCAGCGACACCAGATTGGCGATGATGTGGTGGCCAGCGAGCGTGGCCGCACCCAGGCGCGCGATCAGGATCGCCATGAACGTGAATGACGTGACCTCGATCAGCAGCGACAGGCCGGATGGCAGTCCGAGGCGCAGGATTTCCTTCTGTCGCCGCCATGCGGGCCGCGTCAGCGCATCGATGCGAAAGCGCTGGTAGAACGGGTCGAGCCGCCACACAACAATGTTCAGCACCGCGCCGACCCACAGCAGCACCGCGCTTGCGGCCGCGCAGCCGGCACCGCCCATCGCGGGCAGCGGTCCGGCACCGTGCAGGAACAGCGCATTGAGTGGCACCTTGGCCGCCAGCAGCGCCAGATTGATCGTCATCGCCACGCCGGGACGCGAGACCGCCGCATTGATGCCCACATACACGCGGGTCATCAGGGCTGCAGGCAAACCCAGTGCGATCCACCCGAGGTAGCGCGCGGTGATGTCGGCCACCGCGGGGTCAGCCCCCGCCAGCGCCAGCCACGGCCCCGGGATCAGCAGGGCCACGATGCCGATCAGCGAAAGGGCCATCGCCAGCCACTGCCCCTGCACCTGGGTATGACCGATTTCGCGCCATCGGCCGGCGCCGTAGTGGTGGCCTGCGATCGGTGTCAGCACCTGCAACACGCCATTCATGCCGATGAAGATGCTGGCGTAGATACTGCTGCCGAGCGCCACCGCAGCGAGATCGCGTGCCGAGAGCCGGCCTGCCATCACGGTGTCGATCAGGCCCAACCCCATGACCGCGAACTGCGACACCAGGATCGGTCCGGCCAGCCCGAGCAGCGCTCGGCTGCCGACGGCGGGCGCAGGGGTGCTTGAGGTGGCAGTGGTCATCAGAGGCCAGGTCGAGGCGCGCAGGCACGCCGTAGTCTGGGGTCGATCATCCGGTTGCGTGGCCGCGCAGGTGCTTCTTCGGCACACGACCGGGGGTGAACGATCTTCACGTGCACGCCGCGGCGCGCGCGCACTTACCCGCCCCGGCGATAGAGCTTGAACACCTCATCGGGGCGAGCCGCCCAGCCGCCCTGCCAGTGCTCGACCCAGGTGCCGGGCGGTGGGCCGTCGTCGAGCTGCGTCCGGCGCAGATCCCGGTGCAGCATCAGATCACACGGGCTGGCCGAATCGGGCGGCGCGAAACGCACGCCGCCGTGATACGCAAACAGCGACTTGACCGCCGCCGACATCCGGTAGCCCTCGACGCATGTGCTGCCCGGCGCGAGGCTATCGATCTGCCGACGGACTTCGGCGGCCAGCGGCGCGTAGGTGCGGTTGTAGTTGACCGCCGGCAGGAACAACGTGACCACCAGCAGCCAGAGCATGGTCAGCCCGGAGGCCGCCAGCGCCGCCCCGCGCCACAGCATCGGCGGTCTGCGGGCGATGCGCCAGACGGCGAAGACGAGCCAGCCAATACTCGCCGCTGCTGCCAACGCAACTGCAAGCGGCCTGACCTCCGCGCTGAAGCCGGGGACCAGACGGAACACCGACGCAGCCATCTTGGGTGGCGTACCGGCTGTCATGGCGACGAAGTACATCCAGGCCGCCAGGGCGAACAGCGAAAACGTGGCGATCGCCAGCCAGTCCACGAGGTTATCGAGGCTGCGGCGCAGCGAGGTGGCGCCGAACGCTGCCAGCAGCACCATCGGAGGAATCAGCAGGATCAGCGACGAGTCGCTGACCGGCGACTGCACCAGCATGGGCGGCAGGAACGCGGTGAAGACCATCAGCGGCACAGCGATATGCGGCAGCCGCAGCGCATGGCGCCAGGAAAAAAGGGTCCACGCCGCGAGCGGCCAGAGGGGCCAGCAGTACCAGACAAAGTTCTGTGCAATCCAGCCCAGCGATGCCGGCTGCGGCCAGTCCAGCGTCCGTCTGGCGTTGAACAGCCAGGCGTCGAAGAACTCTTCGCGTGCCTGCAGCGGCGTGGTCAGCATACCCGCCGGCCAGATCGCAGCGACCGCGATCGCGCTGGCCGCAAGGAGCAACGCATTGCGCCGACCCCCATGCGGGACGATGGTCCGAAACGCAACCAGCGCGGCTGCAAGCAGCCACAGCGCGATCCAGGGACCACGCGACAGCGCCAGTGCGCCGACGGCAATTCCAGCGACCAGCGCGCCTCGGCGCGGCGAGTCCAGCGCCAGCGCCAGGCCGTACAGGGCCAGCGCCGTGAAGGCCATGGCTGCGGGTTCGGCATTGACTTCGTGCAGGCGGACCACGATGCCGAGCGTGCCGAGGAACAGCAGCACCGAGATATCCGCAAGCATGCGGCCGTAGTCGCGCGGCTGAGCCTCCCCGCCAAAGGCGAACGTGACCGGCTGCGCTTCTGTTCGGCGAGCCAGCCGGTAGGTGGCGTACCAGAGCGCGGTGGTGGCGAGCGCGAACCAGACAATGCAAGACAGGCGCGCTGCCTGCGCATCGCCCAGCAGGTCGCCGAGCAAATGCACGAAGATCGCCCCGACCCAGAACGGCAGCGGGCCTTCCTCGGCAATCCACTCGCCAACGGCGTTGGGTAGCCACCATGCAGTGCTGCCACCCTCGACCATCGACGCGATGATGCCGAGCCCGAGCGCGCCATCGCCCGACCAGGGGTCGCGGCCAAAGAGACCCGCACCGATGTAGATCACCAGCAGTGCGAACAGCGCCCAGCGCGGGAACTCGCTGGCGGCGGCAGCCGTGACGCGCGATGGCGAAAGTCGGGTGTCGAAGCTCATCGGACTGAAAGCCTACGCGATCCGTGACTGAATGCGATGCTGAAGCGTGCGCAACGGCCATGAAAAAAGGCAGCCGAGGCTGCCTTTCGTCGGGCGGCGCAGCGCTGCGCCGCTTGCTGCCAAACCGTTACTTCTTGCGTGCCTTGGCGGCAGCCTCGTCCTTGGCCTTGGTGGCGGCGGCCGCGGCAGCGTTGACCTGCTCGGTCTTGGCGGCGAACTTCTGGCGGAACTTTTCCACGCGACCGGTCTCGACGATCCGGGTCTGCGCGCCGGTGTAGAACGGATGCGAGTCGGAAGAGGTGTCGAGCTTGATCAGCGGGTAGGTCTTGCCATCGATCTCGATGGTTTCGCGCGACTGCACGGTCGACCGCGTGACGATCCTGAAGTCGGTCTGCATGTCCTGGAACACGACTTCGCGGTACTCGGGGTGGATGCCTTGCTTCATTGCCGAAGATCCTCTTCTCTGATGTGGGTCGCCAATCCGTCCCTGCCATGCATTGCAGGCCGACCACGTGCCCGGGCGAAAACCCACGATTATCCGCAAAACGGCCCGATCGGGCAAACGCGGCCGAACCCGGGTCGGCCGAACGCGGCAGCCAAGGCCAGAGGTTTCCGCCGCGTCGGGCCCGGCGGCCGGCGCGCTGCAGTGTCAGCCGCCGCGCCGCATCATTTCGAAGAACTCGGCGTTGGTCTTGGTGCTCTTCATCTTGTCGAGCAGGAACTCCATCGCCTCGATCTCGTCCATGCCGTACAGCAGCTTGCGCAGGATCCAGACCTTCTGAAGGATTTCGGGCTTCAGCAGCAGTTCTTCCTTGCGGGTGCCGGAGCGGTTGACGTTGAGCGCAGGGTAGACGCGCTTTTCGGCCAGGCGCCGCTCCATGTGGATTTCCATGTTGCCGGTGCCCTTGAACTCCTCGTAGATCACGTCGTCCATGCGGGAGCCGGTGTCGATCAGCGCGGTGGCGATGATCGTCAGCGAGCCGCCTTCCTCGATGTTGCGGGCGGCGCCGAAGAAGCGCTTGGGGCGCTGCAGCGCATTGGCGTCCACACCACCGGTCAGCACCTTGCCCGAGGTCGGCACCACGGTGTTGTAGGCGCGCGCCAGGCGCGTGATCGAGTCCAGCAGGATCACCACGTCCTTCTTGCTCTCGGCCAGCCGCTTGGCCTTCTCGATGACCATCTCGGCCACCTGCACGTGCCGCACCGCCGGCTCATCGAAGGTGGAGGCGATCACCTCGCCGCGCACCGAGCGCTGCATCTCGGTCACTTCCTCGGGGCGCTCGTCGATCAGCAGCACGATCAGCACGATGTCCGGATAGTTGGCCGCGATCGCGTGGGCGATGTGCTGCATCAGCACCGTCTTGCCGCTCTTCGGGCTGGCCACCAGCAGGCCGCGCTGGCCCTTGCCAATCGGGGCGATGATGTCGATCAGCCGGCCGGTGATGTTCTCGTCGCCCTTCATCTCGCGCTCGAGCTTGATCGGCACGTTCGGGAACAGCGGCGTCAGGTTCTCGAACAGGATCCGGTGCTTGAGCGTCTCGGGCGCGACACCGTTGACCTTGTCGACCTTGACCAGCGCGAAGTAGCGCTCGCCATCCTTCGGTACGCGCACCTCGCCCTCGATCGAGTCGCCGGTGTGCAGATTGAAGCGGCGGATCTGCGACGGCGAGATGTAGATGTCGTCGGTGCTGGCCAGGTACGAGGTGTCGGGCGAGCGCAGGAAGCCGAAGCCGTCGGGCAGCACTTCAAGCGTGCCGTCGCCGAAGATCTGCTCGCCACCCCGGGCGCGCTTCTTCAGGATCGCGAACATCAGCTCCTGCTTGCGCATCCGGTTGGCGTTCTCGATGTCGAGACCCTGCGCCATTTCGAGCAGTTGCGAGACGTGCTGGGCTTTGAGTTCGGAAAGGTGCATGGGGTGAAGCTCTGCGGTGGGGTGATGGGGTGCCGGGGGAGGGCGGCGCCCGCGCGGGGGCGGCGCGACGATCGGTGTCGTCGCGCCGGGGTGAAGATCAGATGTTGTCGTTGATGAATGCGGTCAGTTGCGACTTCGACAGCGCGCCGACCTTGGTGCCGACCACCGCGCCGTCCTTGAACAGCATCAGCGTGGGAATGCCACGAATGCCGTACTTGCCGGGCACCGCCTGGTTTTCGTCGACGTTGAGCTTGGCGACCGTCAGCTTGCCCTTGAACTCGGTGGCGACCTCATCGAGGATCGGCGCGATCATCCGGCACGGGCCGCACCATTCGGCCCAGTAGTCAACCAGCACCGGGCCGGTGGACTTCAGAACATCGGTTTCAAAGCTGGCGTCGCTGACGTACTTGATTTCGCTCATCGGATGAACCTCGTGTGCCGGCGCTGCTGGCGCGCTGCGCAGAAGGGAGGGGAAGGGTCGAGGATGCTGGAAGTCGGCGACGCGGCGAGGGCCGCGGCTGCGAACGCCCGTGACAGTAAGAGATTTCTGACCGGCGGCACGTCGCAAGACGCCATGAACATGAATCGTAGCACCGCGCCACGCCAGCGCAAGCCCGGGCGTCCCGGCGTCGCACCGACGCCGACCCAGCACACAATGCGTGCGATCGGGATGACCTTGGGTAGGCTGGGCGGCAACATGCGCGCGGCCAACACGTCGTGCGGTGGGTGCGCTGGGCTCGGTTGGTGAGCCTGGCGGTCTCGTACGCTTCCTACAATGAGGCCGATGAATCCGCCCGTAGATGCTGCCGTCGATGCTGCGCTTGCCGCCGGTGCAACCGTCGTCACGCCGAACCGGCGCCTCGCGCGCGAGCTGAAGCGGGGCTTCGATCGGACACGGCAGCACGAGGCAGAGCGCGCGCGGCGGCCGGCGGTCTGGCCTGCAGCCGACGTTCTGCCGTGGTCTGCGTGGCTGGTTCGCAGCCGCGACGACGCCGTGGCCGCGCGGCCAGAGGCCGACGCGCCAACGCTGCTGACCGCCATCCAGCAACGGGTGCTATGGGAGCAGGTGGTGGCGGCGTCGGGCGCGGCCGTCACGCCACGCGCAGTCGAGCTGCTTGCCGAGAGCGCCGCCGAAGCGTGGGACGTGCTGCAGCAGCATGGTGATGCGTCGGCGCTCGCGCGCGCCGGTGCGCTCAGCGACGATCAGCAGGCCTTCGCGCAATGGTGCGAGGCCTACGCCAAGCGGCTGCGGCAGCGCCGTGCGATCGACGCGGCGCGACTGCCGGGCTGGTTGCTGCGTCAGGCGCAGGAGGGCCTCTGGCGTCCGTCCGGTCAGGTGCTGCTGTTCGGGTTTGACCGCCTGCGGCCGGCGCAGCGGCATCTGATTGAAGGGCTGCGTGGCATCGGGTGCAGCGTCGAAGTGCTGGCCACGTTGCGTGATGCAGCGATCTGCGCCGGTGCCACGCCGGCCGCGGCCGCAGACGTGCGGGCGCCGGTGCGCGTGGCGTGCAGCGACGTTGGCGCGCAGTGGCGCACCGTCGCCGCCTGGGCTCGGGCGCGGCTGGACGCCCATCCGCAGGCCCGTATCGGCATCGTCGTGCCGGATCTGCACGCGCACCGCGACGCGCTGGCGCATGCGCTGTCGGAGGCGCTGGCACCCTCGCAGCGACTCGTCGGGGCGGTCGATCCGGCCGAGCTTCCGTTCAATCTTTCGCTTGGCGATCCGCTCTCGGATCATCCGCTCGTTGCCAGTGCCCAGCGGTTGCTCGATCTGGCTGCGGGCACGCTGTCGAGTGCCGATGCCGGTCATCTGCTGCGCTCGCCGTACCTGGCCGCGGGCGCCGCGGGGGAGGCCGAGTGGTCGTCGCGTGCGCGCATCGACGTCGCGTTACGTCGCGCCGGCCGCTGGCAGCTGACACTTTCGACCCTGCGCGAGGCGGCGGGGCGTGCGCCGCAACTTGCCCAGGGGCTGCAGCGGGTCGAGCGACGGCTGGCCGCTGCCGGCGCGCGCGCGCGTGCGCTGTCGACCTGGGTGGCGCTGATGTTCGAACTTCTGCGCGATGCCGGTTTTCCCGGCAGCCGGCCGCTCGATTCCGCCGGGTATCAGGCGCACCAGGCCTGGCGCGAGGCGCTGGCCGGTCTGGCCACGCTCGACGAACTGCTCGGCCCGCTGACGCTCTCGCAGGCGCTATCGCGCGTGCGGCGTCATCTCGCCGAGACGCTGTTCCAGCCCGAAAGCGGCGATGCTGCTGTTCAGGTGCTGGGCGTGATCGAGTCGGCCAACCTGCGATTCGATCACCTGTGGGTCGCGAACCTCGCCGATGATCGCTGGCCGCCGGCGCCGCAGCCCAACCCGCTGCTTCCGGTCTCGATGCAGCGCGCCTGGGGCGAGCCGACATCGTCTGCCGAGCATGCGCTGGCGCTGGCGCAGCGCCAGTGTGACGGCTGGCGGGTCAGCGCCAGCGAAGTGGTGTTTTCGCATCCGGTGCACGACGGTGACCAGGAACTCGGTCCCAGCGCGCTGATTGCCGCGCTCCCGCAGCGGCAGGCCGACGCCCTCGCGGTCCCGGCCGCACCCGTCGCGCGCACGCTCGTTCGCGACCTGCCGCTGGTGGCATTTGTCGATGAGGCAGGCCCGCCGCTGCTGCCGCCGCCGGGTGCGCAGCCGGGGGGCGCGCGGTTGCTCGATGATCAGTCCGCCTGTCCGTTCCGCGGCTTTGCCGTGCATCGCCTGCATGCACGCGCGCTGGAGCGCCCGGAGCCGGGGCTTGATCCGCGCACCCGCGGCGCGCTGCTGCACGGCGCACTGCATCGGTTCTGGCAAGGACTCGATTCGCAGCAGGCGCTGCTGGCACTCGATTCGGCGCAGCGTGCGGCGCGGCTGCATGCGTCGGTCGAAGCGGCGCTGGAGGACCTCGACCGCAAGCGCCCGGGCCTGATGGGTCCGCGCTTGCGGCGCATCGAGAGTGAGCGTCTGGTGCGGCTCGGCGGCGGCTGGCTCGACATCGAGGCGCAGCGACCCCGGTTCTCGGTCGTCAGTCTCGAAGCGCAGGCCATCACGTCGATCGGTGGTCTGACGCTGCGTCTGCAGCCCGATCGGATCGACCGTCTCGACAATGGCGCGCTGGTGGTGATCGACTACAAGACCGGTCGAGTCAGCCATGCCGACTGGCTAGGCGAGCGGCCGGCCGCACCGCAGTTGCCGCTGTACGCGACCATGCTGTCGGCGCAGTCAGAGACCGTGCATGCGATCGTGTTCGCGCAAATCCGGGCCGAAAGGATTCGTCCCGTGTCGCTCAGCGCCGCGCCGCTCGCACTCGACGACGCAAAGCCGGTCGATGAGGTGATGACGAGTACCGGCCGTTCTGGCTGGGACGGCCTGCTGGCCGACTGGCGCGAGCGCCTTGAACGACTCGCGGCCGGCTATCTGGCCGGAGAGGCTGCGGTGGCGCCGGCGCGGCCGACGGCATGCAGTCATTGCGATCTGCCGTCGCTCTGTCGTCTCGAGGAACGTCGCGGCCTGGCCGCCCGCCTGCGTGCGGAGTCCGAGGGCGAGGCTGACGATGACTGATTCGCGCGACCGCGAAGGGCAGGCCGGTGCGCCTGCAGCGCCGGCCGATGCCGACGCGCGCCGCACTGCACTCGATCCGCGCCGCTCGTTCATCGTCCAGGCGCCAGCCGGGTCGGGCAAGACCGAGATGCTGATCCAGCGGTTGCTGGTGCTGCTTGCGTGCGTGGAAGCGCCCGAGGAGGTCGTTGCGCTCACGTTCACGCGCAAGGCCGCTGGCGAGATGCGTTCGCGCGTGATCAAGGCGCTGGAAAGCGCGCGCGAGGCGCCGCCCGATGCACCGCACCGGCGTGCCACCTGGTCGCTGGCCCGGGCCGTGATCGAGCACAGCGATGCCAACGGCTGGGGACTGCTGCAGTCGCCCGGCCGGCTGCGTATCCAGACCATCGACGGACTGTGCGCGACGCTGGTGCGGCGCATGCCGCTGACCGCAGCACTCGGCGGCATGCCGGCGACCGTCGACGACGCTGATCCGCTCTATCTCGAAGCCGCCCGGGCCACGCTGGCCATGGTGGAGTCGGCCGACGGCCCGGTCGCCGAGGCACTCGGCACGCTGCTGCTGCATCTGGACAACGACAGCCGGCGCGTCGAGGCGCTGCTGGTCTCGATGCTGGCGCGGCGCGATCAGTGGATCCGGCACGTGGCCGCGCACGACAGCGACGGCGATCGCCGGCTGTTCGAGCGGGTGGCGCAGTCGCTGTGGGTCGAGGCCACGACGCGCGCTGCCGCGTTGCTCGGGCCGCTCGCGGACGACGCGGTGCGGCTGGCCGCCTGGGCTGCAGGCAACGTCGCGCCGGATGCCGATTCGTCGTTGCGTGGCTGCATCGGGCTTACCGTGCTGCCGCTGGGCGGTGACGACGCAGCGGCGGCAGCGTGGGGCGGGCTGTGCGAGCTGCTGCTGACCGGCAAGGATGACGAGGGCGAGTTCCGCTCCCGGTTCGACGTTCGCAATGGCTTTCCACCAGCCAGTGTCGGTGACGCCGCATTCAAGCAGGCGGTTCGGCAAGCCAAGGCCGACATCAAGGCGCTGATCGACGCTTGCCGCGCACAGCCGGGGCTGCGGGAGGCGCTGATCGATGTGCGCGAATTGCCGCCGCCTCGCTTCGCCGACGCCAGCTGGCAGGTGCTCGGCGCAACCATCGCGGTGCTGCGCGTTGCGGCGGCCCAGCTCGATGTGGTGTTCGCGGCGCGCGGCGTCAGCGACTTCGCTGGCATCGCGCAGGCGGCGCAGCGCGCGCTGGGCAGCGCCGATCAGCCGACGGATCTGCTGCTATCGCTCGATGCCCGCATCCAGCATCTGCTGATCGACGAGTTCCAGGACACCTCGGCCACGCAGTTCGAGCTGATCGAGCAGCTCACGCTTGGCTGGTCCGACGGCGATGGCCGCACGCTCTTTCTGGTTGGCGATCCGATGCAGTCGATCTACCGGTTCCGCGAGGCCGAGGTGGCGCTGTTCCTGCGCGCGCGTAGCCATGGGATCGGTGCGATTCGTCTCGAGCCGCTTGCGCTCAGCACCAACTTCCGCTCGGTGCCGGCGATCGTCGATTGGGTCAACGCGAGCTTTACCCAAGTGTTTCCGAAGGCCGAGGACGAACTCACCGGCGCGGTTCCGCTCGAGCGGGCCTGCGCGTGGAATGGACCGGCGCCGCACGATGGTGTGACGCTGCATCCGCTGGTCGCCGGGGAGTCTGCTGACGAGGCTGCGCGCGTCGTCACTGCGATTCGCGCGGCACGGGACGCGCGGCCCGATGCCTCGGTCGCGGTGCTGGTGCGCGCCCGTTCGCATCTGGCCGAGATCGTGCCTGCATTGCGGGCGGACGGCTGGCCGATTCGCGCGGTCGAGATCGAGGCGCTGGCCGAGCGTCCGGTGGTGATCGATCTGCTGTCGCTGACCCGCGCGGTGCGCCATCCGGCCGACCGCGTGGCGTGGCTTTCGGTGCTGCGCGCGCCCTGGTGCGGGTTGACGCTGGCCGATCTGCACGCGCTGGCCGGCGATGCTGAGGGCGAAGCGCTATGGTTGCGCATCAATGACCCGGTTGTTCGCCCGTTGTTGTCGGAGGACGGTCAGACGCGCCTGCGCTGCGTGGCCGAGGCGCTCGCGCCACTGTTGGCGGATGCCCGGCGCGCGTCGCTACGCGACCTGGTCGAGGCGGCCTGGCTGCGGCTGGGTGGGCCCGACTGTCTGCGCGCGCCGCGCGATCTGGAGGATGCGAACGCCTATCTCGCGCTGCTGGCCGAGGTCGAGCAGGCCGGCGACCTGGCCGACCTCGATGTACTGGAGCAGCGCGTGACCCGACTGTTTGCCGCGCCGGACCCGGTCAATGCCGACGGATGCAAGCCGATCGAGGTCATGACCATTCACAAGGCCAAGGGCCTCGAATGGGACGTGGTCATCCTGCCGGGGCTGGGGCGCGTGCCGCGCGCTGATGAAGCGCGGCTGCTGCGCTGGCTGTCGTGGCCGGGCGAGCGCGGCATGCGCCTGCTGATGGGCGCGATCGCGGCGCGCGGCGGCGCGCGGGACCGCACGCATGCGTGGATCGAGCGCATCGAAAAGATGCGCACGCGCATCGAGATCGGCCGCCTGCTGTACGTGGCGGCCACCCGTGCGCGCTGGCAACTGCATCTGCTGGGCTCGGCCTCCCATGACAGGAAGGGCGAGGGTCTGGTCACGCCGTCGCGCTCGACATTGCTGGGGCAGCTCTGGCCCGCGGTGGCGGCGCAGTTCGTCGCACGATTGACCGAAACCGCGCTGTCAACGGACCCCGATACGACCGCGCCGAGCGCGGCCGATGTCGCGCCGGCAGCCGATCAGTCACTGGACCGCCGCACGTTTCGTCTGCCGCCGGGGCGTCCGCTCGACGGTACCGATGCCCGCTTGCCGGTGTCCCTTGCGCTGGCGCGAACTCAGGTCGCTGGCGAACGGCTGCTGATCGAGTTCAGCTGGGCCGGCGAAACGGTCCGGGTGGTTGGCACGGTCGTCCATCGCTGGTTGCAGCAGATCGCCAGCGACTTTCCGGCGTGGACGGCTGCGCGCGTGCGCGCGCTGGCACCGCTGTTCGAGCGGGAACTGGCAGCCGCCGGCGTGCCGGTGGGCGAGCGGCCGTTCGCGGTCAACCGGGTGATCGATGCGTTGACTGGCAGCCTGGTGGACACGCGGGGCCGCTGGGTGCTTGGTCCGCGCGATGCGGAGGCCGAAGCGGCCAGCGAGTGGAAGCTGACCGGACTCGATGGCGGTCAGTGCGTCAATGTGGCGATCGACCGCAGCTTCATCGACGCCGGTGTGCGCTGGGTGATCGACTACAAGACCGGCAGCCACGAGGGGGGCGACCGCGATGCCTTCATGGACCGCGAGGTCGAGCGCTACCGGCCGCAGCTTGCACGTTACGCGCGGCTGCTGCGCGCGATCGGTTCGCAGCCGATTCGCTGCGGGCTCTACTTCCCGTTGATGGCCGGCTGGCGCGAGTTCGACGCCTGAGCGGGCGCGCGTTGCAAGGTCGCCCACGGGCCCCTGCGCGCGGGTGGCGGCGTCGCTTCGTGCCGGCCGTCACGCGTTGACCCGTGAGCGCAGCGCCATGGACTTCGCGCCGGGACTCGCCGTCGTCGGATGCCGCTTCCTTGCGGTCGCCCCGGCACGGCTTCGCAAGAGCGGATAGACTTCACCTCGGCGGGCCCCCTCGCATTTGGGTGTCGTGAACCTGGTCAGGTCGGGAACGAAGCAGCCACAGCGAAGTGCCTGAAGTGCCGAGGATCAGGCTCGCCTCTCTCCCTCGCAGCGAGCGCTTGCCGCGCCGCCGTCTTCCCTATTTTTCTCGCATGCGGTTCACCGCCCATTGCCCATGAGCTTTCGCATTGCGCCCGCGCGGCGGCAGGACGTGCCGGTGATCGTCGACCTGGTCCGCCAGCTCGCCGACTACGAGAAGCTCGCGCATCAGGTCGTCGCCGTCGAGTCGCAGGTCGAGCGCGAGCTGTTCGGCGAGCATCCGGTCATCGAATGCGTGATCGGCTGGGAGGGCGACGAGGCAAGCGATCGGCCGGTCGGCTTTGCGCTGTACTTCCATAACTTCTCCACGTTCCTCGGGCGTCGCGGCCTGTACCTGGAGGACCTGTTTGTCGTGCCCGAGGCTCGCGGCCGCGGCCATGGCAAGGCGCTGATCACGCATCTGGCACGGCTGGCGGTCAGTCGCGGCTGTGGCCGGTTCGAGTGGTCGGTGCTGGACTGGAATCAGCCAGCGATCGACTTCTACCGGGCGCTGGGCGCCGATCTGCTGCCTGACTGGCGCATCTGCCGCCTGACCGGGCCAGCGCTGGCGCGGCTCGGTCAGGCCGACTGACCGGCCAGGCGTGACGGGAAAGCCAACGACCCGCCGGATCGCGGCCGGGCGCTAGACTCTCCACCATGTCGTATCAGGTCCTCGCGCGCAAGTGGCGCCCTCGCGATTTCGCCTCGCTGGTCGGTCAGGACCACGTGGTGCGCGCGCTCAGCCATGCGCTGGCGAGCAAGCAGCTTCATCACGCGTATCTGTTCACCGGAACGCGCGGTGTCGGCAAGACCACGCTGTCGCGCATCCTCGCCAAGTCGCTGAACTGCACCGGACCCGATGGCCGCGGCGATGTGACGCCGACGCCGTGCAATGTGTGCGAAGCCTGCCTGGCGATCGACGCCGGCCGCTTCGTCGACTACATCGAGATGGACGCGGCCAGCTACCGCGGCGTCGACGACATGGTGGCGCTGCTGGAGCGCGCAGCCTATGCGCCCAGCAATGCGCGCTACAAGGTCTACATGATCGACGAAGTGCACATGCTGTCCAAGCATGCGTTCAACGCGATGCTCAAGACGCTCGAAGAGCCGCCTGACTACGTGCGCTTCATCCTGGCTACCACCGATCCGCAGCAGGTGCCGGTCACGGTGCTCAGCCGCTGCCTGCAGTTCAACCTCAAGCAGATGCCGCCGGCGGCCGTGGCCGGGCACCTGGGGTCGATCGTTGGCCACGAGGGGATCGAGGCCGAGCCGGCGGCGCTGCGCATGCTGGGTCACGCGGCACGCGGGTCGATGCGCGACGGGCTGTCGCTGCTTGATCAGGCGATTGCCTACAGCGCCGGCAAGGTGACTTTGGAGGCGGTGCGCGCGATGCTCGGCGCGATCGACACCACGCTGCTGGTGCGCGTGCTCGATGCGCTTGCTGCGCGCGATGCAGCTGGCCTGCTGGCGATCGCCGACGAGATGGCGTTGCGCAGCTTTTCGTTCGCGCAGGGACTGCGCGACCTGGCCAGCCTTCTGCACCGGATTGCGCTGGCGCAGCGCGTACCGGGCAGTCAGGATGATGGTGAAGATGCCGACGCGGTTGCGCGTCTGGCGACCACGCTGGCGCCGGATGAGGTCCAGCTCTACTACCAGATCGCGCTGCATGGACGTAACGATCTGCCACTGGCGCCCGACGAGTACGC
>CAZTUT010000037.1:15618-21215 GCA_964616395.1 uncultured Burkholderiaceae bacterium
TCGCTTGCTGCGCGCCTGCCGGTGCAGGGCATGCCGCGCCAGCTTGCGGCCCAGGCCGAACTCATCCAGTGCGATGGCGATCACTTCCGGCTGAGGGTCCCCACCCGCGCGCTGGCCGACAGCGGTAACGTCGAGCGGCTGCGCAACGGCCTGAGCCAGCATTTCGGCCGGCCCATGCGGGTCAGCGTCGAGGTGGGCGCGACCGCCGGTCCGACTGCCGCCAGTCGTGAAGAGCAGGCGCGCGCGCAGCGCCAGAAGGCGGCTGAGGAGGCGATCTACGCCGATCCCACGGTCCGCCAGATGATCGATCAACTGGGTGCGCAGATCGATCCGCGCTCGATCCGACCACCCGAATGAACTTTGCAGCCACTGATAAGGATTTGCTCCGATGATGAAGAACCAGCTCGCCGGGCTGATGCAGCAGGCGCAGAAGATGCAGGACACCATGAAGCGCATGCAGGAAGAGCTTGCGCAGATGGAGGTCGAGGGCCAGGCCGGCGCCGGCATGGTCAAGGTGACCATGACCTGCAAGAAGCAGGTGCGACGCGTGGCCATCGATCCGTCGCTGGTCGGCGACGACAAGGACATGCTCGAAGACCTGGTGGCTGCCGCGTTCAACGACGCGGTGCGCCGCGCCGACGAGACCGAGCAGCAGAAGATGTCGTCGCTGACCGCCGGCATGCCGATGCCGCCAGGCTTCAAGCTGCCGTTCTAGGCGTGGGCCTGACAGAGCATCGACGTTGCAGCGGCTCGCTGTGCGGCGGTATGCATCGGTCCTGCCACGGTTCAATTCGCCGGATCACTGAATGAAGCTCTCGCCCGCGCTCGATCGGTTGGTCGACACGCTCAAGCGCCTGCCCGGCATCGGGCCGCGCTCGGCGCAGCGGATGGCGTTCCATCTGCTGCAAAGCGAGCGCGACACCGCGGTGCAGCTCGGCGAGGCGCTGCTGGCCGCAGCGTCGAGCGTGCGTCACTGCGCCCGCTGCAACACGCTGACCGAGCAGGAGATCTGCGAGACCTGCGCCAGTCCGCGCCGCGATCCCGGACTGCTGTGCGTGGTCGAAGGGCCAGCCGACCAGCTGATGATCGAGCAGTCGCTGGCCTACTCGGGGCTGTACTTCGTGCTGATGGGCCGCCTCGCGCCGCTTGATGGCATCGGTCCGCGCGAGATCCAGATGGAGCGCCTGCTGGCGCGCGCCAGCGATGGCCTGGTGCGCGAGGTGGTGATTGCCACGTCGTTCACGCCCGAGGGCGACGCCACCGCGCATTACATTGGCGAGCTGCTGCGCGCCCGCGATCCGGCGCTCAAGGTCACGCGGCTGGCGCGTGGTGTGCCAGCGGGTGCGGAGCTCGAGTACACGGATATCAACACCATCGCCCAGGCGATGCTCGACCGGCGCGCGGCGCCGTAAGCGGCATCGGACCGAAGCGCATAAGGAGAGCCCGATGCAGATGACCGTTGCGTTGTGGTGCGTGCTGGCCGCCGGCCTGATGCCGTATGCGGCCACCGGCATTGCCAAGTTCTCGACCCGCGAGCGGTACGACAACCGCGATCCGCGTGCGTTCCTGGATCGTCAGACCGGGCTGTCGAAGCGCGCCGACAACGCGCAGAAGAACTGCTTCGAGGCCTTTCCGCTGTTTGCCGCGGCGGTGATCGTCGCGCAGATGCTGCAGGGTCCGCAGGACCGGATCGATGCGCTGGCGGTGACGTTCATCGTCGCGCGCATCGCCTACGTGGGCTGCTATCTGGCCGACGCGGCCGCGCTGCGCTCGATTACCTGGCTGATCGGCATCGTGGCGGCGATCGCGCTGTTCGTCACGGGTGGGGCCGCATGACCGAGGGGCAGGGCAGCGTACCGGGCCCGGCTGGGCGCGGACCGCTGGCCGGCGTCAAGGTGCTCGAACTGGGCACGCTGATCGCCGGCCCGTTCGCGTCGCGCATGATGGCCGAGTTCGGCGCCGACGTGATCAAGGTCGAGGCGACCGACGGCGGCGATCCGATCCGCTCGTGGCGCCATCTGCACGACGGCACCTCGCTGTGGTGGTACGTGCAGGCGCGTAACAAGCGCTCGATCACGCTGAACCTGAAGGATGCGCGCGCGCAGCAGATTGCGCAGCGGCTGGCCTGCGACGCCGACATCGTGGTCGAGAACTACCGACCTGGCGTGCTCGAAAAGTGGGGCCTTGGCTACGAACAACTGCGGGCGCTGAATCCGGCCGCGATCATGGTGCGGCTGTCCGGTTACGGACAGACCGGCCCGATGCGCGACAAGCCGGGCTTTGGTGCAATCGGCGAGAGCATGGGCGGCATCCGTTACGTGTCGGGGCACCCGGACCGGCCGCCGGTGCGCATTGGCATCTCGATCGGCGACTCGATCGCCGCGCTGCACGGCGTGATCGGCGCGCTGATGGCGCTGCGCCACCGTGATGCCACCGGCGGCCGCGGTGTGGGCGAGGGCCAGATGATCGACGTGGCCCTGTACGAGGCAGTGTTCAACCTGATGGAAAGCACGGTGCCCGAGTACGACCATGCCGGCGTGGTGCGGACACGTACCGGCGGTTCGCTGCCCGGCATCGTGCCGTCGAATACCTACACCTGCGCTGATGGCCAGGCGATCGTCGTGGCCGGCAACGGCGATGCGATCTTCAAGCGGCTGATGACCGCGATCGGCCGTCTTGATCTGGCCAGCGATCCGCAGCTCGAGCGCAACGACGGTCGTGTCAAGCGCACCACCGAGATCGACAACGCCATCCAGACCTGGTGCGAGCAGCGCGACATCGACGCTGCACTGGCTGTGCTCGATGCGGCCGATGTGCCGGTGTCGCGCATCTACAGCGTGGCCGACATGTTCGCCGATCCGCAGTTTGCCGCGCGCGGCATGATCGAGCGGCATCCGCTGCCCGATGGCAGTTCGCTGGCCGTGCCAGCAGTCACGCCGAAGCTGTCGGCCACGCCGGGCGGCACCCGCTGGCTGGGCCCACGCCTGGGTGAACATACGGCCGGCGTGCTCGCGGATCTGGGGTTTTCCCCTAATGAAATCGAGACGCTCCGTTCGACAGGCGCCATCTAGAACGAGAGCCCCGTGCTGCGAGTAGCATTCCGACGTGTCTGGCGGCTGTGTCGCATCGCGCCAGTGCAACGCATCCATCATTGATCCGGGGGTCCGCATGCAACGCAAGATCGGCAATCGTCAACGTCGAGACTTTCTGGCGGCCTCGGCCGCGCTTTCCGCGACGCTGGCCGCGCCCGCCGTCGTCCGCGCCCAGGCGCTCGAGCGCAAGAAGATCACGATCGCGGTCGGGGGCAAGAACCTGCTCTATTACCTGCCGCTGACCATTGCTGAGCAGCGCAAGTATTTCGAAGCCGAGGGGCTTGAGGTCTCGGTCGTCGACTTTGCCGGCGGCGCGCGCGCATTGCAGGCAGTCGTGGGCGGCAGCGCCGACGTGGTGTCCGGTGCGTTCGAGCACACGCTGAACATGCAGGCCAAGGGCCAGCCGATGCGGGCCTTCGTGCTGCAGGGCCGGGCGCCGCAGATTGTGCTGGCCGTCAGCAACAAGACAATGGCCAATTACAAGACGCTGGCCGACCTCAAGGGCAAGAAGATCGGCGTGACCGCGCCAGGTTCGTCGACCAACATCATGGCCAACTTCGTGCTGGCCAAGGCGGGCTTGAAGCCCACTGACGTATCGATCGTCGGCGTCGGCGCAGCCCAGGGCGCGGTGGCGGCGCTGCGTTCCGGCCAGATCGATGCAATCTCCAATCTCGATCCGGTGATCACCATCCTGCAGCGCGCCGGAGACATCAAGGTGGTGTCCGACACGCGTGATGTGGCCGAGGCCGAGAAGGTCTTCGGCGGACCGATGCCGGCAGCCTGCCTCTACGCGCCAGTCTCTTTCCTGGAGAAGAATCCGAATGTCGCGCAGGCGCTGACCAACGCGTTGGTGCGTGCCAACAAGTGGATCCAGCAGGCCGGTCCGGGCGACATCATCAAAAGCGTGCCGGAGAGCTATCTGCTCGGCGACCGCGCGATCTACATCGATGCGTTCCTCAAGGCCAAGGGCGCGCTGTCGCCCGACGGTCTGTTCCCCGATGCCGGTTCGACCACCGCGCTGCGGGCGCTCGCCAGCGTCGATGAGGCGATGCAGAAGGCCAAGCTCGACCTGAAGGCCAACTACACCAACGACTTCGTGCGCAAGGCGATCGCCAAGTATCCGAAGGGCTGATCGGCATCACGTCCTTCCCGGGCAATGTCTCCGAACCGATGAACGCTCCAGCGCTGTCCCTGTCGGCGATCACCTGCACGTTCATCTCGCGCGATGACCGCTCGCAGCGCTACACGGCGGTGCGCGACGTCTCGCTCGACATCGCGCCGGGCGAGTTCGTCAGCGTGGTCGGACCCACCGGCTGCGGCAAGAGCACGCTGCTGAATGTCGGCGCAGGCCTGCTGGAGCCCTCGAGCGGATCGGTCACCGTCTTCGGAGAACCGCTGGTCGGGGTCAACCGGCGAGCGGGCTACATGTTCCAGTCCGAGGCGCTGATGCCCTGGCGGACGGCGCTCGGCAACGTGATGGCCGGGCTCGAATTCCGTGGTGTCCCCGAAGCCGATGCGCGCCGGCAGGCCGAGGACTGGCTCCGGCGTGTCGGTCTGGGCGGCTTCGGCGACCGCTATCCGCACCAGATGTCGGGCGGCATGCGCAAGCGCACGTCGCTGGCGCAGACGCTGGTGCTCGACCCCGACATCATTCTGATGGACGAACCGTTTTCCGCGCTCGACATCCAGACCCGCCAGTTGATGGAAAACGAAGTGCTCGACCTGTGGGCCGCCAAGCGTAAGGCGGTGCTTTTCATCACGCACGACCTCGACGAGGCGATCGCGATGAGTGACCGCGTCGTGGTGCTGTCGGCGGGCCCTGCTGCGCGGCCGATCGGCGAGTTCACGGTCGATCTGCCGCGGCCGCGCGACGTGGCCGAGGTACGTGTGACGCCGCGCTTCATCGACCTGCACAAGGCGATCTGGGACGTGCTGCGCGAGGAAGTGCTCAAGGGTTACGCGCAGCAGAAGCTGGCCGCATGACCCTGCCCATTCTTTTCGTCGCGTCGAAGGTCGAGTACATCGCATGTGGTCGTTGATCAAGCCGAATCCGCGCAACATCCGCATCTGGCAGGTGCTGGTGCTGGTCGCCGTGTTCGGCTTCTGGTACGTGATGACCAAGCCGGGGCTGATCCCGCCGATCTTCTTCGAGAACGACCGGCAGGCGGCATTCTTCTTCGGCGAACCGGTCGCAATCTTTGCGCGCATCTGGGACTGGTTCATTGCGGAGCGCGATATCTATGCCCATCTGTGGGTGACGCTGCTGGAGACGGTGCTCGCATTCCTGATCGGCACCGCGGCCGGGCTTGCCGTGGGCATGTGGCTGGCGCTGTCGCCGGTTGCGGCAGCGATTCTCGATCCCTACATCAAGGCGGCCAATTCGATGCCGCGCGTCATCCTGGCGCCCATCTTCGCCGTATGGTTCGGTCTGGGGATCGCGTCGAAGGTCGCGCTCGGCTTCACGCTGGTGTTCTTCATCGTGTTCTTCAACGTCTACCAGGGCGT
>CAZTUT010000038.1:0-18495 GCA_964616395.1 uncultured Burkholderiaceae bacterium
GGGCTCGCTGGGTCGCAAGGCTCGACAGGTTGGTGTTGATGCTCAGGGCCACGGTACGGGGGTGCTTCGGTCGGCGTTTCGGTTGGTGCTTCGGTTACTGCTTCGGTTACTGCGCGGGTGTGCGCGGGTGTGCGCGGGTTCGTGCCGCAGGCCACGTCGATGCAGGACGAGACCCGGCATGACGGTTTACGGCAGAGGGGATGAAGGACTGGAGGGCAAGCGGCCGCGGCAGGCGGCGTGCCCAGAGGGAGAGATGAGGTGCGGCGGCCGGTCAGTTCGACTGGTTGCGGCAAGCTGGGCCTGCAAGGCCGACGGCGTTGCGCGTTGCGTCAGACAGGCGACCGCGGGGATGACAGCTCATCAGATAAGGCGTCGGCAGGATTGAGTGGAACTTGAGGGTGCGTTGCCTTGAATGCGGGAACGACGATCCGCCGCGCAACAACGAATCCTCCTCAGGTCGGCGGCGGATTACGCACGAAGCCGAAGACTGCCGGTAGCTCGTCTGTGCGCAAGTGCACAACACGTTGTCGCAGCCCCTCCAGTCCAAGACATGCTGGATCGAGAGCGACGGAGTCATCACGCTCGATCCAGCGCGCGAGCCCGTCAGCCGACAGCGGCTGGCCGTCCAGATCGGTCACCGCATCCAGGCAACGCGCGCTGTCGCGGTCATCGACGATCCCACAGCCCAGATCGGTCAGCAGCAGCAGCCGGCCGTCATCGAGCAAGGCGGCGCCGCCGCACCGCTCCGGCCTCAGCCCGGTGTGCGTGCTGACGCCCTGTGCATCCAGCCGATAGATCCACGGCGTGGCCTCCAGCGCCACGTAGACGCGCTGCGGTCCGTTTTGCACGTACCAGCGGCCCTGGGTATCGCTGGCGTAGTTGCGATCGAAGAACGCGCGGATCGCGGCGTTGCCAATCCGTTCGCCGCGCAGCCGCCATTCGCCGCGCGCGGTCAGCGACAGCCAGCCATAGACGGCCGGCACGTTCGGCCATCGGGCAATCGCGGCGAGTACATCGGCGTCCATCCGCGCATTCTCACACTGCAGCCGTGCACCGGCCGCACACCGCGCCGGTCAGGCGCCGCGCGCGAAGAACTCGAACAGCCGCTGCGGCAGGAACGTGAGCTGGCCGGGGAACGGCCCCGACGGGAAACCGATGTGTCCGCCTTCGGCCGGCTGCTCCAGCACGACCCGGTCCGACACCTGCGCGGGCGTCGGCAGGCTGTCGGCGGGCACGAACGGATCGTTGAGCGCGTTGAGCACCAGATGCGGCACCCGCACGCCGCCGAGCCAGGGCTTGGCGGAGGCGCGCGCCCAGTAGTCGTCGGTGTCGCGAAAGCCGTGCAGCGGCGCGGTGAAGGCGTTGTCGAACTCGTACAGGTTGCGGCTGGCGGCAATCGCCTGCGCGTCGGCAATGCCGGGAAACTGCGCCAGCTTGGCCAGCGCCTTGGTGCGCAGCGTGGCCATGAACATCTTCGTGTAAACCATCGAGAAGCCGCGCGAGATGGCCGCCCCCCCGGCAGCCAGATCGAGCGGCGAGCCGATGGAGGCGGCAGCGCGCACGAAGCCGGCGTCGCTGCCGCGCTCGCCCAGCCACTTGGCCAGCATGTTGCCGCCGAGCGAGATGCCCACGGCATGCAGCGGCGCCTGCGGCCAGCGCGCATGCACGCGCCGCAGGATCCAGTCGCCTTCGTCGGAATCGCCGGAGTGATAGGCGCGCGGCGTCAGGTTGGGCTCGCCGGAGCAGCCGCGAAAGTGCACGACGAGCCCGCGCCAGCCGCGGTCGGCCGCGGCCCGCATCACGCTGCGCGCATAGTGCGACTGCGAATCGCCTTCGAGGCCGTGAAACAGCAGCAGCAGCGGCGCGGCCTCAGCGTCAGGCTCGGGCTGCGCGAAGTCGACGTCGATGAAGTCGCTGTCCGGCGTGGGCCAGCGCTCGCGCCGATAGGTGACGCGCGGCAGCGCGATACCGCGCGCGGCGACGATGGTCTGCGCATGCCCGCCGGGCAACCAGGCCGGCGCCCGGTAGGCGGAGTCAATCCGCGGCACGGCGGGTGAAGCTCAGTGCAGCGGGCCGCTAGGCGCGACCACGTCTTCGGTCACGCCCTCGGCGGCCTGCGAGGCCTGATGCAGCACCATTTTCCAGCCGGCCGGCGTCTTCACGTAGGCGTTGGTGGCGATCACCTGCACCACCTGCTGGCCGCGGCCCTGCAGCAGCATGATCTCCTCGATCACGTTGTGCACGGCCAGCGAGGGCGTCTCCACGCTCTTGCGCGCAGTGGCGCGAATGTTGAGCGCGCCATTGGCAAGAATCGCCGCCCACGACGCGCGGACCGCGGCCGCGCCCACCAACCGCGGCCCGCCGGGGTGGACGCAGCAGACATCCTCGTCATCGAGCCAGAGGTCGGCGACGAGGTCGGCATCGCCCGCCTCGAGCGCCTCGTAAAACGCCTGCTCGCACTCGGCAGGCGAGGAGAACAGCATCGGCTTGGACAGGCGCGGCACCGCAGCCTCGTCAGCCGTGGCTCTTGACGACCTCGCCCGCCTTCAGCCGGTAGCGGGTGCCGCAATACGGGCACATCGCCTGACCGCTGTGGCCGACATCGAGGAACACGCGCGGATGATGGTTCCACACCGGCATCTGCGGATTGGGACAGAACGCCGGCAGGTCCTTGGCCAGCAGTTCGACGACGGGAAGCTCGGCATTCATGGGCAGCAGTTCGCGAGAAGCGCGGGTGAAGGCGCCGATCAGACCGGGGTCAGCCAGTGCTTGAACTTCGGCACGCGGCCGTTGACCGCATCGAAGAACATCGTTTGAATCTTCTCGGTCACCGGACCGCGACTGCCGGCGCCGATGGCGCGGCCGTCGAGTTCGCGGATCGGCGTGACCTCGGCGGCGGTGCCGGTAAAGAAAGCCTCGTCGGCCAGGTACACGTCGTCGCGCGTCATCGGCATCTGCGTGACCGTGTAGCCGAGTTCGGCCGCCAGATCGATCACGGTGCGGCGCGTGATGCCGATCAGGCCCGACACCATGTTGGGTTCGAACACCTTGCCGTCGCGCACGATGAACAGGTTCTCGCCCGCGCCCTCGGCCACGAAGCCCTGGGTGTCGAGCAGCAGCGCCTCGTCATAGCCGGCGTTGATCGCCTCCATGTTGGCGAGGATCGAGTTCACGTAGTTGCCGCCGGTCTTGGTACGCACCATCGACACGTTGATGTGATGCCGCTGGTAAGACGAGGTCTTGACGCGAATGCCGCGCTTGAGCCCTTCTTCACCGAGGTAGGCGCCCCAGGGCCAGGCAGCGATCGCCACGTGCACCTGGTTGCCCTTGGGACTGACGCCGAGCTTCTCCGAACCGTAGAAGACGATGGGCCGCAGATAGCCGCCGTCGAGCTTGTTGGCGCGGATCACTTCGCGGTGCGCGTCGTTGATCTGCTCCTGCGTGAACGGGATATTCATCATGTAGACGCGCGCCGAGTTGAACAGTCGCTCGGTGTGCTCGCGCAGGCGGAAGATCGCCGGACCATCGACCGTGTTGTAGGCGCGCACGCCCTCGAAGATCGACAGTCCGTAGTGCAGCGAGTGCGTGAGCACGTGCGTGTTCGCCTCGCGCCACGGCACCAGTTTGCCGTCATACCAGATCCAGCCGTCGCGGTCCGACATCGACATCGTGTTCTCCCCATCGCTCAGGTTTCCGGGTCCGCTCAGCGAAACACTCGCCCGCGCCAACGCGCCCGCGCCGCGGTCGCTACCGGAATGCATTTCTGATTCTATCGAACACGCCGCCGCGTGACCGATGCCCGACCTATACTGCGCGCGTGCAATCGGATTCCCGCCCCTCAACGGCGCGGCGCCAGATCACCCTGCTCGTGCTCTGCCAGGCGCTGCTGTACGTCAATAACGTCACGCTGATCACGATCAACGGCCTGGCCGGCCTGGCGCTCGCGCCCTCGCCGCTGTGGGCGACATTGCCTGTGACGACCTACATCGTCGGCTCGGCGCTGACCACGGTGCCCGCCTCGATCATCATGGGTCGACTCGGCCGCCGCGCGGGCTTCATGTTCGGTTCGGCCATGGGCGTGCTCGGCACCGCGATCGCGGCCTTCGCCGTGCTGACCGGCAGCTTCGCGCTGCTGTGCGCCGGCACCTTCACGGTCGGCCTCTACAACGCGTTCGCGCAGTACCTGCGCTTTGCCGCGGCCGACGTGGCCGACGCCTACGCCCCCACGCTCAAGGAGCGCGCGATCTCCTGGGTGCTCGCGGGCGGCATCGCCGGCGGCATCGTCGGCCCCGAGATGAGCAAGCTCACGCGCGGTCTGCTGAGCGCGCAGTTCGCCGGGACCTATCTGTCGCTGGCGCTCGTGGCCATCATCGCGCTCGTGCTGATCAGCTTCCTCAAGCTGCCGCTGCCGATCCGCCACGCCGCTGGCAGCGCACGACCGCTGTCGCTCATCGCGCGCCAGCCGGCTTTCATCGTCGCCGTGCTGACCGGCGCCATCAGCTTCGGCGCGATGAACCTGCTGATGACGGCCACGCCACTGGCGATGAAGGTATGCGGCTTCGGTTACCCCGAGGCGGCCGACGTCATCAAGTGGCACGTGATCGCGATGTTCGCGCCGGGCTTCTTCACCGGCAGTCTGATCAAGCGCTTCGGCGTGCTGCAGGTGATGGTCACCGGCTGCGTGCTGATGTTCGTCACGGTGGCGGTAGCCCACGCGGGGCTCAGCTACTGGCACTTCTGGAGTTCGCTGTTCCTGCTCGGCATCGCGTGGAACTTCATGTTCACCGGCGCCACCACGCTGCTCACGCGCACCTACACGGCCGCCGAAAAGGCCAAGGTGCAGGGCGTCAATGACCTCGCGGTATTCCTGACGATGATCACGTCGTCGGCAGCCTCGGGCGCGCTGCTGTCCGCCACGGGCTGGCTCGACTTGAATCTGTGGTCGCTGCCGCCGGTGATCCTGACGACACTGGCGATCGTCTGGCTGCTCTTGCAGCAACGCCGCGCCACGCCCGCTGCGGCATGAAGCAGCACAGCCTTTTCGGGGCGCCACCGCTGGCGCCAGTGCGACGCGCTGCCTTCTTCGAGGGCATGCGCGCGGCGCTTCCGGCGCTGGTGGCCACTGGCACCTGGGGCCTGGTGACCGGCGTGGCCATGGTCAAGACCGGCTTGACCGAGGCGCAGGCACTCGGCATGACACTGCTGGTGTTTGCAGGCAGCGCGCAACTGGCCGCGCTGCCGCTGATCGCCGCCGAGGCGCCAATCTGGGTCGTGCTGCTGACCGCGATCGTGGTCAACCTGCGTTTCACCATCTTCTCGATCGGCCTGTATCCGTACTTCGCACGCTATCCGCTCGGCAAGCGGCTGCTGCTCGGCTACTGCACCAGCGATCTGGGCTTTGCTGTCTGCGTGCAGCGCTGGACCGCCGAGAAGTCGCGCGGCGAGGATCATGCCGATCCGCTGCTGCCAACCCGGCGGGTCTGGTTCTTCCTCGGCATCGCGGCGTCCAACTGGCTCAGCTGGCAGTCGATGTCGATCATCGGCATCTTCCTTGCGGGGCAGGTACCAGGCAGCTGGGGCCTCGAGTACGCAGCGATTCTCGCGCTGATCGCGTTCACGGTGCCCATGATCAACAGCGTTCCCGCGCTGGCGGGCGCGCTGGTGGCGGGCGCAGTTGCCGTGCTCGCCTACCCGCTGCCGCTGAAGCTCGGGCTGGTGACCGCGGTGGTGGTCGGTATTGCCGCCGCGATGGCCGCCGAGATCACGCGCGAGCGCATGAGGGCAGCCCCATGAAGGACGTGAACCGATGAAAGATCTGTACATCTGGGCGGTGATCATCGGACTGACCGGCGTGACGGTGCTGACGCGCTCGTTCTTCCTGGTGCTGGGCGACCGGATTCCGCTGCCGGAGCGGGTCCAGCACGCGATGCGTTACGCGCCGGCCTGCGCGCTGGCCGCGCTGGTGGCGCCGGAAGTGCTGCTGACCCAGGGATCGCTGGCCACCAGCATCGCCGACCCGAAACTGATCGCTGCGCTGGCAGGCGTGATCACGATGCTGACCGTGCGCAGCATGATGCTGACCATCGTGGTCGGCATGGCGGTCTACACGGCGCTGCGGTTCCTGTAACGCGCTATCCGTCGGCGGCTGGCCGTTGTGCGTCTTCAGGCAGCGCGCCTGCGTTCGGCGACGGCCAGCGCCGGCCGTACCCACAGCAGCAGCAGCGCAAGCGCGGCCACCGCGCACATCGCTGCGAGGCCGAAGGCCAGCGCGGCAGCGCCGTACTGCCACAGCACCCCAAACAGCGCCGAGGCAGGCAGCAGCAGCAGGCCCTTGATCAGGTAGTAGGTGCCGTAGGCGGTGCCGAGCTGGGCCGCCGGCACCTGATCGGCAATCAGCGCGCGCTCCGCGCCCTCGGTCAGCGCCTGATACAGACCGACGCCGATCGCGAGCAGCCAGAACATCGGCACCGAGGTCGCCAGACCGAAGCCGGCGAACACCAGCGCATATAGCGCCCAGCCAAGCGCCATCGGCCGCAGACGGCCAACCCGATCCGACCACGCCGACAGCGGCACGCCAAGCAGCATCGTCGTGGCGGCCACCGCCGCCCACAGCAGGGCGACCTGCGCCGGCGGCATGCCGGCATCGGTCGCGCGCAGCAGCAGGAAGGTCTGCGACGCCTGTCCGCAGGTGAACAGCGCCACCGCCCACAGCAGCCGGCGGAATCCCGCGGGCAACGGCGGCCGCGCATCACGCGCCGTTGCCTCGCCGCGCGTACCGGCCTGCGCGCCGCCTGGCGAAGCGGCCACACGCAGCGGCGCCGGTTCGCGCAGCGACAGCGCCAGCGCCACGCACAGCGCGCCGGGCAGCGCGGTCCACAGCAGGATGTCGCGGATCGGTACCTGCCACGCCAGCAGCGCAGCCGCGGCCAGCGGTCCGATGACCGCGCCAGCGTTGTCCATCGCCCGATGCACGCCGAACGCGAGTCCACGACGGCCGCCGTCGACCGAGCGCGCCAGCAGCGCATCGCGCGGCGACGAACGCAAGCCCTTGCCGATGCGATCGCCAACGCGTACCAGCAGCAGCACCGGCCAGACCGCCACCAGCGCAATCAGCGGCCGCGCGATCGCCGCGATGCTGTAGCCGGCCACGATGAACGGCTTGGCGCGGCCATGCCGGTCATACAACATGCCGGAGGCGAGCTTCAGCAGGCTGCTGGCCGCCTCGGCGGCGCCTTCGATCAGCCCCAGCACCGACGGGCCGGCCACCAGCACCGTGGCCAGGTACAGCGGCAGCAGCGGATAGACGAGCTCCGAGGCGGCGTCGTTCAGCAGGCTGATCGCGCCGAGCAACCAGACCGTGCGCGGCAGATGCCGGATCGACACGTGGGCTCGCCCGGCGTCATGCGGCGGCGGCGGGCGCCGCGCCGGCGTCGAGCACCGCCTGCCACAGTGCGCGCACCGCCGCGCTCTCGGCGCCGACCTCGGCCGGCTCCACGCGCGCGTACTCGGCGCCGTTGAGCCTCAGCCGATGCTGCAGCTTCCGGTAGTGCCGGTAGGCATCGGCACAGGCGGTCGCCAGCGCCGGATCGATCAGACCTTCATCGGCCGAGATGCCGAGCAGCGCGATGTTGCCGAGATTGCCGAGCAGGCGCGGATGGTCGTGCGCGTGGGCCAGCACCAGCATCTGCACGATGAACTCGATGTCGACCATGCCGCCGGCGTCGTGCTTGAGGTCGAACTGCGCGGTGCGATTCGGGTGGCCGTCGTGCATCTTCTGCCGCATCGTGCGCACCTCGGCGCACAACTGCGCCAGATCGCGCGGGCGCGACAGCACCTCGTTGCGCAGTGCCTCGAAGCGCGCGCCGAGCGCGGCATCGCCGCAGCAGAAGCGCGCTCGCGTCAGCGCCTGATGCTCCCAGGTCCATGCGCCCACGCCATCATCGGCACGCTGGTACTTCTCGAAAGCCTCGATCGACGACACCAGCAGGCCCTTGGCGCCGTCGGGCCGCAGCCGCAGGTCGATGTCGAACAGCTGGCCGCTGGAGGTCAGCGCGGTCAGCCAGTTGACCAGGCGCCGGCCGAGCAGGCCGTAGACCTCGGGCGCATCGGGGTGCGGATCATCGAACAGGTAGATGAGGTCGAGGTCGGACGCATAGCCCAGCTCCTTGCCCCCCCACTTGCCGTAGCCGATGACCGCGAAGGCCGGCACCTCGCGATGGCGCCTCGACAGGCTGGCCCACGCACCCTCCAGCGCCACCGCCACGGCCTGATCGGCCAGCAGCGACAGATGGTCGGCGAGCCGCTCCACGCTGAGCCGGCCGTCGAGGTCGCGCAGCAGCAGGCGGAACAGCTGCGCATGGTGACCATCGCGCAGCAGGTCCATCTGGCGCTCGACGTCGCCGGCATGGGCGGCGAGCTGCTCGCGCGTGTCGGCGCCCCAGGCGATCCAGTCCGACAGCACGATCTCGCGCTCGCTGACGCGCTCGTCGAGCAGCTCGTCGAGCAGGATCGGATGGCGTACCAGGTAGTCGGTGGCCCAGCGGCTCGACGCCAGCAGCCGCAGCACCCGGTTGAAGGCGCCGCGGTACTGGTTGAGCAGCGCGATGTAGGTGCTGCGCTGGGCCACCACTTCGAGCAGCTGGGCGAAGCGCGACAGCACTTCGTCGGGACCGACGTCGTGCACCGCGCCTTCCTCGGCGTTGCGCTCGCCGATCGCGTCGATCGCGCGCTCCAGCAGCCGCTCGATCGCCTGGCGCGCACCCTCGCTGGCAGCCAGCACGCGGCGCGACCCCATCAGCGCCTGCAGCCGCGCGGCGGTGCTGTTCGGATCGGCAAAGCCGCGCGCAGTCAGTCGCTCGATCAGCGCCGGCGAGGCGTCGGCGCCGGGCGCAGCCGCCGCGATGCGCAGCGGTGCTGCAGCCCCCGACGCCGCGCCTGGGGGGACTGCGGCAGCGCCACCGGCGGCACCTTCATCGGGTGGCAAAAAGATCGCGTCAAAGGTGGCCGCCACGAATTCGCGCGTGGCCAGGTAGCGCGCCATCATCTCGTCGACCGGCAGGTCGAGCAGCGCGGCCACGCGGGCGCGCTCGTCGATGCCGGGCGGTATCAGGTGCGTCTGCGCGTCGTCCACGTACTGCAGCGCATGTTCGAGCCGACGCAGGAACGCATAGGCCTCGGCCAGTCGCCGGCAGGTATCGGGCGCAACGATGTTGAGCTGCGCCAGCATCGCCAGCGTGTCCACGGTGCGGCGGCCGCGCAGCCGCGCCTCGCGGCCGGCGCGCATGATCTGGAAGGTCTGCGCGATGAACTCGATCTCGCGGATGCCGCCGCGGCCGAGCTTGACGTTATCGTCGTGGTCGCGGTGGCCGCTCTTCCCGCGCGCGCTCTTCTTCTGCGTCTCGGCGCGGATCATCTCGTGCAGTCCGCGCAATGCGGCCACCGCGTTGAAGTCGAGGTACTTGCGGAACACGAACGGCCGCACCGTCGATTCGAGTGCCTTGACCTGTGCGGCAAAGGCCGCTTCGTCGGCGAACACCGGCGCCGAGATCACGCGCCCCTTGAGCCACGCAAAGCGCTCCCACTCGCGGCCCTGGCGCAGCAGGTATTCCTCCAGCATCGCGGTCGACACGGCGAGCGGCCCGGAGTCGCCGTTCGGCCGCAGCCGCAGGTCGATGCGGAACACGAAGCCGTCGGCCGTGGTTTCCGACAGTGCCGCCGCCAGGCGGCGGCCGAGGCGCTCGAAGAACTCGTGGTTCGACAGCGAGCGCGTGCCGGTGAACGCGCCGTGCGGCGCGGTTTCGCCGCCCTCGTCGTACACGTAGATCAGGTCGAGGTCCGACGAGACATTGAGCTCGCCGCCGCCCCCCTTGCCCATCGCCACCACCAGCAGGTCCTGCGGCGTGCCGTCAGCGCTCATCGGCACGCCATGCGTCGCGGCCAGCTCGGCACCCAGTGCCGCGCACAACCGGCGCACCGACAGTTCGGCCAGCAGGGTCATGGTGCTGGTCACCTCGTCGAGCGTGGCCACGCCCGCCGCATCGCGAACGATCAGGCCGAGCATCGCCTCGCGCCGCAGGTGCCGCAGCGCGACGCGCAGCGCGTCGGCACCCGCCCGCGGCGCCGCAAGCAGCTCGGTCAAGCGCGTGGCAAGCCGCGCCTCGTCCCAGGGTGCTGCCGCCACGGCGGTGAGCGCAGCAACGGCCGCCGCCTCGTCGGCGGCGCGCTGCGGCCCGAGCGCACGGGTCACATAGCGGCTGGCGCTCAGCGCGGCGCGCGCGCCGCGCTCGATCAGCGGCAGGTTGTCATCGTGCGAGTTGGACATGGCAGGCTTCGGGCAAAAATGCGCACGCTGGCGAGGCGCCGGCTGCTGCCGCATTCTAGGAACCTGCGCGGCCCGGTGCGCGGCACCAAGTCAATGCCACCGCGTGACGCCGGCACCCGAGGACAGGTTGCGCGATGCCCCCGGACGCGGCAAGACCGGACTGCCAAGTCCCGGCGCGGCGCGGAATAAGATGCGCGTCATGACAACCCACCCTGCACCCGACTCCGGCCCGACCGTGCGCGTCGCCGCGGTCCAGATGGTGTCCGGCATCGCGCTCGACGCCAACCTGCGCGCCGCCGGCGAACTGATTTCCCAGGCGGCTGACGCCGGCGCCGAACTGGTTGTGCTGCCCGAGTACTTCTGCCTGATGGGCGCGCGCGACGGCGACAAGGTCGCGCTTCGCGAGCCCGACGGCCAGGGGCCGATCCAGGACTTCCTGGCCGAGCAGGCGCGGCGCCACGGCGTCTGGCTGGTCGGCGGCACGTTGCCGATGGCGGCCAGCACGCCGCAGCGCGTGCGTAACACCGTGCTGGTGTACGACCCGCAGGGCCGGCGCGCGGCGCGCTACGACAAGATCCACCTGTTCAGCTTCAGCCAGGGCGACGAGAGCTACGACGAAGCGCGCACCATCGAGCCAGGCACCGACGTGGCCACGTTCGAGATGACCAGCCGCGCCGGCGTGCGCCTGAAGATCGGCCTGTCGGTCTGCTACGACCTGCGCTTCCCGGAGCTGTTCCGGGCGATGGGCCAGCCCGACCTGATCCTGGTACCGGCCGCCTTCACGGCGACGACCGGCCGCGCCCACTGGGAAACACTGCTGAAGGCGCGCGCCATCGAGAACCTCTGTTACGTGCTGGCCTCGGCCCAGGGCGGCGTACACGAGAACGGCCGCGCCACCTTCGGCCATTCGATGCTGATCGACCCCTGGGGCAACGTGGTCGCCCGCCATGCCGAGGGTCCGGGCCTTGCGATTGGCGACATCACGCCCCATCTGACAATGCGGCTGCGCGGCCAGTTGCCGGCCCTCGCGCATCGCGTGCTGTAACGTCTGCCCCCATCGATCAACGTTCCGCCTGGAGCCCCGCGCGCCCATGACGCCCGCCGATCCCGCCTTCAACCACCTGGCCACCGCCCGCAGCCTGCTGCTCGCGCCCTACGGGCTCGATGAGAGCCAGCTGCAGGCCGCGCTGGCACGGGTGTTCGCACACCGCGCCGACTACGCCGACCTGTACTTCCAGTACACGCGCAACGAGTCGTTCTCGCTCGAGGAAGGCATCGTCAAGAGCGGCAGCTTCGACATCCAGCAGGGCGTGGGCGTGCGCGCGGTGGCAGGCGACCGCACCGCGTTCTCGTATTCCGACGACATCTCCGAGGCCGCACTGAACGAAGCGGCCGATGCCGTGCGCTCGATCGCGCGCAGCGGCGGCAACGGCAGCCGGCGTGTCGGCGCGCTGAAGCCGCGCTCGGCGCAGCCGCTGTACATCGCCTCCGATCCGGTGGCCTCGCTCGACGCAGCGGCCAAGGTCCGGCTGCTGGAGCGGGTCGAGCAGATGGCCCGTGCGCGCGATCCGCGCGTGCGCCAGGTGATGGCGAGTCTGGGTGCCGAGTACGACGTGGTACTGGTCGCACGCAGCGACCGCAAGGGCGACAGCCTGATCGCGGCCGACGTGCGCCCGCTGGTGCGGCTGTCGCTGTCGGTGATCGCCGAGGAAAACGGCCGCCGCGAGCAGGGTGCCAGCGGCGGCGGCGGCCGTGTCGACCTGAGCCACTTCAGCGACGCGGTGCTGGCCGACTATGCGCGCCAGGCGGTCGACATGGCGCTGACCAACCTCGCCGCGCGGCCGGCGCCGGCTGGCGAGATGACGGTAGTGCTGGGACCGGGCTGGCCTGGAATCCTGCTGCACGAGGCAGTCGGCCACGGGCTGGAAGGCGACTTCAACCGCAAGGGCTCCAGCGTGTTCTCCGGCCGCATCGGCGAGCGCGTGGCCAGCCCCGGCGTGACCGTGATCGACGACGGCACCCTGCCCGACCGGCGCGGCTCGCTGTCGATCGACGACGAAGGCAACGCCACCTCGCGCACCGTGCTGATCGAAGACGGCATCCTGCGCGGCTACATCCAGGACTCGCTCAATGCGCGGCTGATGAAGGTCGCGCCCACCGGCAATGGCCGCCGCGAGAGCTACGCGCACCTGCCGATGCCGCGGATGACCAACACCTACATGCTGGGCGGCTCGCACGAGCACGAGGAGATCATCCGCTCGGTCAAGAAGGGCATCTACGCCAGCAACTTCGGCGGCGGCCAGGTCGACATCACCAGCGGCAAGTTCGTGTTCAGCATGGCCGAGGCCTGGCAGATCGAAGACGGCCGGCTGACCGCGCCGGTCAAGGGCGCCACGCTGATCGGCAACGGCCCCGACGCGCTGACGCGCGTGACGATGATCGGCAACAACATGGCGCTGGATTCCGGCGTGGGCACCTGCGGCAAGGACGGCCAGAGCGTGCCGGTGGGTGTCGGTCAGCCCACGCTGCGGATCGAGGGCCTGACCGTGGGCGGCACGGGCGGCTGAGCGCAGACGCACAGCCGCAAACCCGCTGAGCCGCTTCTTCGCTGACGCAGTGATGCGCTGATCCCATGATCCGCTGACGCGGCCGGCGCCCTCCGCCGCGCCAGCCCGCAGTGCGCGTCAGTTCCTGCCGTTGAGTGTCTTTTCCGCCCCCGGCCTCCGCCCCCACCACGACCGATGCCGATCCGCCTGCTGCCTCCGCTGGTGTTCCTGGCCCGTCTGCTGGTGGGCGCCTACCCGCGCTGGATCGGCAGCGTGCCCACCGCCGCGCAGCGCATCTACTTTGCCAACCACAGCAGCCACATGGACACGCTGGTGCTGTGGGCGGCGCTACCGGCCAGCCTGCGCGCCAACACGCGACCGGTGGCGGCGCGCGACTACTGGGGCAAGGGCGGCGTACGCCAGCGCATCGCCGAGCAGGAACTGAACGTGGTGATGATCGATCGCGCGCGCGAGGACCCGAACGCCGATCCGCTCGACCCGCTACGCGACGCGCTGGAACACGGCTTCTCGCTGATCATCTTTCCCGAGGGCACGCGCGCGCCGCAGCCGCTGCCGGGGCCGTTCAAGGCCGGTCTGTACCACCTGAGCCAGGCGTTTCCGCAGGTCGAGCTGATCCCGGTCTACCTGGACAACCTGCACCGCTCGCTGCCCAAGGGCGCGCTGCTGCCGGTGCCGATCATCAGCACCGTGCGCTTCGGTGCGCCGCTGGCGCGCGTGGCGGACGAGTCGCGCGAGGCCTTTCTGAGCCGGGCGCGCGCCGCGGTGATCGACCTGGCCGCAGGCTGATTCGCAATGAACCTGAACGAAACCTTTCTCGTGGTGCTCGCGGCGCTGGTCGCGCTGCAGGCGGTGGCCACCGGCCTCGGCGTCTGGCTGGCGCAGCGCGCCACCGCGCCGGAACAGACGGCGTGGATCGCGCAACTGAACCAGCGCATCCGCGGCGCCTGGGGCATCGTGCTGGTGTTCGCGCTGGCCTTCGCGCTCGGCGGCGGCGCGCTGACCGTGGTGTTCGCGATCGGCTCGTTCTTCGCGCTGCGCGAGTTCGTGGCGCTGACGCCGACCCGCGGCTCCGACTACTGGCCACTGGTGCTGGCCTTCTATGTCGCGATCCCGCTGCAGTACGTGCTGGTGGCCAGCGGCCTGTACGAGATCTACGCGGTGATGATCCCGGTCTACCTGTTCCTGCTGCTGCCGATGCTCAGCGCGCTGCGGCCCGACACCGAGCGCTTTCTCGATCGCGTGGCCAAGGTGCAGTGGGGCCTGATGATCAGCATCTACTGCGTATCCCACGCGCCGGCCATCGCCACGCTGTCGATCCCGGGCCACGAGGAGCGCGGCGCGCTGCTGCTGCTGTACTTCCTGCTGGTGCTGTACCTGTCCGAGCTGCTGGCGCTGGCCGCCAGTGCGGCGGTCGGCCGCACGCCGCTACGCTCGAACCCGGCCAAGAGCGTGGAGGGCGTGGCCATTGGCGGCATCGGCGCAACACTCGCGGGCGGCGCGCTCTGGTGGCTGACGCCGTTCACGTGGTGGCAGTCGGTGCTGATGGCTGCCGCGATCGTCAGCGCCGGCTTCATGGGCGGCCAGGTGCTGGCCGCAGTCAAGCAGAGCCTTGGGGCGCGCGATGTGTGGCTGGAGGGCGGCGCGCCGTTGGCGCGCGGCGTGCTCGGGCGCATCGAGGCGCTGTCGTTTGCCGCGCCGGTGTTCTTCCACCTGACCCTGTTCTTCTTCGTGCGCTGAAGCGCGGGCGCCACGCCGCCTTGCCGCCCGTGGGCAAACCCGGGTACATTCCGCACTGCGCCAATTGTGGCGCTCGCTGTCCGACACCATGCGCATCCGCTTCTTTTCGTACTTTTACGGCTTTTTCCGGCCTCTGGCGGGAAAGAGTTGATCGGCGCGCACCGAAACACAGCGAAACCGAAACAACCCGAACCGCCAGGCCCCGAAAGCCTGGCGTTTTTTTTGGCCTGGCTCCGGGGCGACGGCACGCACCGGAAAGAGGCTGGCAATGGATGGAGCCCGCAGCATGCGATTCATGACCGACGATTTGCGCATCAAGGAGATCAAGGAGCTGACCCCGCCAGCCCATCTGCTGCGCGAGATTCCCTGCGACGAGGTGGCCAGCCGCACCGTGCACGAGGCGCGCGCCGCCGCGCACCGGATCCTGCATGGCATGGATGACCGGCTGCTGGTGGTGATCGGCCCCTGCTCGATCCATGATCCCGATGCGGCCCTCGAGTACGCGCGCCGGCTCAAGACGCAGCGCGACCGGCTGGCGGCCGATCTCGAAGTGGTGATGCGCGTCTACTTCGAGAAGCCGCGCACCACGGTCGGCTGGAAGGGCCTGATCAACGATCCGGACCTCGACGGCAGCTTCCGCATCAACCATGGCCTGCGCGTGGCGCGCGAGCTGCTGATGGGGATCAACGCCTCGGGCGTGCCCGCCGGCTGCGAGTACCTCGACATGATCACACCGCAGTACATCGCCGACTTCGTGGCCTGGGGCGCGATCGGCGCCCGCACCACCGAGAGCCAGGTGCACCGCGAACTGGCCAGCGGCCTGTCGTGCCCGGTCGGCTTCAAGAACGGCACCGACGGCAACGTGCGCATCGCCGCCGAAGCGATCCGCGCCGCTCAGCAGCCGCACCACTTCCTGTCGGTGACCAAGGGCGGTCACTCGGCCATCGTTTCGACCAAGGGCAACGAGGACTGCCACATCATCCTGCGCGGCGGCAGCAAGGGGCCGAACTTCGACGCCGTCAGCGTTGACGCCGCCTGTCAGGAACTGGCACGCAACGGCCTGGCGCAGCGGCTGATGATCGACGCCTCGCACGCCAACAGCCAGAAGAAGCACGAGAACCAGCTCGGCGTGGCCGCGGCAGTGGCCGAGCAGATGGCCGCGGGCGAGATGCGCGTGGTGGGCATGATGATCGAGAGCCATCTGGTGGCCGGCCGCCAGGATCTGGTGCCCGGCACGCCGCTGGTACGCGGCCAGTCGATCACCGACGCCTGCCTGGGGTGGGACGACAGCGTCAGCCTGCTCGATACGCTGGCGGCCGGCGTGCGGGCGCGGCGGCTGCGCGCGGCCAATCAGTCGGGCAAGTGACGTACGGCGCAAGAGGCAACTTGCGTGGCGTAATTCACCGGCAGTGTGAAAATTCGATTCGTCAATCCACCGGCATCGCGTATAAACGCTAGGCCTGCCTGACGTCAGGCATCCGATGTGCACCTCAGTTGCTTTTGAGGTTGCAGGACCGTAGAGCGCGAGAGCGCAATGGCCTCTGAACTCAAGTCGACGACAACGCCGCCTGCGATGGACCCCGCCGCCAGCCCCGCATCCGGCTTCCTGCTGGCTTCATTGCCGGCCGGGCAGCCGGTCCGGCTGTCGCTGCCGAGTAACGCCATCGTCTGCCGCGAGGGCGAGCCCGGCGATGCGGCGTTCCTGATCGAAGACGGCTGCGTCGAGGTGTTCCGCTTCACGCCGGCCGGGCACGAACGGCTGGCGATCCTCAGCCGCGGCGCGATGTTCGGCGAGGTCGCGCCACTGGACGGCAAGCCCCGCAGCGCCTCGGTGCGCACGCTGCTGCCCACGCAACTGGTGCGGATCGACTGGGCGCACATGTCGCGGCTCATCGACGCCGCCGATCCGGTGATCCAGTATCTGATCCAGTCGCTGCTGGCGTGGGTCCGCACGCCGCCCGGCGCAGCCGGTGAGATGCCGACCTCGACCAGTGCAGATCGACCGACAGGCACCGTCAGCAACGCAGCGCTGCGCTCGATGACGCTGGCCACTGATCTCGCTTCGGCGATCGATGGCCATCAACTCGATCTGCACTATCAGCCGATCGTCAATCTGCGCGATGGCACGTTCGCCGGCTTCGAGGCGCTCGCGCGCTGGCAGCACGGCACGCTCGGCGCGGTGAGCCCGGTTGAGTTCGTTGCGCTGGCCGAGCGCACCGGCCTCGTGCACCGGCTCGGCCGCTGGGTGATCGAACGTGCACTGGCCGACTGGGCACGGCTGCGCACGCTGTGCCATGCCAATGACGGGCGCGAGCCTTTCGTCAGCATCAACCTGTCGGCCGCCGAGGTGATGAGCCCGCACACGCCCGATCTGATTGCCTCGGCGCTGGCGCGCCACCGCTGCCCGCCCTCGCAACTGCACATCGAACTGACCGAGACCATGCTGGTCAGCCGGATGGATCAGTTGCTGGAGGCATTCAAGCGGCTGCAGGCGGTGGGCGTGCACATTGCGCTGGATGACTTCGGCACCGGCTATGCCGGCCTCGACTATCTGCAGACGCTGCCGTTTTCGAGCCTGAAGATCGACAAGGCGTTCGTGCTGGGCATGAGCCGCTCCGAGCGCAGCCTGCAGATCGTGCGCTCCGCGCTCACGCTGTCGCACTCGCTCGGCATGGCCAGCGTGGCCGAGGGCGTGGAAGATGCCGCCAGCGCCGCTGCGCTACGCGAACTCGGCTGCGAGCTCGCGCAGGGCTACCACTTCGGCCGCCCGCAGTCGCTGCGCGACGCCATGGCCGCCCGCGGCACCGCCTGAGGTTCTGTTCACCCCGCGCCGGCGGCGCGGTCTCTTTGCTCAGGGGGTGGCAGGCGGCTCGGCCCGCTGGTTCTTGCGCTGCTGCCAGAGCACGTCGCCATCGCCGACCGCGCGGTTGAGCACGCGCGCAAGCACGAACAGCAGATCCGACAGCCGGTTCACGTACTGGCGCGGCCCGGCGTTGATGGTTTCGTGCGCGCCCAGTTCCACGATCGCGCGCTCCGCGCGGCGGCACACGGTGCGCGCCACATGCGCAATCGCGGCCGCGCGGCTGCCGCCCGGCAGGATGAACTCGGCCAGTCGCGGCAGCGCGCCGTTGTAGTGGGCCAGCCGCGCGTCGAGCCGCGACACCTGCTCTTCCTTGAGCATCGTGTAGCCGGGGATGCACAGCTCGCCCCCGAGATCGAACAGGTCGTGCTGGATGTCGGACAGGTCGGCGCGCACGTCGGCTGGCAGGTCCTCTGTCAGCAGCAGTCCGATCACCGAGTTGAGCTCATCGACATCGCCCATGGCCTGCACGCGCAGCGCGTCCTTGCGGGTGCGGCTGCCGTCGCCGAGGCCGGTGGTGCCGTCGTCGCCGGTGCGGGTGGCGATCTGCGAAAGGCGGTTGCCCATGAACTGCGTCTCCTAACCGCGGCCTGTGCCGGGGCGGCATGCCGGCACGGGGCCGGCGCGGGTATAAAGCCGTTTCCTGGTCAACGGCCAACGGAGCCATTATGAACGCGCCCGCCTCCCCCTTCGCGCTGCGCCCCGAGGGCAAACCCTTGCCGCCGGCCTTCGCGCAGCAGCTCGCCGATCGGTTCGGCGCACGCCTGTCGACCGCCACCGCCGTGCGCGAGCACCACGGGCGCGACGAGTCGCCGTACACGCCGATGCTGCCTGATGCCGTGGTGTTCGCCGAGACCGACGACGACGTGGTGGCGCTGGTCTCGCTGTGCGCCGAGCACCGCGTGCCGCTGATCCCCTACGGCGTGGGCTCGTCGCTCGAAGGCCACCTGCTCGCGGTGCAGGGCGGCGTGTCGCTCGACCTGTCGCGAATGAACCGGGTGCTCGCCGTC
>CAZTUT010000038.1:18505-21111 GCA_964616395.1 uncultured Burkholderiaceae bacterium
GGTGGTCACGGCCGAAGGCAAGCGGCTGCGCACCGCCGGCCGCGCGCGCAAGAGCAGCGCCGGCTACGACCTGACGCGCCTGATGGTGGGCAGCGAAGGCACGCTCGGCGTGATGACCGAGATCACGCTGCGCGTCTACCCGCTGCCGGAGGCGATCAGTGCCGCCACCTGCTCGTTTCCGAGCGTGGAAGCGGCGGTCAACACCACGATCGCCACGATCCAGCTCGGCATCCCCATCGCCCGCTGCGAGCTGCTGGATGCGCTGTCGGTCAAGGCGGTCAACGCCCACAGCAAGCTCGGCCTGGCCGAGCAGCCCATGCTGCTGTTCGAGTTCCACGGCAGCGCTGCGGCGGTCAAGGAGCAGGCCGAGGCGGTGCTGGAGATCGCCCGCGATCACGGCGCCACCGACGTGCAGTGGGCGGCCACGCCAGAGGAGCGCACGCGCCTGTGGAGCGCGCGCCACAACGCCTACTTTGCCTGCCTGCAACTGAAGCCCGGCTGCCGCAGCTTCACCACCGACGTGTGCGTGCCGATCTCTCGGCTGGCCGAGTGCATCGTCGAGACCGAGCGCGACACCGCCGAAAGCTTTCTGCCGGCGCCGATCCTCGGCCATGTGGGCGACGGCAACTTCCACGTGGCGATCCTGGCCAACCCGGCCGACCCGCGCGAGGCCGAGGAAGCCGAGCGGCTGAACCAGCGCATCGTCGCGCGCGCGCTGGCGATGGACGGCACCTGCACCGGCGAACACGGCGTGGGCCTGCACAAGATGGATTTCCTGCGCGACGAGCACGGCGACGACGCGCTCGACCTGATGGCGCGCATCAAGCGCGCGTTCGACCCGCTGAACATCATGAACCCGGGCAAGATCGTCCGGGTCTGACCGCCGCTCAGGTGACCCGGTAGGCCAGCAGCCAGAAGTTGTCGAGCTCGCGAAACTCTTCCACGGTGCCCAATCCGCGCAGCATCTGCGCCAGTTCGGCGTGACTTGGGAAGTTCTTCAGCACCCGGTGCACGCTGCCATCGGCCAAGCGCCGCTGCTGGTAGGTGTTGCCCAAGGCATCGCGCTCGACGATCGGCAGGTCGCGGCACTGCACCTCGCTGTTGTCGATGAACACCACGCGCGCCCCGGGCGCCAGCCGCGCGTGCAGCGACGCGAGGAAACGACCGCGCTCCTGCCGCGGCACGTGCGACAGCCATAGTCCAGCGAAGGCCGCATCGAACTGCCCCAGGCTCGCGGGCAGCGCGTAGGCATCGGCCTGCACGAATTCCACCGCCGCGAGCGCCGGCCGCAGCCGTGCGAACTGCATCGGTTCCTGCGCCGCGTCGGTCGCCACCACCGCCCGCGCCGCTGGTGCGATGTGCTGGGTCCAGTAGCCGGTGCCGCACGCCACCTCCAGCACCCGCCGCCCGGCCAGCCGCGCCGGCAGGTCGTACGCGAGAAACGCAATGTCCGCCGCCCGCTCCGGCCGTGCGTACACCGCGTCGTAGTACGGCGCGCGCGCCTGGTAGTAGGCGAGCATCTCGGCAGAAAGCGGCGTGGTTGCAGTCATCTTGCCTTCCCTCGGACCGCCGTGTTCTAGCAGATCGGTTGTCCGTTGGCGCATCCGGCCGGCAATTCCGCTGCTTGATGCACGTCATCGCCACGACCGATTGCCCTTGAAGCCATGGTCAGAGGGTCCGCCGCGAAAACAGCAGATGCCCATGAATTTCCCGTACCCCAACAGCGGGTCGATACAACGGCTGCTCAAAGCGGCGCCGATTCGCATCGCGGCCAACCCACAACTGCTCTTCCCCAAGCGGCCCTACATGCTTGCGGTAGAAGGCAACCGCTGCGAGACGCTTGGCCCGGAATCTCGCACGAACCGGCCCGGGCAGTGACCGAGCCTCGAGGTCGCAGAGGCGACCCATGAAGATGCGCAGTGTCGCTTCGTCCGCGAAACGCCAGTTTGACTTCAGCGCCATGCGCGGCACATGAGCAAGCACATGAAGCGTGCTCATTGGGACCGATCGCTGGCCCGAGACCTTTCTGAGCTGATAGCGCCAGTTCATGGGGCCTCAACGAACAGGTACATCCTCCACCTCGACTGTTTCCTCCAGCAGCACGTCCTTCCAGCAGGGTCAGGCCTTACTCAAGTGCCCGGGTCATGGCTACGCAGGGAACCGTAACGCCACCGGCCACCTCGTGCTCACCAAGGGCGCCCGGAACGTACCCCGCCGCCATATAGAAAGGGACTGCATTGAGGGAGGCTTGAAGTCTCAGTTGACGGACGCCACCACTTCGAGCCTCTGTCTCTAGTGCGTTCAGGAGCCGCTCGCCGATCCCCTGCCTGGCGAATCGAGGATGAACGTACACCGCCTCGACCCTCGCATCTGGTGTCGAAAGCTGCGCGAACCCCGCAATTTCTCCCAGGACCTCGGCAACGACTACGAACTGCTCGGCGATGGGTCGAAGGTAGCTCGCGGGCTCGCGGTTGCCGCACCACGCGTTGAGTTGCGCTTCGGTATAGAAGCCCCTACGTATGCCGCGAATCGACGCGATGTGGACACGGAAGATTGAGGAGGCGTCCTCTGGAGTTGCACGCCGGATCATGACGACGAGGCCTAAC
>CAZTUT010000039.1:0-21043 GCA_964616395.1 uncultured Burkholderiaceae bacterium
GCGCTCCGCGCTCAGCGGGTCCAGCGGATCGCGTCGATCTCGATCGGAACCGTGACGCCCGCGCTCTGCGCCTTGCCGGTGCGCGCATAACGGTCGGCGATCACGAACACATTGCCGACGCGACCCAGATCCAGCCGCGACAGCGGCACGCCGTCGGCCGCGGCTACCCGCTGCCGCAACTCGGCGATCGGGATCGACACTTCGCGCCAGACGCCGTCGTTCGCATAGCCGTACTCGCCGCTGCCGATCGCGATGTAGGCATCGGTCGCGGTGCCGTCGATGCCACTGCCGGCCAGGAAGCCGATCTCGATCTTGCCGGGATAGGTCGTGCGAATGCTGAACACCAGCGCGCCATTGGCGAACGCGCTGAGGTCCTCAACGGTGGCCTCGGGCAACGGCAGCGCCATGCCCCAGCCCCAGGACATTGGCTGCGGCGTCACGGTCAGGCGATGCGCGGTGTCGTTCGGCGCGCCGTTGCCGGCGCTTTCGGCGATGGTTGCAGTCGTGTTGTTTTCCCAGGCGTTCCAGGGCGCCAGCAGCGGCCGGGCCTCGCCGCTGGTCACCGTGTCGGCGTACGCGGTGTAGCGGCTCGCGGTGACTGCAGGACGCACGGTGACCGACGGGACATAAACGGCATCGGCTGCGGTGTAGCTGCCCGGTTCCCAGACCGAGGTCGGGTAGAGCGACTGGATTGCATAGCGCGCCTGACGGTCCTTGTTGAACAGGCCCCACTTGTCGTCGCCCTGCTTCCAGGGCTCGTCGAACGCCTCGAACCAGAACACGTTCAGCGGGCCGTTGGCCGCTGCCTTCCACGCCGCCAGCCGGTCGAGGTACATCTTCTGGTTGACCGGGTGGGTGCGGCCCGCATGCGAGGCTGGATCAGCCTTCCATCCGGTCTCGCCGATCACGATCGGCATGCCGCGGAAGCCCAGCTTGTCGAGATTGGCGCGCACGGCGCCGAACTCGTAGCGTGCGCGTTCGATGGCTGCATCCATCATGGCCGTGGCGCGTGCCGACGGCGCCACCGAGGCCTGGCGCCAGTCCCACAGGTTGGGCGCGAACACGGTATCCAGCAGCGGGTAGGTATGCATCGCCACGAAGTCGACCACGTCCAGCACGGGCGCGGGATCCTGTTCGTATCCGTAGGCCTGTGCGAACAGCGCCCAGTTGTCGTCGCTGGTGACCGGCTGGCTGATGCCGGCCTTCACGGTGCGGATGTATCCGGCGATCGTCGCCGGCGACATCTTGCCGAACGACCAGCTGACCATCCGCTCGTTGCCGACGCTGACCGCCACCACGATGTCGCGGAACTCGTTGGCCAGGCTGATTGCGCGCGCGACCTCGGCGTTGTTGAAGGCGCCGTCCGACGGGATGACGTAGGCGCCCAGCATCACCTTGATGTTCAGGCCGTCGGCTCGGATGACCTGCAGTGTCTGGCGCGCCACCTTGTCGGAGCTGTCGAACAGCCGGATCAGCGAAAAGCCCCCCTGCGCAAGCAGTGTCAGGTCCTGTCGGATCATCGCTGGCGTGATGACCTCGGCGGCCAGGCCGGCCTCGCTGGTGGCGGTACGGTAAGGCGAGTAATTGACGGCCTTGCGGCTCGCGAAGTCGGCCGGCAGCGCGCGCCTTTCGGGTGCGCTCACGGTGCCGCCGCCGCCGCCGCAGGACGCCACCAGCAGCACAGCGCTTGCGACGAGCAGCGCCCATGCGCTGCGGAATGATGCCCGGGTTCTCATGCTCGACATCCTCAGAAGACGTAGGCTGCGCCGGCGCCGATCCAGCCACCGGAACGGGCAATGCGCGAATCGACGTTGGAAAACGCGTTGTTGGCCGGCATCGACATCGGCGACAGGCCGATCTGCCGGTACTGGACGCGACCCGCCATGCCGTAGACATTCAGGCCGTTGCGGAAGTCGTACTCCAGCCGTGCGGTGTTGAACAGCGCCCAGTTGCTCTGGCCGCGCTCGCTTGGATTGCTGGTTCGCGCTTCGCCGAGATAGACAATGCCGGTGGCGGCCGTCCACTGGCCCAGCCGGTAGCGCAGGCCCGCCATCAGATCGACCGAGCGTGCTGCGTAGCCGGAGTTGTCGATCGCGCAGCGCGACGGCATGGCGCCGAGGCAGCCCCAGTCCACGTTGAACATCTCGTTCCAGCGGTCCGGCTCGCCGGGCGCGCTGCGCGTGACCCGTGCGTAGGCGCCGCTCCAGCGATTGGCACGCACACCGCCGGATACCTCCCAGCGCGAGTCGAGCTGATAGCGGCCCATGATCATCGCGATGCTCTGACCTGAGCCGCCCAGCTTGAGGTCATCCGAAGGAAATGGCGTCAGGCCCGTGAATGGCCCATGCCCCCAGGCCGACGGCGTGCCGTTGCGGCTGTCCTGGTACATCGCGTCGAGCACCAGATCGCCGCGCGCGTACTGGGCATAGAACTCGAAGAAGCGCGGCTTGTTCTTGCTCCAGCCCGACTTGCCGTCGTCGTAGGAACCTTCCAGCACCAGGTCGCCGTCGAGCAGTTCGAGCTTGCGGCTGGTATAGCGCACCGCGCTGGTCAGCAATCCGTAGCCCGCGCCGCTGGACGCCCAGGGATCGGCCACACCGATGTTCGTGCCATACGGATAGTCAGCCACGCTCCACGAACGCGTGGTCATCGCGCCGATCTGGAACCGCCCCCAGTCTTCATGGCTGAACGCCACGCTGCGGTCGTACAGAAACCCGGGGATGTCGGCCTTGCCATCGCGCCAGCGCTGGCTCAGGACGCCGGACAGCTTCCAGCCCTTGCCAAGGTCGAATCGCGCCGTCAGGTAAGGCTGGAACAGCGTGACTGAATCCCACTCGCTGCCGTAGCTGGCGCCATAGCGCAGGCGATCGGCCCACGCGCGCTGCTTGTTTTCGCCTGGAAAGAGCTGGCAGTCGTCGCACCGGTTATTGCCCCAGGTCGCCTCGGCCTTGGCGAATCCGGTGAGCGTGAACGGGCCCCAGCCCAGGTCGAGCGCAAGCGCCTGGCCTGGCAGGGTACCGACGGCAGCAAGCAGGAGCAGCCCGGCAAGCGAACCGCGCGATGCCTTGGGGACCGGGCGGAGCCGATCGCCCGGGCGGCGACCGCTGCGCGGTGTCGTGGCGGTGTCGATGAGTGGGTGGTGAGTCATGAGGCGCAGATCCGGACAGGGAGGTTGAAAGACGTCGCGATTGAAAGCGCTTTCACAACAGCATAGGCCAGTGTCGGCGACGCGGTCAACGGCATCGGTGAGATCCCGGTACCGTCGTTGCGCGGCGGCCCGTTGCGCTGCGTCAGACCAGGGGCGGGCCGCTTCCAGTTGTTACGGCGTCGCGCGGCGTCGGTTGGCGTCGGTGGGCCGCGGGTTGCCCACGTCGACCAAAAAACACTGTTGTGAAAGCGCTTTCACGCTGGCATCATCGACGGCATCCGGTCCAACCGATCGGTACAGATGAAGGGGCTTGCGACGTGATTTGCCTGTTTTCGCGGTTCAGGTTCGGACTGCTTTGCATGGCTGCAGCGGTCGGCCTGATGGGCTCGCCCGCACTCGGTCAGCCGCTTCGCGTGGGCGCCGCAACGGTGGCGCAGACCCCGAAGGGCGGCGATCGCGGGCCGCCACCGGCTCCCGGGCGGATCGACGCGCTTCTTGGAACGGCCGCACAAACCAACCAGTGGTACTCGACGCTTCTCTTCGCCAAACAGCCCGAGCCGATCTACGCGCAGCCCATCAGCGTGCGGCCGGTGCCGTCGGGCCTGGAATTCGTGCTTCCGATAAAGAAGGTGGTGCCTACCGAGCGGCGCGACGTCGAGATCCACTTTCCGCATGAAAGTCCGCTGCTGTTTTCGCCGGTTGCATTCGCGCCCGAGGCGCCCAAGCTGGCGCGCGTCGGCGACTGGTCGATCGAGATCGCGATGGACCGCGGCGCCGACCGGTTCCGTGCGGGTATCGCACACGGCAGTCCGTATGCGCAGATGCGGCTGTCCCGCGGCGACCTGCGCGTCTTGCTGCCGGCCGAGGGCCAACGGCTGGACGCGCTGAGTACCTCGACCGCGCTGGTGCTGCGTGTCCAGGGCCGTGCCTATCTGCTGGCGGGGCCGGCCGGCAGCCGGTGGGAGCAGATTGCAGCGAGGGAGTGGCTGCTTCGCCTGCCGCCCGGCGAGCAGCACGTGGCCGCCGCGCCGCTGCCTGACGAAACGCCGGAGGCCGCGGCGCTGCTGCGACGGCATGCCTTCGCCTTCATCGACGACACGCGAGTGACGTGGCGCTACGACGCGCAAGGCAGTCGCGTCCACACGCGGTTCGAGGCAACGACACGCGCAGTCGACGGCAGCGAGGCGACGCCTCTGCTGGGCCTGTATCCGCACCACTGGTTCCGCAACGACAGCGTCGCAGGTCGCCTCGGCCCGGCCTATCCGACGCTGCGCGGCGAACTGCGGTTGCTTGCGTCCACCAGTTTCGAGACCACGCACCGTTATCACGGCTTCGTACCGCGCTGGCCGGCCCTGCCCGAAGGGCCGCGTCTGTCCGAACTGCGCGACCTGATGAATGCCGATACACGCAACGCGCGCAGGATGATGCTGGAGATCGGCAACGGCCCGTACTGGCAGGGCAAGGGCCTGCAGCGCATTGCCAAGCTGCTCGACGTGGTTGAGGCGCAAGGCGATGCCGCCGCGACGGCCCGACTGCTGGATCTGATCAAGGGCCGGATGGAAACCTGGTTCTCCGGCGAAAGCGGCAAGACCTACTTCCAGAAGGACGCAACGCTGGGCACCGTGCTGGCGCATCCGCAGGAGTACTTCAGCATTGACCAGATGAACGACCATCACTTCCACTACGGCTACTGGATCCGGACTGCGGCGGAGATCGCGCTGCGCGATCCGCAGTGGGCAAGCCGCGAGCGCTATGGTGCGATCGTCGATCTGCTGGTGGCCGACATCGCCACCACCCAGCGCGGCGGACGCGACTTTCCGTTTCTTCGTACCTTCGACCCGTACGAAGGCCATTCATGGGCCTCCGGCGTCGGGCTTGGCGCCTGGGGAAACAATCAGGAAAGTTCCTCGGAAGCGATCAACGCCTGGGCCGGGCTGATCCTGTGGGGCGAGGTCACGGGCAACCGCGAACTGCGCGATCTCGGCGTCTACCTGTTCGCGACGGAGAGCGAAGCGGTACAGCACTACTGGTTCGACGTTCACGGCCTGGTGTTCACGCCCGAGTACCGGGCAGTCCGGACCGAGGTGTCGATGCTGTTCGGCGGCAAGGTCGCGCACAACACCTGGTGGACCGATGAGCCGCGGCAGATCAAGGGGATCAACCTGCTGCCGGTCACCACCGCGTCGCTGCACCTGGCCCGTGATCCAGCCTATCTCCGCCGCAGCCTGGCCACCCTCGATGCCGAGGTCGCCGCCTGGCTCGGGCGCGGCAAGTCGTACAAGGACCTCGATCGCGACATCTGGCAGGACATCTTCGCCAAGGTCCTCGCGCTGGCTGATCCGGCCGAGGCGCTTAAGAAGTGGAACCGCTGGGGCAGCGTCGAGTTCGGCGACACGCGCTCGCATACGCTGCACTGGCTGTTGAGCCTCGAGGCCATGGGTGCTCCCGACCTGTCGGTGAGCGCCGATGTGCCGCTGTACAGCGTTTTTCGCCGAGCGGACGGCAAGCGGACCTATCTCGCCTTCAACGCTGGCGGCGAACCGCTGACCGTGCGGTTCAGCGACGGTCGCGTGCTCACGGTGCCGCCGCGCTCGCTCGGCCGCGCCGACTGACCAGCACAAATTCGCGTGACCCCCCTTGCATGTGAGCCGACTCGCGCTTAAGCTTTTATGAAAGCGCTTTCATAAAAGCGCACCCACCCGCTCATTTGAGCTGAAGGAGACAGAGATGCCACGCCTTGCGTTCAGGTTGCCTGCGTTCCTCGCCGCGATCGCGGTTACCTTGACCCTGGCCGCCTGCGGCGGGGGCGATGCATCGCCGCCCGCGCCGACCACGGCGCCCACGCTGAACATCGACGGCGGTGCCGGCACCGCGCTGGCCAATGTGACCTTTACCTTCACCTTCAGCGAGGACGTGGGCGCTACGTTCACCGCCGATGACGTCGCGGTCTCCAATGGCAGCAAGGGCGCGTTCACCAAGGTGAGTGCGATCCAGTACACGCTGGTGGTGTCGCCTGCGCCCGACTCGACCGGCAGCGTCGGTGTCTCGGTCGCGGCCGGCAGCTACGCCAATCTGGTGGGCAACGCTGGCGTTGCCGCCAGCGCCAGCAAGGTGTTCGACACGCGCGTGCCGACGGTCGCGATCACCAGCAGTGCGGCGGGTACCACGGCCTCGGGGAACATCACGTTCACGTTCACTTTCAATAAGGACGTCGGGGGCACCTTCACGTCGAGCGACGTCACCGTGACAGGCGCCACTGCCGGCATCTTCACTGCCAGTGGCGGCACCACCGCGACGCTGGTCGTCAGCCCGGCCGCCAACAGCGCCGGAACGGCCACGGTCAGCGTCGCCGCAGGATCGTTTGCCGACGGCTCGGGCCGCACCAACACAGCGCCCGCGTCGCTGCAGCAGAACTACGACACCACGGTGCCGGTACCAACCACGACGATCGTCAGCTTCCAGGAAGCCACGGCGCCGACGCTCGCCGGTTTCGGTGGTGCCGAAGACTCGACCGTCGTGACCGACCCGACCGACGCCGCGAACAAGGTCGGCAAGGTGGTCAAGTCGGCCGGTGCCGAGCTGTGGGCCGGGACCACCGTCTCGATCTGCGCCAACAGCGCGATCGTCACCCTGCCGTTCAGCGCCACGCTGAAGACACTGAGCGTGCGCGTGTGGTCGCCCGATGCCGGCATTCCCGTCCGCCTGAAGGTCGAGAACGCAGCCGACGGCACCAAGTCCGTCGAGACCGAGGCCACCACCACCGCAGCGGGCGCCTGGCAGACCCTGACGTTCAACTTCGCCAATCAGGCCGCCGGCACGGCGGCGCTGGACCTCGGGACCACGTACAACAAGGCCTCGATCTTCTTCAACTTCGGCAAGACCGGCGCGCAGGCGGGCGGCGCGAAGACCTACTACTTCGACGACCTGAAGTTCATCGGATCGAGCTTCACCGTTCAGTGCCCGACGCCGCCAGCGCCCTCGACCATCAGCTTCGACGAAACCCCGCCGCCGGTGCTGACCGGCTTCGGCGGCGCCGAAGACGCCATCATCACCGCCGACCCGTCCGATGCCACGAACAAGGTCGCGCGCATCATCAAGTCGGCCGGCGCCGAGTTGTGGGCCGGCACGACCATCTCCAACAGCGCCAACCTGTCGATCGCCCCGATCGCCTTCGGCACCAGCACCGTGATCACCGCGCGTGTCTGGTCGCCCGACGTCGGCATCCCGGTTCGGCTGAAGGTGGAAGACGCGTCCGATGGCACCAAGTCGGTTGAAACCGAAGCCACCACCACCGTCGCCAACGGCTGGGAAACGCTGAGCTTCAACTTCGCCAATCAGGCGGCGGGCACGGCCGCGCTGAATCTGGGCTACACGTACAACAAGATGTCGGTGTTCTTCAACTTCGGCAAGACCGGTGCGCAGGCGGGTGGGGCGAAGACCTATCTCATCGACGCCATCCGCTACAGCGTCGCTGCCAGCGGCGGCAGCTGGCCCGCGGTGAGCTTCGATGCGCCGGGCGTCACCTACACGCTGACCGGCTTCGGCGGCGCCGAGGACTCCAGCGTGGCGGTCGATCCGGCCGGCGGCACCAACATGGTCGGCAAGGTGGTCAAGTCGTCAACGGCTGAACTGTGGGCCGGCACCACGGTGTCCACGGGCGCCAACCTCAGCCTGCCGCGTATTCCGTTCACCGCGTCGGCGACCAGCATGACGATGCGCGTTCGGGCGCCGGCCGCCGGCATTCCGGTGCGACTCAAGGTCGAGGATGCCGCTGATCCGTCGAAGTCGGTCGAGACCGAGGCGCTGACCACGACCGCCAACGCGTGGCACACGCTGACGTTCAACTTCGCCAACCCTGCGGCCGGCACGGCAGCGCTGAACCTGGGCACCAGCTATACCAAGGCGTCGGTGTTCTTCAATTTCGGCAAGACTGGCGCCGCCGGCGGCGCGGGCACCTACTACTTCGATGACCTGAGCCTGGCGCCGTGACCGAGGCGCAGGCGTCCTACCCGCGACTGCTAGGCGATATCGGGGGCACCAACGCCCGATTCGCCTGGCAGGCGGAGCCGGGCGCCGCGCTGACCGCGGTCTCGTCGTACCGCTGTCGGGATTACGACAGCGTTCAGGTCGCAATCGCGGCCTATCTGCACGCGCACCAGCACCGGCCACCGGCCGCCTGCGCGCTCGGGGTGGCGACGGCGGTCGATGGCGACCGGATCACGCTGACCAATCATCGCTGGTCTTTCTCGATCGCCGAGTTGCGCACGCAGCTTGGCGTGCGTCGGCTGGCGGTCGTCAATGACTTCACGGCGCTGGCGCTTTCGCTGCCCGGTCTGCGCGACGACGAGCGCGTGGCCATTGGCGGCCCGGACAGCGTGCCTGTTGCCGGCCCGCTCGCCGTGCTTGGCCCGGGCACCGGCCTGGGCGTCTCCGGCCTGCTGCCGGTCGCGACGGGCGGCTGGGTCCCCGTCAGCGGCGAAGGCGGACACGCAACCCTGGCGGCGACCAACCGGGACGAGGCCGAGATCATCGAGCTATTGCGCCGTCATCACGGCCACGTATCAGCGGAGCGCGCGCTGTCCGGCCCGGGACTGGTCAGCCTCTACCGGGCTGTGTGCGAACGGGCTGGGCGCCCGGCCCGATTCATCGAGCCGCAGCAGATCGTCGTTGCCGCTGCGACCGATGTCGACTGCCAGCACGCGATCGACGTCTTTCTTGCATTCCTCGGTAGCGTGGCTGGCAATCTCGCGCTCATCCTGGGGGCGCGCGGCGGTGTCTATGTGGGCGGCGGCATCGTGCCGCGCCTCCTGCACCGCCTCCCGGTGTCGGACTTCCGGCAGCGTTTCGAAGCCAAGGGCCGCTTCAGCGGCTACTTGCAGGCGATTCCCACGTTCGCGATCACGGCCACCGAATCGCCGGCCCTGCGAGGCGCCAGCGAGGCGCTCGACGCTCAACACGAGTCTGTCTGACCCGCGCGTCGTCGGCCCTTCCCGAAATGTCCGTCGCCGACCTTCCGTCCGCGTACACCACATCGGTTCTGCACCGACCCTCACATCACGAACCTCATGACTTCTGACGCAACCGCGCCCGTCGATCTGGTGATCTTCGGCGGTGCCGGCGACCTGTCGGCGCGCAAGCTGCTTCCAGCCCTCTACATGGCGCACCTTCACGGCAGTCTGCCGCCCGCCTGCCGGATCATTGGCGTGGGCCGGCAAGCCTGGGGGCGCGCCGAGTACGCCGCTTTCGTCGACGAGCATGCGCGAGCGCATGTCGAGTCGGCCGCGCAGCAACCAGCGGCCTGGGACAGCTTTCTGGCACGGCTCGACTTCGTCTGTCTCGATGCCGTCCAGCCGGCTGCCTACGCGCAGCTGCGGGTGGCCTGCCGCGACGACGCAATTCGCGTGTTCTACCTGGCCACCGCGCCTGCGTTGTTCACGGCGATTGCTGCTGGACTGCACGCCTGCGGCCTCGTCGACATGCGCAGCCGCGTCGTGCTCGAAAAGCCGCTCGGTCACGACCTGGCGTCGGCGCGCGCGATCAACGACGCGATCGCGCTGCATTTCAGCGAGAACCAGACCTACCGGATCGATCACTACCTCGGCAAGGAAACGGTGCAGAACCTGATGGTGCTGCGCTTCGGCAACGCGATTCTCGAGCCGCTGTGGCGCTCGCCAGCGATCCGTTCCGTGCAGATCACGGTGGCCGAGACGGTCGGCGTTGGCTCGCGCGCCGGCTTCTACGATGGCACCGGCGCAATGCGCGACATGGTGCAGAACCATCTGCTGCAACTGCTGTGCATCGTTGCGATGGAAGCGCCGATCTCGCTCGATCCCGACGACGTGCGCAACGAAAAGCTCAAGGTGCTGCGGTCGCTGCGTCGGCTCGACCCTGCCGACATCCAGCGGGACACCGTGCGCGGGCAGTATGCGCGCGGCACGATCGACGGCGAGGCCGCGCTTGGCTATCTGGACGAGGCAGGGGTGCCGGCGGCCAGCGAGACCGAGACCTTTGTCGCCCTCAAGGCCCAGGTTCACAACGCCCGCTGGGCCGGCGTGCCGTTCTTCCTTCGTACGGGCAAGCGCATGCCGCGGCGGCTGTCGGAGATCATCTTCGAGTTTTCGGCGCCGCCGTTTTCGATCTTCCCGAACGCCGCCGGTGTGGCACACCCGAACCGACTCATCATCACGCTGCAACCCGAGGAATCGATCCGGCTGCAGATGATGGCCAAGGAGCCAGGCTCGGGCATGCGCATGCGCCCGGTCTTTCTCGACCTCGACCTGAACTCGGCCTTCGAGCAGCGCCGCGCCGAGGCGTATGAAAGGCTGCTCATCGACGTGCTGCGCGGGCGGCTCACGCACTTCATGCGGCGCGACGAACTCGAGGCGGCGTGGTCGTGGATTGATCCGGTGGTGCAGGGCTGGGCTGCAATTGGCGACCGACCCAAGCCCTATGCGGCAGGCACCTGGGGGCCTGCCGCGGCGGCTGCGCTGGTCGCCCGGCACGATGCCGTGTGGTCGGAGGCGCACTGATCGTGCGCGGCGACTCGGTGGTCGCCCCCGCTTTGCCGGCCCGCCCGCGCGTCTACCGTTCGGCCAGCGCCGAGGAACATGCGCTGGCCCTGGCGCGGGCGATCGCGCGCCGTCTGCGTATCGCGCTGCGGCTGCGCGGGCAGGCACTGCTCGCGCTATCCGGCGGCCGCTCGCCGCTGCCGATGCTGCGCTGGCTGAGGCGTCAGCCATTGCCCTGGGAGCGCGTGATCGTGACCCAGGTCGACGAGCGCTGTGTGCCGGCCGATCACCCCGACAGCAACGCGCGCCTGCTGCGCGAGCATCTGCTGCAGGAGGCCGCCGCGCAGGCCCGCTGGGCGCCGCTGTGCGAAGCCGAGACAATGGCCGTCGATCTCGATGACGCCGCGCTCGACCGTCTCGCCGCCGGCGCCAGTGCGCGGCTGGCGGCGCTGCCGTGGCCGCTGGACGTCGCCGTGCTGGGCATGGGTGAGGATGGCCACACCGCGTCGCTGTTCGCTGACGCGCCCGGGCTTGCGCGGGCGCTCGAAAGTGACGGGCCGGTCGGCTGGACCCGCCCCGCGGCCGCGCCGCATGCGCGCCTGACGCTGACGCTACCCACACTGCTGCGCGCCGGCGCGCTGATGCTCTCGCTGCAAGGCGCAGCCAAGCAGGCGGTCTACGCGCGCGCGTGCCAGCGTCCCGATCCCGCACTGCCCGTCTCGCTGGTCCTGCATGGCGCCCGGATGCCGGTGCAGGTCTGGGTCACGGATTGATACACGGCTCGATCGAGGCTCACGATGTCCCTTCCTCCCACTTCTGGCATCGGTCTGCATCCGGTCGTGCGTGCAGTGACCGACCGGATCACCGAACGCAGCCGCGTACGCCGCGCCCGCTACCTGGCGATGCTCGACGCGATGCGACTGCCTGGGCCGGCGCGCAGCGCGCTTGGCTGCGCCAACGTCGCACATGCCTACGCCGCCATGCCGGCGGCCGACAAGCTCGTGCTGCGCCAGCTGCGCCAACCCAATCTGGCGATCGTCACCGCGTACAACGACATGCTGTCGGCGCATCGGCCTTACGAGGCGTATCCGGAGCAGATTCGCGAGGCGGCACGTGTGCGTGGCGCCACCGCGCAGGTGGCCGGTGGCGTGCCGGCGATGTGCGACGGCATCACCCAGGGCAACGAAGGCATGGAGCTGTCGCTGTTCTCGCGCGACACCATCGCGCTGGCCACCGCCGTGTCGCTGTCGCACGCCGTGTTCGACGGTGCGCTCTGCCTGGGCATCTGCGACAAGATCGTGCCCGGTCTGCTGATCGGCGCGCTGCAGTTCGGTCACCTGCCCACCGCGTTCGTCCCGGCGGGACCGATGACCTCGGGTCTGCCCAATGACCAGAAGGCGCGCGTGCGGCAGCGATACGCGCTCGGACAGGCCGACCGCGCCGAGCTGCTGGCGGCCGAAGAGGCCTCGTATCACGGCGTCGGCACCTGTACGTTCTATGGCACCGCCAACTCCAACCAGATGCTGCTGGAGATCATGGGCCTGCAGTTGCCGGGCGCATCCTTCGTGCACCCCGGTACGCCGCTGCGCGCGGCGCTGACCGATGCAGCGGTGGGCTGCGTGCTCGCGCCGGCCGATGGCCGCGCCACGGCGCCGGCAGTCGGCGATGTGGTCTGCGAGAAGAGCGTGGTCAACGGCATCGTCGGCCTGCTGGCCACTGGTGGCTCGACCAATCACACGCTGCACCTGGTTGCCATCGCGCGCGCGGCCGGTGTCGAGATCGACTGGTCCGATTTTGCAGACCTGTCCGCCGTGGTGCCTCTGCTGGCGCGCATTTATCCGAATGGCACCGCCGACGTGAACCACTTCCATGCGGCGGGCGGCATGGGCTTTCTGATTGCTCAGCTCATCGCGGGCGGGCTGCTGCACACCGATGTGCAGACCGTGGCCGGACCGGGGCTGGCGCGTTACGCCGAGGAGCCGTGGCTCGACAACGGAACACTGGCGTGGCGCGTCGCGCCGGTTGCATCCGCTGACGACCGCGTGCTGCGCCCGCTCACCGCGCCGTTCGACGCCGACGGCGGGCTCAAGCTGCTGCGAGGCAATCTGGGGCGCGCCGTCGTCAAGACCTCAGCGGTGCGGCCTGAGCATCGCCAGGTCGAGGCGCCGGCGGTGGTGGTCGACGATCAGCAGGCGCTGCTCGCGCTGTTCCGTGCCGGCGCGCTGCAGCGCGACTTCATTGCGGTCGTCAGGCATCAGGGGCCGCGCGCCAACGGCATGCCCGAACTGCACAAACTCACCCCCGCGCTTGGTGCGCTTCTCGACCAGGGGTTCAAGGTGGCGCTGGTCACCGACGGGCGAATGTCGGGCGCCTCCGGCAAGGTTCCGGCGGCCATTCATCTGTGGCCCGAGGCTGCGGCCGGCGGTCTGATCGGCCGGCTGCGCGACGGCGACATGCTGCGGCTCGACTGCGACGCCGGCGTGCTCGAGGTGCGTGTCGATGCCGCCGAGTTGCAGCAGCGCGAGGCGCCGACCGCCCCGCCTGCGGGGAGCAGCACCGGCCGCGGGCTGTTTTCGCTGTTTCGCCGCAACGTCGGAGCCGCCGAGTCCGGCGCCTGCGCGCTGCTCGGCGATGACTGAACCCTGCCACGCGGTGACCCGATGAGCACATCCACTGTCTTGCCCGCTTTTCGCTCGCGTGTTGTGCCCGTCGTCGTCATCGACGATCCCGGACACGCCGTGCCGATCGCCGATGCCTTGCTGGAAGGCGGCATCGACGTGATGGAGATCACGCTTCGCAGCGCGTCGGCGCTGGCTGCGATCGAAGCGGTCGCGCGCGCCGTGCCGTCGATGTGCGTGGGCGCCGGCACGGTGACGCGCGCGTCCGAGGTGGCATCGGTGTGCGCCGCGGGCGCGCGCTTCGCGCTGTCGCCCGGCTTCACGCCCGCGCTGCTGGTCGCAGTGAAGGAGGCGCGTCTGCCGTTCGTGCCGGGGGTTGCCACGGCTCGCGAGGCGATGATGGCGCGCGACGAGGGATACCGCCTTCTCAAATGCTTTCCCGCCGTGCAGCTGGGCGGCGTGGCACTGCTGCGCGCCTGGGCCGGACCGCTGCCCGATCTGCGCTTCTGCCCGACCGGTGGCCTGACACCGACCAACCTGTCGGACTTTCTCGCGCTGCCCAACGTGGCGATCGCGGGTGGATCGTGGCTGACGCCGGCAGCGGCCGTCGAGGCTGGTCGCTGGCAGGAGATCACCGCCCTGGCAAGGCGTGCCAGCGAGATCGCAGCGTTGTCCTGACGGCGCTGCTCACCGGCGCCGGAGCCCGTCACCCTGGGCGGCGGCGCCGCGCGCCGGCGTGATGGCGACCAGCTCGTCGACGATGTCCATGAACGCCTTGACCACGCGCGCGCGGCGCCGCTCCTGCAGGCACAGCACGTGGGCGTAGGTGTAGACCTCGGCGTCGGCGATGCGCAGCGCGCGCAGATCCGGGTGCTCGACGTACTCGGCCTCCGAGACTGCGCTGATCCCGAGCCCCTTGGCGACCGCCTCGCGAATCGCCTCGCGGCTACCGATCTCAAGCACGATGCGCGGCTTGATGCGCTGCGCGGTCAGCGCCTCCTCGAGCGCCTTGCGCGTGGTCGATCCCGGCTCGCGCAGGATCATCCGCTCGCCGGCCACCTCGCGCAGTGGCACCGACTTGCGCCGCGCCAGCCGGTGCGATCGATGCACGACCAGCACCACCGGATGACGGCTGTAGGGCACCGAGTGGATCGCATCGTCCTGTTTGACCTGTGCCAGCACCGCCACATCGGCCTCGTAGTCGCGTACCGCCCGCAGCGCTTCCTCTGAGTTGCCCACACGCACCGACACGCGGATCGACGGATAGCGCTGGTTGAAGCGCGCCAGCATTTCGGTCACGTGGTACGGGCCGACCGCGCTCACGCGCAGATGGCCGGAGCGCAGCCGGCCCGAGTCGCGCAGCAACTCCACCGCATCGTTCTCCAGGCTGAAGATGCGTCGCGCAGTCTCGAACAGTTGCTCGCCGAGCGGCGTCAGCCGCACCGAGCGCCCGCGCCGATGGAACAGCTCGACGCCGTAGGTCTCTTCGAGAAACCTCACCTGGGTTGTCACCGTGGGCTGGCTCACATGCAGCAGGCGCGCCGCGCCGGTGAAGCCGCCCGCGGTCGCCACCGCGTGAAAAGAGCGCAGCTGGGTCAGTCGCATAGGTTTCTTGAATGCTCAACGCAAAATAAAACGATTGGATCAATGGTAAGTGCGATGAAACACTTTTTGCGAGCCCGTCAGCCGCCTTTTGCGTGCTGCATCACAACAAGAACGTTCAGCGTTCGAAGCCGCGGGCCCGCTCGCAGTTCAACTGCAAAAGGAGACGACATGAATCGCAATCGCAGGAATCTCGTGACCGGCCTGTCCGCGGCCGGTGCGCTTTCGGTACTGCCGGGCTGGTCGCACGCGCAGCAGCCGAGCGTGATCAACGTGGGGCTGATCCCGTCGGAAGACTCGCGGGCCATGATTGCCAACAGTCAGGCGATGATGGACAAGCTGCAGGCCGCCCTTGGCATCCCGGTCAAGCCGTTCGTGGCCACCGACTACAACGGCGTGATCGAGGCGCTGCGCTCGAAGCGGCTCGACGTGGCCTACCTGGGGCCGTTTTCCTACGTGCTGGGCACGACCGTTGCCGACATCGAGGCCTTCGCCGTGGCCGAGACCAAGAGAGCCGGCCGGACCTTCTATCACAGCCAGGTCATCGCCCATAAGGACAGCGGCATCAAGACGGTGGCTGACCTGAAGGGCAAGAACTTCGCATTCGTCGACCCGAGCTCGACCTCCGGCCACCTGTTCCCCAAGGCCGGACTGATGAAGGCCGGCCTGAATCCGGACAAGGACTTCGGCCGCGTGATCTTCTCCGGCTCGCACGACGCCAGCGCAATCGCGGTGCAGAACCGCAAGATCGACGCCGCCGCCATCGCCGACCGCATTCTCGATGCGGCGGTCACGCGCGGACTGGCCAAGCGCGAAGACCTGGTCATGGTGTGGCAGTCGGACCCGATCCCCGAGTCGCCCACGGTGTGGCGCAGGGATCTGCCAGCCGACCTGAAGCGGCGCATCCAGGCAGCGTTCCTCGAGGTCAAGGACATTCCCTGGAGCGACCAGGGCATGCTCAACGGCTTCAAGCCCACCAACGATGCCGCATACAACGTGATCCGTGACACCGCGAAGGTGCTGAACCTCGATCTGAAGAAGATGAAATGATCGAGATCCGCGGCCTGACCAAGCGCTACGGCGCGTTCGAGGCGCTCAAGCAGGTCGATCTCGATGTGGCCGAGGGCGAGTTTCTCGTCGTCCTCGGCCCGTCGGGCGCGGGCAAGTCGACGCTGCTTCGCTGCATCAACCGGCTGACCCAGCCGACCGACGGCACGATCCGCATCGGCGGCCAGCTCGCCGGCGACGATCGCGACGGCCTGCGCCGGCTGCGGCGCGACGTCGCGATGATCTTTCAGCACTACAACGTGGTGCCGCGATTGTCGGTGCTGAAGAACGTCCTCACCGGCAGGCTCGGCGGGCTCGGTCCGCTGTCGTGGCTGCAGATGTTCCCGCACGAGGACGTGGCGCTGGCGCGCGAGTGCCTGCGGCGCGTGGAGCTGGAAGACAAGGCCGACGCGCGCACCGACAAGCTGTCGGGCGGCCAGAAGCAGCGCGTGGGCATTGCCCGCGCACTGGCGCAAAAGCCCAAGATCATCCTGGCCGACGAGCCGGTCTCCAGCCTCGATCCCAAGACCTCGCGCAACGTGCTGCGCTACCTGAAGCAGGCCAGCGAGGACCTCGGCATCACGGTCGTGTGCAACCTGCACCAGGTCAACTACGCGAAGGAGTTCGCGCAGCGCGTGGTCGGCGTGTCGGCCGGCCAGATCGTGTTCGAGGGTCGGCCCGACCAGCTTGACGACGCGATGCTGCACAGGATCTACCCGGGCATCGACGACGGCGTGCAGGGCCTGCCGCCGCCGCAGCCACCCGAGCCGCACGCCCATGCCAAGGGCTGGGCACTGGAGGACGCATGATTCCCGTCGGCAATTACCGGCTGCTGCTCGAGCGCCCGGGCGGCGCGCTCGGCTGGTGGAAAGTCGCCATCGGCGTGCCGCTGGCGATCGTGGTGCTGTGGTGGGCCGCGCGCGGCAGCCAGATCGACTTCGGCGAACTCGCCAAGGGCGGGCCGTGGATCCTCGATTTCCTGTCGCGGATGTTCCCGCCCAACTTCGCCTTCATGGAGAAGCTGATTCGGCCGGCGCTGGAGACCGTGCAGATCGCCATCTGGGGCACGATCTTCGCGATCATCCTGGCGCTGCCGCTGTGCTTCTTCGCGGCCCGCAACCTGGCGCGCAGCAAGGTGATCTTCCATGCGATGCGACAGGTGCTCAACGTTGGCCGCGGTATCAACGAGATCATCCTCGCGCTGATCTTCGTGGCGGCGGTCGGTCTCGGGCCGTTTGCTGGCGTGATCGCGCTGGCGATCCACGGCGCCGGCATGCTCGGCAAGTTTTTCGCCGAGTCGATCGAGGAGATCGACCAGGGCCCGATCGAGGCATTGCGCTCGACCGGTGCCGGCCCGGTGCAGATCGTCATCTACGGCGTGCTGCCGCAGGTGATCACGGCCTGGATTGCAGTCAGCCTGTACCGCTTCGAGACCAATCTGCGGCAGGCCACCGTGCTCGGCATGGTCGGCGCCGGCGGCATCGGCTTCGAACTGGTCGGCAGCATGAAGCTGTTCCAGTATCAGGACACCGCCACCTGCGTGCTGGTGATCATCGTCATGGTGATGACCGCCGACTACCTGTCGAACAAGCTGCGCGCGTGGATTCAGGAGGGCTAGCCGATGGCCTATCGCTATCACAACCCGGTGGCCATCGTCGGCGGGCCCGGCAGCATCGAGACGCTGCCGGCGCTGCTGGCCGGGCGCCGCGCGGTGCTGGTGACGTTTCCCGAGGCGGAGTCGCTCGGCCTGGTGGCGCGCCTGCGCGTGCTGCTGGGCGATCTGCTGGTCGGCGTGGAAGACCGTATCGCGCCTAATCCCGACGTCAGCGAACTGGCGCCGATGTACGAGCGCTTCTGGCGCGCGCCGAACTGCGAGGCCGTGATCGCGGTCGGCGGCGGCAGCGCAATCGATACTGCCAAGGCGCTGATGGTCGGTACCGCCAGCGGCCGCTTCGACGAATTGCTGCAACTGCTGTCACGCGGCGGCAGCTTCGTCCCGTACGCAGTCAAGTCGTTGATCGCGGTGCCCACCACCGCGGGCACCGGCAGCGAAGTCACGCCCTGGGCCACGATCTGGGACAAGGCGGCCGGCCGCAAGTACTCGCTGCATCTGCCGCAGACCTGGCCCGAGGCGGCCGTGATCGACGCCGACCTGATGCTCACGCTGCCGGCATCGGTCACGCTGCAAAGCGGTCTCGACGCGCTGTCGCACGCGCTCGAAGCGATCTGGAATCGCAACGCCAACCCGGTGTCCGACCATCATGCGGTGGTGGCTGCGCGCGAAGTCATGGCGACCCTGCCGTTGCTGATGCAGGACCTGTCGAGCCGCCCGCTGCGCGCCCGCATGGCGCAGGCCGCGCTGCTGGCCGGGCTGGCGTTCTCGAACACCAAGACCGCGCTCGCCCACTCGATCTCCTACGAGATGACGCTGCGATTCGGCCTGCCGCACGGCATTGCCTGCTCGTTCACGTTGCCGATGGTGCTGCGGCGTGCGATCGGCCACGACGCCGGCCGCGACGCCGTGCTGCAGCAGGTGTTCGGCGACCTCGATGCCGCGCCGCAGATGCTGGCGCGCTTCATCGAGTCGCTCGGTGTAGCCACCGAGTTCGACGCCTACGGTGTGGACGCCGACGATGCGCAGCGGATGGTGCGCGATGCGCTCGACGGAGTGCGGGGGAAGAATTTCGCCGGGGCCGGGCTGTAGCAGCGGCGCAGATCGGCCTGCCGGCTGATTCGCCGCTTCGGGAAGATGCCGTGCCCGCGTGGTGCGGAGCGCTCCGGGCGGCGCTTCGGCCACCCGGAGCCCTGCTCGCGCTACTTCTTCTGCAGCGGGGTCCCGGTGTAGGAGAGCGTGCTGATTTCCTCGCGCGCCTCCTTGGCATCGACCAGTTCCGCGTGCGGACGGCCCACCAGCAGGCCCAGGCTGATCGAGGTGCGCACAAAGCGCTCCTGACCGGCGTCCAACCTGAAGGTGAGCTTGCGCTCGACTTCCGTACCCATCATGACTTCGTAGCTGCCGGGCGGGCGGTCCACGAAGAAGAAGCCCGACGTGATCGACGTTCCGACTGCCGTGCCATTGAGGTTGATCGTGGGCTGAATCGCTGCGCCCAGCGCGCTCGTGCGGTAGAAGTAGATGCGTCCCTCGCCCGGCTTGAGGGTGGGGATGGCGCTGGCCACCTCGGTGTACTTGGGGCCCGTGGCGCAACCTGCGAGCAGACCCGCCACGGCGAGCGCGGCAATCAGATGCAATCTGGAGCGTGCAGACACGACATTCCTCCTTTTTGAACAGACGGAACAGAGCTGTTATTGAACCGGTAGTGCGGGAACTGGTTTGACCTTCACGAATGCGCGTTCGACGGGCAGGTAGGCGCCGACCAGCGTGCTGCCGTCGATCACCAGATAGGCCTCGTGCACGTGGGCGCTTTCAAGCATGAAGACCGTGTCCACCGGCCGGTAGACGGCGCCCTGCTCGAGCCGGCCTGTCAGTCGCCACACGCTTCCGGCGCGGACATCGCGCTGATACATCGAGGGCGGCGAAACCGTGACGGCGGAAGTGAACGTGAGTTGCGCTGGCACCGAGGCCGATGCCTCGGCTGGCAGCAGCGTTGCTGCCGTGCGCGGCAGATCCGATGCGCACGCCATCAGCAGACAGGAAAGTGCGGCGGCTGCGATGCTCTTGAAGCTCATGAAGGGGCGATGATGGCTTGATTGATACAAAGCTATCAGCCACGTCGCGCTGCGTCGACGCGATTATTCGACTTGCTGATCCTGGATCAATGCTGCATGCGTCGAATAGCCTATTGACGGCATGTGGGTCGCTTGTGCGCGCGACGCAGCCGCCCGCACCCGCATCAGCTCCACCGCCACGCTGGCGGCAATCACCTCGGGCTCCTTGCTGGTCACCGCGCCCATCGGCATCAGCATCCGCTGCACGCACTCGGGCGCGAGCCCGCGCGCGGCAAATCGGCGCTCGAAGCGCTGGCGCTTGGGGGCCGAGCCGATCACGCCGAGCCAGGCAAAGTCAGCGCGCCTCAGCACGGCTTCGGCAATCTCCTCGTCGAGCGAGTGCAGATGCGTGGCCACCACGAACGCGCTGCCCGGCGCAGCGCAGGCGACCTCGGCCAGCGGCACGTCGGTCGCCTCGATCCGCACGTTCGCGGGCGCGCCGGATGGGAACTCTCCGTCGCGCGAGTCGACCCAGGTCACGGCCACCGGCAGTGGCGCCAGCGCCTGCACCAGCGCACGCCCCACGTGGCCGGCGCCGAACAGCACGACCGGCAGCACCGCGCCGCGCAGCGTGACCGTGAGCGCCGCGTCCGTCGCATCCACGACCACCGCGCCGTCCATGGGCTCGCTGCGCTCCGCCACCTCGATCGGCTGCGGCGGCGGCAGCGTCAGCCCGAGTGCGATGGGCGCGGGCAGCGCCAGCTGCTGCTGCACCTGCTGCAGCCAGCTGCGGTCGGCTGCGTGCAGCCGCTTGAACGCCAGCGTGACCAGCCCGCCGCAGCACTGGCCGAGGCTCGGACCCAGTGGCACGCGTACGTGCGCGCCGTCCACGCCGCGTTCCAGCAGCGCACGCGCCAGCGCGATCGCGCGATGTTCGAGCGTGCCGCCACCCAGCGTGCCGACGAAGTCGGTCGCGGTGACGACCATCGCTGCGCCCGGGTCGCGTGGCGACGAGCCGCGCGCCGTGGCCAGCACGATCCACATTGCGGGCGTCGATGCATCGACCGCCTGCCGCGCCATCCCGAGCCAGTTCACGCGCCGCTCCGCGAGAAATCGGGTTCTGACCCCGATTTTTCCGCCGGCCCGTTCAGCGCTTTCAGGATCGCCTCGGGCGTGGCCGGCGCATCGAGCCGTACCGGGCCGCCGCCGCGCGCGGCGGCCACCGCATCGCGGATCGCGTGCAGCACGCTGATCGCCAGCATCAGCGGCGGCTCGCCCACCGCCTTGCTGCGGTGGATGCTGTCTTCGCGGTTGGCGCCGTCCCACAGCCGCACGTTGAACACCGGCGGCACATCGCTGGCCACCGGAATCTTGTAGGTGGAGGGCGCATGCGTGGTGAGCCGGCCCTGCGCGTTCCACACCAGCTCCTCGGTGGTGAGCCAGCCCATGCCCTG
>CAZTUT010000040.1:0-20290 GCA_964616395.1 uncultured Burkholderiaceae bacterium
TGAACTCCAGGGTCTTGCCTTCGAACGGCGTGGTGTCCTTGACGGGACGCACGTCGACCAGCGAACCGGGCAGGAACGCGCGGATGCTGTTGACCATGACGGTCAGGCCGCCCTTGACCTTGCCGGTGATGGTGCCGCTGACGAGATCGCCGCTTTCGAGCGCCTTCTCGAGGTTCATCCAGGCGGCCAGACGCCTGGCCTTGTCGCGCGACAGCACGGTGTCGCCGTAACCATTTTCGAGCGACTCCATGGCGACCGAAACGAAATCGCCGGGCTTGACATCAACCGCGCCGAGGTCGTTCTTGAACTCTTCGAGCGGGATATAGGCCTCGGACTTCAGGCCGGCGTTGACGACCACGAAGTTGTAGTCGACGCGCACCACTTCTGCAGTGATGACTTCGCCTTGTTTCATTTCCTGCCGGGTGAGGCTTTCCTCGAACAGGGCAGCAAACGATTCAGCACCGGCCGAGCCGGCCTTGACTTGCGTAGCAACGGAGGACATGCAGTGACTTTCAGTCTCACCCGCGCGTTGCGCGCAGGCGGAGTTCGAAAAAGCGACGCGCTGCATCGGCAGCCGCCGCACCCATTGAAACGGCGTCAGAACCTCAGGCCGTTTCGCCGCGATGCCACCGGAGGATCCGATCGACCACCTGTTCGATGGTCAGGTCGGAGGAGTCCAGCAGCTTCGCGTCCTGCGCGGGTTTCAACGGGGCGTTGCTGCGGCTGGTGTCGCGCGCGTCACGCTCCCGCAGATCCTGCGAAAGGACGTCGATGTTAGCGGGAATTCCCTTTGCCTTCAACTGCTTATGCCGCCTGTCCGCACGCGCCTCGACGCTCGCGGTCAGGAACACCTTGAGCGCCGCATCGGGAAACACCACGGTACCCATGTCACGCCCATCGGCCACCAGCCCGGGCGCCTGACGGCAGCGGCGCTGCAGCGCCAGCAGCGCCGCACGCAACGGTGCGTGCACCGCGATGCGGGAGGCCATCACGCCCACGTCCTCGGCGCGGATCGCCTCGGTGACGTCTTCGCCGTCGAGTTCGATGCCGGCAGCGAATCGCGGCTGCATGCTCGCGGCAAGCGCGACCAGCGCGTCGATATCGTCGGCCGCCACGCCGCGACGCTGCGCCCGCCAGGCAACCAGCCGGTACAGCGCGCCGCTATCCAGATAGTGAAAGCCCAGCGCCTGCGCAACCCGCTGCGCGACCGTGCCCTTCCCGGAGGCAGTCGGGCCATCGATTGCGATCACCGGTGCGGCCTCGGTGCCGGCCAGGCCCGTCGCACCGCTGATCGGCGTGGCGCTGACCTCGGTCACGGCACCACCGTCCGCGTGGAAGGCGACAGGGCGGGCGCCTCAGTCTCGCGGGATGACGTCATGCCACCAGATCCGACAGATGCGCGAAGAACGCGGGGAAGGTCTTGGCCACGCAGCCCGGATCGCGGACATGAACGGCGACCCCGCCGGCCGCCGCCAGCGCGCAGCACATGGCCATCCGGTGATCGTCGTAGGTGTCGACCGCGGCCTCGCGCCACCGCACCGGGCCGCTGATCGCGATCCAGTCGTCGCCCTCCTCGACCACGGCGCCGAGCTTGCGCATCTCGGTGGCCATCGCGGCAATGCGGTCGGTCTCCTTGACCCGCCACGAACCGATGCCGGTCAGGCGCGTGCGGCCCTGGGCGAAGCCCCCGAGCACCACAGCGGTCATCGCCGCATCGGGAATCTGCGTGCAGTCGTAGTCGATTGCATGCAGCGCGCCGGCCGCACGCGCCTCGATCCAGTCGGGCCCGATACGTACGTCGGCGCCCATCGCGCGCAGCAGGTCCGCGAACGCAACGTCGCCCTGCACGCTGTCGGCACCGACGCCGAGGACGCGTACCGGGCCGCCGGCGATCGCGCCGAGCGCCAGGAAATACGAGGCGCCCGAGGCATCGCCTTCGACCGCCAGCCGGCCGGGCGACTGATACGACGCACGCGGCACGACGAACGTCTGGCCCTGCTGCGCCACCGGCACACCGAAGCGCGCCATCAGCTTCACGGTCATCGTCACATACGGCTGCGAGATCAGCGCGCCGGGCACCTCGATCGTCAGGCCCTGGGCCGGGGCGATCAGCGGCGCAGCCATCAGCAGTCCGCTGACGAACTGACTCGACACGTCGCCGCGCACCTGCACGCGGTCCGTCGCAGGCAGCCGGGCAGGCGCGATGGCCAGCGGCGGATAGCCGGGGGTGCCGAGGTAATCGATGCGGGCGCCGAGCGCGTTCAGCGCATCGGCCAGGTCCCCGATCGGCCGCTCGCGCATGCGCGCCACGCCATCGAGCCGGTAGTGGCCGCCGGCAAACGCAAGCGCAGCGGTCAGCGGCCGCATCGCGGTGCCTGCATTGCCCAGATGCAGATCGGCGCGCTTGTTCGGAAAGCGGCCGGCGCAGCCGTGCACCCGCACGCTGGTCGCGTTGCGTTCGACGGCCACGCCCAGGGCGGCCAGCGCATCGAGCATCACACGCGTGTCGTCGGCATCGAGCAGGCGAAGCAGCTCCGTTGTTCCCGAGGCCAGCGCCGACAGCAGCAGCACGCGATTCGAGATGCTCTTGGAACCCGGCAACTCGACACTGCCCTCGGCATGCGCGATGGGCGCGACGGTCTGAACCGCGGGCCACGCCGATCCTTGATTGCTCATTCGTCCTGCTCGCTGTGAGAGGCACCAAACCGGGCGCCGCGCCGGGCCTCGCTGGCCAGCGTGAACACGCGGTCGAGCTCAGCGGCATCGCCGGCATCCACCGCATGCTGCAGCCGGTCAAGCAGCGCGCGGTGGCGCGCCAGTTCGTCGGACAGCGCGGCCCGGTTGGCAAGCGAAATGTCGCGCCACATCGTCGGGCTGCTGGCGGCAATGCGCGTGAAGTCACGGAAGCCGGCGCCGGCAAAGCCCAGCTTGCGCGCGCCATCGGCCTCGCTGGCAATCTGCGCGACCAGCGCGAAGGCCAGCAGGTGCGGCAGATGACTGACCGCGGCGAAGATCCGGTCGTGCTCGTCGGGCTGCATCCGGCTGACCTGCGCGCCAGCGGCCTGCCATACCCGCTCCACCTGAGCGAGCGCCTGCGCGTGGGTCTCGTCGACCGGCGTGGTGATCAGGCGCTTGCCGCGGAACAGCACGGCGCTGGCGTGCTCGACCCCGGGAAGCTCACCACCAGCGATCGGATGGGCCGGCACAAAGCGGCGCATCGAGAAGCTGCTGGTCGCACCCAGTGCCGCGCGCGCAGCCTCGATCACCGACGACTTGGTGCTGCCGACATCCGTGATGATCGCGTGTGCCGGCGCCGCCGCGCCGACCTGAGCCAGCACCGATCCCATCGCGCCCACCGGCACAGCCAGAAGGATCAACTCCGCCTCGGCCACCGCGTCGGCAACGCTTGTGGCCTCGCGGTCCAGCACACCGAGATCGACCGCGCGGCGCAGCGATGCGGCGTCGGTGTCATAGCCGCACACGGCGCTGACCGCGCCGGCCGTACGAAACGCCAGCGCCGCTGAGCCGCCGATCAGGCCGACCCCGATCAGCGCCAGCCGCATCGCATTCCCCGATCCGCCCGACCTGCCGGGTTCGCGCAAGTCGCCATCAGGCCTGCGCCGCCGCCAGCGCAGCCGGCAGCGCTGCCAGCAAGCGTTCGTTTTCCTCGGGCAGGCCGACGCTGATGCGAAGCCATTCGGGCAACCCGTAGTTGGCCACCGGCCGCACGATCACACCGCGCTTGAGCAGTTCCTGGTAGACGCGCGCCGCCGGCCCCACCTTGACCAGCACGAAGTTGCCGCGGCTTGGCACGAAGGGCAGACCCAGTTCGCTGAAGGCCGATTCGAGTCGGCGCAGGCCCTCGCGGTTCAGCGCGTCGCTGCGGGCCAGGAACTCGGTGTCGGCAAGCGCTGCGAGTGCGGCGGCCTGCGCCAGCGAGTTGACGTTGAATGGCTGCCGTACCCGGTTCAGCAGGTCGGTCAGTTGCGGCTGCGCCAGCCCGTAGCCAACCCGCAGCCCGGCCAGTCCGTAGGCCTTGGAGAACGTGCGCGACACCAGCAGGTTCGGAAAGCGCCGAACCCACGCGGTGCTGTCGAACCGGTCTTCCTGCGGCAGGTACTCGTTGTAGGCCTCGTCCAGCACGACCACGACATCGGCCGGCACGCTGGCCAGAAACGCCTCGATCTGCGCCGCGGGCACGAACGTGCCTGTCGGGTTGTTCGGGTTGGCCAGGTACACCAGCCGCGTGTCGGCGGCGATCGCCTCGCGCATCGCCGGCAGGTCATGGCCGAAGTCGCGCGCCGGCACCACGATCGCTCGCGCGCCGCGTGCCTGCGTGGCCAGCGCATACACGGCAAACGAATACTGCGAGTACACGCAGCTTCGGCCGGGCGCCAGCAGCGCGGCTGCTGCAAGTTCAAGAATGTCGTTGCTTCCGTTACCCAGTGTGATCCACTGCGTCGGCACGCCGAAACGATGCGACAGCGCATCCTTCAGCGCGAAGCCGTTGGCATCCGGATAGCGTCCCAGGTCCGCGATTGCCGCCTGCATCGCAGCGCGCGCCGATGCGGGCATGCCCAGCGGGTTTTCGTTAGACGCCAGCTTGACGATGCTTTCGGGCGCCAGACCGTGCTCGCGCGCCAGTTCCTCGATCGGCTTGCCAGCCTGGTAAGGCGCGATCGCGCGCACGTAATCGAGGGCGGGCAGCGCCTGGGCGGAGACGGATTCGGCAGCCATGCGATAGAAAAGTCGAGGATTGAAGCGGGTGAACGGCTACGCCGCGGCCGGGTACGAGCCGAGACTCTTGTAAAACGCACAGGATGTGCGCAATGCATCGAGCGCTAGCGCAACCTTCGGATCGCGCTCGTGTCCCTCGATGTCGACGTAGAAGTAGTACTCCCAGGCGCCGCTGCGCGCCGGTCGCGACTCGAAGCGCGTCATCGACACGCCGTGCTGCTCGAGCGGCGCCAGCATGTGGAACACCGCGCCCGCCTTGTTGGGCACGGCGAGGATCAACGAGGTCTTGTCGCGGCCCGGCGGCGACTGCGGCTGGGTGTCCTGCCGGCCCAGCACGACGAAGCGCGTGCGGTTGTGCGGATCGTCCTGAATCTCGCTGGCGACCGCCAGCAGGCCATAGCGGTCAGCCGCGATGTGGCCGGCGATCGCCGCCACCTCCGGGTCGGTCGACGCCATGCGGGCCGCCTCGCCGTTGCTCGACACCGGCACCCGCTCGATCCGCGGGTAGTGATGGGTGAGCCACTCCGTGCACTGGGCCAGCGCCTGCGCATGCGCGCAGATGCGCTTGACGCGCGACATGCCGCCGTCGAGCGTCAGCAGGTTGTGATGCACCGGCAGCGCCACCTCGGCCAGGATGCGTAGCGGCGTAGCCAGCAGCAGGTCGAGCGTGCGCGTGACCGAGCCTTCGGTCGAGTTCTCGACCGGCACGATGCCGTAGTCGGTGCTGCCCGCCTCGACCGCGCGGAACACGTCATCGATCGAACCGCAGGGCTCGCGCGCCACCGCATTGCCGAACTGACGCACCAGCGCGAGCTCGGAGAACGTGCCGGCCGGGCCCAGGAAGGCGACCGTCACCGGTCGCTCCAGCGCACGGCAGGCCGCCATCACTTCGCGCCAGACGCCGGTGACGCCCGCTTCGGTCAGCGGGCCCTGGTTGAGCCCGGCGATCTTGCGCAGCACCTCCGCCTCGCGCTCCGGCCGGTACACCGGCGCGCCGACGGATTGCTTGACGTGGCCAACCTCGATCGCCAGCCGCGCGCGCTGATTCAGCAGTTCGATCAGCTGCCGGTCGACCGCATCGATCGCGTTGCGCAGCGGTTGCAGACGGTCATCCATGTCGATCAGCCCCGGGTGCGCTGGAACTCGCGCATGAACTGCGCCAGCGCCTGCACGCCGGCCATCGGCATCGCGTTGTAGATCGACGCACGCATGCCGCCGACTGCGCGATGTCCCTTCAGCTGCACCAGCCCGTGCGCTTCGCTCTGGCGCAGAAAGGCCTCGGTCAGCGACTCGTCGCGCAGCGAGAACGGCACGTTCATCCGCGAGCGGTTGGCCGGCGCGACGCGGTTCAGGTAGAAGCCGTCGGAGCCGTCGATGGTGTCGTACAGCAGCGCCGCCTTGGCGATGTTGATCCGCTCGATCGCCGCCACCCCGCCCTGGTCGCGCAGCCAAAGCAGCACGAGCCGCGCCAGGTAGACGGCAAAGGTGACCGGCGTATTCCACATCGAACGCGCATCGGCATAGGTCTTGTAGTCGAGCATCGTCGGCCAGCGCTTTGCCGCATGGCCAATCAGGTCGTCGCGCACGATCACCGCAGTCAGGCCGGCCGGACCGAAATTTTTCTGAGCGCAAGCGAACACGATGCCATGCCGGGCGATGTCGATCGGGCGCGACAGGAAACTCGACGACGCATCGGCCACCAGCGGCACCGCGCCGGTGTCCGGCACGTAATCGAATTCCACGCCGTGGATCGTCTCGTTCGGGCAGTAGTAGACATAGGCAGCCGCCGGATTCAGCGACAGCTCGGCCTGTCCCGGCACACGGGTCGCACCGCTTGCAAGCGTGTCGGCAGCAACGCCGACGCTGCAGAAGCGCCCCGCCTCGACCGCTGCCCCCTGGGTCCAGTGACCGGTGACGATGTAATCGGCCTCGGTGCGGGCACCCAGCAGATTGATCGGCACCATCGCGAACTGCTGGTGACCGCCGCCTTGCATGAACAGGATCCGGTAGTTCGACGGCACCGCCAGCAGGCTGCGCAGCAGCGACTCGGTTTCCTGCATGACCTCCACGAACGCCTCGGCACGGTGGCTGGTCTCCAGCACCGAGAAGCCGCGGCCGCCCCAGTCGAGCAGTTCGGCCTGCGCCTGCTGCAGCACCGGCTCTGGCAACACCGCCGGTCCGGAGGCAAAGTTGAAGACCCGCGCCATGACGTTTCCCGAGGTCAGGCGTTAGGGTCAGGCGGCGCCATCAGCAGGAGGCACATCGGTCGATCCGGGCGATTCGGGCGCGTCGTCCGCGGACGCGTCGGCGCCATCGGCATCGCTCTCGACGATGCGCTGCAGGCCGGTGAGCGTGGTGCCGGCATCCAGCGCGATCAGCGTCACGCCCTGGGTGGCGCGGTCCATCTCGCGGATCTCGGCGATCCGGGTCCGGATCAGCACGCCACCGGTGGTGATCAGCATGATTTCGTCTTCCGCACGCACCAGCGTGGCGGCAACCACCTTGCCGTTGCGCTCGCTGGTGGCGATGGCGATCATGCCCTTGGTGCCACGCCCATGGCGCGTGTACTCGGCGATCGGCGTGCGCTTGCCGAAGCCGTTGACGGTGGCGGTCAGCACGCTCTGCGTCTCGTCCTCGGCCACCAGCATCGCGATCACCTGCTGACCTTCTTCGAGCTGCATGCCCCGCACGCCGCGCGCCTGGCGTCCCATCGGTCGAACGTCGTTCTCGTCGAAGCGCACCGCCTTGCCAGCATCCGAAAACAGCATCACATCGTGCTTGCCATCGGTGATGGCGGCACCGATCAGGTAATCGCCGTCATCGAGATCGACCGCGATGATGCCGGCCTTCCGCGGATTGGCGAACTCGGTGAGCTCGGTCTTCTTGACCGTGCCCTGCGCCGTGGCCATGAACACGAAGTGCTCTGCGTCGTAGGCCTTGATCGGCAGCACCACGGTGATCTTCTCGCCCTCCGCCAGCGGGAACATGTTGACGATGGGCTTGCCGCGCGAGGTCCGCGTGCCCTGCGGCACCTCCCAGACCTTGAGCCAGTACAGCCGGCCGCGGTTGGAGAAGCTCAGGATCGTGTCGTGGGTGTTGGCGATGAACAGCTGGTCGATCCAGTCGTCCTCGCGGGTGGCGGCGGCCTGCTTGCCGCGGCCACCGCGCTTCTGCGCCCGATAGTCGGCCAGCGGCTGGCTCTTGATGTAGCCGGCGTGCGACAGCGTGACCACCATGTCCTGCGGCGTGATCAGGTCTTCGGTCGCCAGGTCCTCGGCGCTGCGCACGATCTCCGACTTGCGGGCGTCGGCGAACTCCTTGCGCAGCGCGCCCAGCTCGTCGGCAATGATCTGCGTGATGCGCTCGGGCCGCGCGAGGATGTCGAGCAGGTCGGCGATCTCGGTCATCACCTCGCCGTACTCGTTGACGATCTTGTCCTGCTCCAGTCCGGTCAGGCGCTGCAGGCGCATCTGCAGGATCTGCTCGGTCTGCTGCTCGCTGAGCCGGTACAGGCCGTCGGCCTGCAGCCCGAGCGCCGGGTCGAGGTCGGCCGGGCGAAACGCCGTCGCGCCCTGCACGCTGTCCTGCGCGGCGCGCGAGAGCATGTTGCGCACCAGCGAGGAGTCCCACGCGCGCGCCATCAGCGCGGTCTTGGCCACCGGCGGCGTAGGCGCGGCCTTGATGATCGCGATGAACTCGTCGATGTTGGCCAGCGCCACGGCCAGACCTTCGAGCACGTGGCCGCGATCGCGCGCCTCGCGCAGCTCGAACACGGTGCGCCGGGTGACCACCTCGCGCCGGTGCGACAGGAACGCGTCGATCATCTGCTTCAGATCGAGCAGGCGCGGCTGGCCATCGACCAGCGCCACCATGTTCATGCCGAAGCTGTCCTGCAACTGGGTCTGCTTGTACAGGTTGTTGAGCACGACATCGGGCAGCTCGCCGCGCTTCAATTCGATCACCACCCGCATCCCGCTCTTGTCGGACTCGTCGCGGATGTCGGAGATGCCTTCGAGGCGCTTCTCGTTGACCAGCTCGGCAATGCGCTCGAGCAGCACGCGCTTGTTCACCTGGTACGGGATCTCGTCGACGATGATCGCGTTGCGCGCGCCCTTGTCGATCTCCTCGAAGTGGGTGCGTGCGCGCATCACCACGCGGCCGCGGCCGGTGCGGTAGCCCTCGCGCACGCCATCGAGGCCATAGACGATGCCGCCCGTAGGAAAGTCGGGCGCCGGAATCAGTTCGATCAACTGGTCGACCGTGGTCTGCGGTTCGCGCAGCAGCAGCAGGCAGCCATCGATCACTTCGCCGATGTTGTGCGGCGGCACGTTGGTCGCCATACCGACCGCGATGCCCGACGAGCCGTTGACCAGCAGGTTCGGCAGCTTCGACGGCAGCACCGTCGGCTCCTGCTCCTTACCGTCGTAGTTGGGCTGGAAGTCGACCGTCTCCTTGCCAATGTCGGCCAGCAGTTCGGCGGCGATCTTGTCGAGCCGGCACTCGGTGTAGCGCATGGCTGCCGCGCCGTCGCCATCGACCGAGCCGAAGTTTCCCTGGCCGTCGACCAGCGTGTAGCGCAGCGAGAAGTCCTGCGCCATCCGCACCAGCGTGTCGTAGATGCTGGCGTCGCCGTGCGGGTGGTACTTGCCCATCACCTCGCCGACGATGCGCGCGCACTTGACGTAGGGCCGGTTGTGCACGTTGTTCGACTCGTGCATCGCGAACAGCACGCGCCGGTGCACCGGCTTCAGGCCGTCGCGCACGTCGGGCAGCGCGCGCCCGACGATCACGCTCATCGCGTAGTCGAGGTAGGACCGGCGCATCTCCTCTTCAAGGGAGACCGGCAGAGTTTCTTTTGCGAATTGGTCCATGGAGGGCAGGAAGAACCGCGGAGACCGGCAGGCAAGCCGCGGCGGTGCGCCACCAGGGCGCGATCCGTCGCGACGCATCGATGGATGGCCGCGACAGCCATGCTTCCGGGTCGGCCGCAAACACGCTTTTGCCACCTTGCCGGACAGGGGCCAAAGTCTATCAGCGCGCCGCATTCACCCGGTTCGCCGACCCACGGCGGCACGCCCCGCCCGCGCCGGGCCGCGACCCCGGCCGGCCGCCATGCATGGCACCATGGTGCCCCCGTCGCCGAACCGCGCCCTGCCATGCTGCCGATCGACCTCGTACTTGACTGCCGCTGGCTGGCGCCGGTGCACCCGGCCGGCGTGCTCGAAGGCCATGCGATCGCGATCGACCGGGGGCAGATCGTGGCCATTGGACCGAGCGATCGGATTGCTGGCGCCTATGCGCCTCGGCAGCACCTGCGGCTCGACAATCATCTGGTGACGCCCGGGCTGGTCAACGCGCACACGCACGCCGCGATGTCGCTTCTGCGCGGCGTCGGCGACGATCTGCCGCTTAAGCAGTGGCTCGAACAACGCATCTGGCCGATCGAGTCGGCGCTGGTCGACGAGCGCTTCGTGTACGACGGCGCACGCCTGGCAGGACTCGAAATGCTGCGCGCCGGCGTGACGACCTGTTCCGACATGTACTTCTACCCGGAGGCGAGCGCGCGCGGCCTGCGCAGCGTGGGCATGCGGCCGGTGGTCGGCATCATCGCCATCGAGTTTCCGACCCGCTACGCGAGCGACGCCGACGACTACCTGCGCAAGGGCCTGGCGGCACGCGACCGCCTGTCCGACGAGCCGCTGGTCGCATTCACGCTGGCACCGCATGCGCCGTACACGGTCGCCGACCGCACGCTATCGCGCATCGGCACACTTGCCGAGGAACTCGACCTGCCGGTGCACATCCATCTGCACGAGACCCAGCACGAGGTCGACGAATCGGTTGCCCGCTGCGGCCTGCGCCCGCTGGCGCGACTGGACCGGCTCGGCCTGGTCAACGAGCGCCTGCTGGCCGTCCATGCCGTCCACCTGACGGATGCCGAGATCGCATTGCTGAGCGAGCGCGGCGCGCATGTCGTTCATTGCCCGGCATCGAACCTCAAGCTGGCCAGCGGCATTGCGCGCATCGCCAGCCTGCTGGAGGCTGACGTCAACCTCGCCTTCGGAACCGATGGGGCCGCCAGCAACAACCGCCTCGACCTGCTGGAAGAAATGAGGCTCGCCGCGCTGCTGGCCAAGGGCGCAAGCGGCAACGCGGCAGTACTGCCCGCCGCACGGGCGCTGCATGCGGCCACACTGGGTGCCGCGCGCGCTCTCGGGCTCGATGCGCGAATCGGCTCGATCGAGGTCGGGAAGGACGCCGACCTTGCGGCGTTCGACCTGTCGGCAATCGAGACCCAGCCGGTTTACGACCCGATCTCGCATCTGGTGTACGCCTGCGGCCGCGAAAGCGTCAGCGATGTCTGGGTCGCTGGCCAGCATGTTGTGAGAATGCGACAACCTGTTTGTGTGAGCGATGACGCTGGATTTCAGGTCACGCGAGCGCAATGGAGCGCATGGCAGACTTCAGCTTCAAGGTTGTCTGCCGATGGTGGCCCGCAGAATGATTCGCCTTCGCCGGAGTGAGCGGCAAGTTTTCTGGGTGGCCTTCATCGGCTGCGTTGGTCCCGTATGAGCGATGGTCGCTCGATCGCTGCACATTGGCAGGTACACCACCCGATCGCGGCGCGGTATAGTGTTGGTCAAGGACAAAGTTGGGTCCCGCGCAGTGCACACTGGCTTGTCTGCGTTTACCTGAGAGGAGAAACATGAAGAAGATCGCAAAGCTTGCGCTGATGGCATCGGCGCTGGCCGTCATCTCTGGCAGCGCATTCGCGCAAGCCAAGGACATTCCCATTGGCAAGAGCGCGCCGTCGTACGTGCAGAGCCCCAACGGCACCGTCGTCGTCGATCCTTTTGGCCTTTGCTGGCGTACCCCCTGGTGGAGTGCTGCCTCGGCGGGTGAAGGTGGCCCGGCTGGCGCAGGCTGCCAGTGCGACAAGGCGTCGCTGCCCAAGGCTGTTTGCGAGCCGCCTCCGCCTCCGCCGCCGCCTGCCCCGCGCGCTGCGCCCCCGGCCCCGCCCCCGCCTGCTCCTCCGAAGCCGGCTACGCCGCCGCCGCCGCCCGCGCCCACGGTTGAGCGCGTGACGCTGGCTGCCGACGCGCTGTTCGACTTCGACAAGGCCGACATCAAGCCCGATGCCAAGGCCAAGCTCGATGACCTCGTGTCGAAACTGGCCGGCGTGACGTTGGAAGTCATGATCGCTGTCGGTCACACCGACTCGGTGGGCGTCGATGCGTACAACGAGAAGCTGTCGGTCCGCCGCGCTGAAGCCGTGAAGAAGTACCTGGTCAGCAAGGGCGTCGAGCCGAATCGCGTCTACACCGAAGGCAAGGGCGAGCGTCAGCCGGTGGCTGACAACCGCACCGCCGAAGGCCGCGCGAAGAACCGTCGCGTCGAGATTGAAGTGGTCGGCACCCGCGCCCGCCGCTAAGCGTCTCTCCGCTGAAACGACAAAAGGCCCCTCACGGGGCCTTTTGTTTTTTGCGCCTTGCCGCAGCGAGGCGCGCCCACGGCGGGCTGAGCTGACTCAGCCGCCGGACGCAAGCGCCGCCCGGATCGCCTCGGCGGCAGCACCGTTGAAGCGAAACTGGTGATCGATGATCGTCGCACCCGCCCGGTACAACTTGCCCGGCCGGACGCCGGGCGCTCCAACGCGGGGCTCGATGAAGGCCAGTGCGGCAGCCGCCCGCTCGCTTTCGCTCACGCCGGTGTCCTGCGGATCGATGTCGTCGCCAAATCGCAGCACGACCGCACGGGTGCCTGCGACCGTCACCTCCTCCCACTGCCCCTCGGCCACCGGTGGCCCGCCATCGCTCGCGCAGAACACCACGTCGGGCTTGGCGCGGTAGACCACCGTGCGACCCCGCGCGCCCTGGGCATCGCGGAAAAGCAGCGCATAGGGCTTCGCGCCCTCGCGGCTCTCGTAGGACAGGCAATACGGAATGCTGCGCGAGAAGTTGGCGACGAACGCACGGGTGGTGGTGGCCCCGGAAAACGCCTCGCGTCCGGGCAGCACCAGCACATCGTCGAGAAAGGTCGCGTGGACGATGTAAGCCACCGATCCGGCAGGGAAGGTGCGATCACCGGCCCGCGCGGAATCCGGCATCGCGTAGGCGCGAGCGGTCCGCAGGAACGGTTGTATGGAGCGCCCGCTGACGTCAAAGGCCTCCAGCCAGACCCGTAATCGCAGCGGATGGCGGCCCGAGTAAACCACCTGGGCGGCCCCATCCGCCGCCGGGATCGCATAGTCGGGAGGCGAAAACCGGTGACGCTCGCCATTGACCACGAAGGTGCCCGCATCCAGATGGCTGTTGAATGCCGTCTGCAGCGGTTCCTCCGCATGCTCGGCGAGTGGAAAGCGGTCACCCCGCGGCGGGCCGGCCAGGTGAAGGTGCGTGACTTTGGTGCCAGCGAACTGGTACAGGCCATCAGCGCGCAAGGCGTCGATCACGGGCACCCGGATCGCGGCCAATCCCTGCACGGGTGCGCGATCGACGTCCGGCGGCGGCCGAACCATGCTGCCCGGCTGCACCGCCGACACAGCGGCCTGTGCGGCAGCAACTGCTGGCGACAATGCGGCCAGCACGGCGATCACGAGAGGTCGCAATTTCATCAAGTCTCCAGGCTTGCGGCAGAATCCGGCGTGAAGCGATCCCGCCGCGAGATTTCAGAGCCGGAATCGTAGTGCAGTCGCGCTGTGGCTGCCCGCTGCATGTGCCCGAGGGCGCGAGCATGGCAATTGCAACCGCTCCCGACCAATGTCTCGCCCTGCGGCTTGCGCAGGGCGCATGTGACCGCGACCCATGAGCCAAACCGCCAACGTCGACCCTGCCGAGCTGCAGCGCTTCAGCGATATTGCCCACCGCTGGTGGGATCCGCAGGGCGCGATGCGTCCGCTGCACGAACTCAACCCGCTCAGGCTCAAGTGGATTGACGACAAGATCGGTCTCGCCGGCAAGCGCGTGCTCGACATCGGCTGCGGCGGTGGCATCCTGACCGAAGCCATGGCCGCGCGCGGCGCCGAAGTGACCGGTATCGACATGACCGCCAAGCTGCTCAAGGTGGCCGAACTGCATGCGCTGGAATCGGGCGCGCAAGTCGATTACCGCCTGACCTCGGCCGAAGCACTGGCCGCGCAGGAGCCCGGCCGCTACGACGTCGTCACCTGCCTCGAAATGCTCGAGCACGTGCCCGACCCGCGAGCAGTCGTTCGGGCCTGTGCAGACCTCGCGCGTCCGGGTGGCTGGATCTTCTTCTCGACGATCAACCGCAACCCGAAGTCGTTCCTGTTCGCCATCGTCGGCGCGGAGTACGTGCTGCGCCTGCTGCCGCGCGGCACCCACGAGTACGCGAAGTTCATCAAGCCCAGTGAACTGGCCGGCTACGCACGTGACAGCGCGCTGCAGGCCGAGGAACTCATTGGCATGACCTACAACCCGCTGACGCGTGTGTTCCGGCTGGAGCCCGATACCGGCGTCAACTACCTGCTCGCGTGCCGGAAACCGCTGGCATGAGCGCTGCCCGCCCAATGCAATTGCCGTCGGCGGCACCGCTGGTGCTGTTCGACCTCGACGGCACCGTCGCCGACACGGCGCCCGATCTGGCCGGCGCCGCCAACGCGATGCGTATCGCGCGTGGCCTGCCGCCCCTGCCCTATGCCGACCTGCGGCCGATGGCGAGCCATGGCGCGCGCGGGCTGATCGGCCGCGCGCTCGGCCGCACCCCGGCGCATCCCGACTTCGAAGACCTGCGCCACGAGTTTCTCAACCGCTACGAAGCTGCGCTGTGCGTCGACTCGCGCCTGTTCGACGGCATCGATGCGCTGCTGCGCATGCTCGAGGGTAGCGGCCGACGCTGGGGCATCGTGACCAACAAGGCGGCCCGCTTCACCGATCCGCTGGTACGCGCGCTCGACCTGCATGCGCGCGCCGCCTGCGTGGTCAGCGGCGACACCACGCCGCACGCCAAGCCGCACCCGGCGCCGCTGCTGCACGCCGCGATGCTGGCCGGACAGGCCGCGGAGCAGGCGGTCTACATCGGTGACGACCTGCGCGACATCGAGGCAGGGCGTGCCGCCGGCATGACCACGATCGCGGTCGGCTACGGCTACCTCGGCGAAGGCGTACCGGTCCATGACTGGGGGGCCGACTTCCTTGTAGAGTCGACCCGCGCGCTGGCTGACCTGGTGGCCCCCACCTGAGCGGGCCGAGTCACACGCGCTTCGCACCCCTGCGCCGATCACCGTGGCCATGCGACTGCTGAACTGGAAGATCTGGACCGCTGGCGCAGCGCTGGCGATCGCGCTGTTTGGCGCTGCGGGCTATGTCGGCCTGCCGGCGCTGGCGCGCTGGGGCATCGAGACCGTGGGCAGCCGCGAACTCGGGCGTGCGCTCAAGGTGCAGGACATTCGCGCCAATCCGTTCCTGCTCAAGCTCACCGCGACCGGCCTGACGATGGCCGATGCCGATCCGGCCGCCCCGCCCTGGCTGAGCGTCGATGCGATCACGGTCGACCTGTCGGCGGCCAGCCTTTGGCAACGCGCACCGGTCCTCGACGCCCTGGTGGTCGACGGACTGCGTGCGCAGATCGTGCGCAGCGGCCCGCAGCGCTTCAACTTCAGCGACATCATCGACCGGCTGCAGGCGCGGCCTCGCCCCGCCGACAGCAAGCCGGCGCGCTTTGCGCTCTACAACATCGAACTGAAGAACAGCGCGATCAACATCGACGACCGCGTCGCCGGCCGCAAGCACGAACTGGCCGACATCGCGCTTGGCCTGCCGTTCATCTCGAGCATCGACACCCACCGCGAGGTCAAGGTGCAGCCGTCGCTGTCGCTGCGCGCCGACGGCACCACGCTGGCGCTGCAGGGCGAGACGCTGCCGTTCCACGGCTCGCGCGAGTCGGCGCTGCAGGTGCGCCTGCAAGGCGTCGACCTGCCGCACTTCCTGCCCTACGTGCCGGTCAAGCTGAACTTCGGCCTGCCACGGGGCAAGCTCGACACCGACCTGCGCATCGCGTTCCGGCGCGCCGAGCCAGCCAGCGAGGGGCGCGCGGCGCAGCCTGATTCGCTTGTGATTTCCGGCACGGCCGCCGTCAACGATCTCGCGCTGACCGCCGCGCAAGGCGGAGCGCCGCTGCTGGCGTTCAAGCGGCTTGGCGTGCAGATCGGCTCGCTCGAACCGCTGGCCGGCCGACTTGCGCTCGACGAGGTGACGCTCGACAGCCCCGACGTGCGTGTCGAGCGCGGCGCCGATGGCCGCTTCGACTGGACCCGGCTGCTGCCGGCGCCAGCACCCGCCGCTGCGCCGAAGTCGGCCGACGCCGCGAAGGGATCGACCGCAGCGCCGGTGCGCAAGCCGTTCGCGTGGTCGATCGCACGCACCGCCGTGACCGATGGCCGGCTGCGCTACCGCGATGTGCCGCTTGGCAGCTTCGAGCAGACGCTCGAAGGCATCGCCGTCGAAGCGCGCGGTCTCGACAGCGCCAGCACCACGCCGGCCCAGGTGAAGCTCGACGCGCGCGTTCAACCGCAGGGACAGATCGGCCTGAGCGGCAGCCTGACAGTCGCACCGCTGGCCGGCAGCCTCGACTATCGCGCCGAGGCCGTGGAGCTGCGGGCCTTCGCCGCGCTCGTGGCGCGCGCCACCGAAGCAACGCTGACCGGCAGTACCTCGGTGGCCGGGCGGTTCGAGTTCAGGCAGGCTGAGGGCGGCCTGCAGATGGCACTGCGCGACCTGAAGGCCGAGGGTCGCAGCCTGCGCCTGCGCGGTCCGGCGCGCTCGGGCGCCGAGCTGGACATTGCTCGCCTGACGCTCGACGGCGGCACGCTCGATCTGGCGCAAGGCAGCCTGGCGCTGGGGACACTGACGATCGACGCACCACGTGTGCGCGTCGACCGGCTGGCCGATGGCCGGATCGGCTGGGCGCTGCTGGGGCGCCCAGCGAGCGCTGCGTCGACCGGACGCGGCAAGGCACAGACCGCCGCGGCCACGCCGCCGTTCAAGGTCACACTCGATACGGTCCGCGTGGCGCGTGGTCAGGTGCGCTTCAACGATGCCGGCGTCGAGCCCGCCGCCCGCCTCCAGTTCGCGCAGATCCAGGGCAATGTCCGCAACATCAGCATCGACGGCAGCCGCAAGGCCGACCTCGCATTGCAGTTACGCAGTGGCAGCGGCGGCACGCTGGCCGTCAACGGCAGCGCGCGCTGGGACCGGTTGCAGACCGATCTGCGGATCGATGCGCGCAACCTCGACCTCGGCGCCGTGCGCGGCTACCTGAACCAGTACCTGAATGCCACGCTGGTCAGCGGCGAGATCTCCTCGCTCGGCCGCCTGACCCTGGCCGCACAGCCGGCGCCGCAGCCGATGCAGATCCGCTATGCCGGCTCGGCGCGACTGTCGAACCTGCACGTGATCGACAGCATCGACGGTGCCGATAACGACCTGCTGAAGTGGCAGTCGCTGGGCGTGGACCGGATGGACATCGCGCTCGGCAACGGCCCGCCGAGCATCGAACTGGGCACGGTCGCGCTCAACGAGTTCTATGCACGGCTGATCCTGTCGGAGAAGGGCCGCCTGAACCTGCTCAGCCTGCCGCGGCGCGCACCCGCCACGCCGCCGACAGCGGTCGCCGTCGCCACGACCGAGACTGCACCCGCTGCGCCGGCGCGGCCGCATGTGCGGATCGAGCGCATCGAAATCGGCGCCGGCAACGTCAATTTCACCGACAACTTCATCAAGCCCAACTACACCGCCAATCTGACCGGGCTAGCCGGCTTTGTCACCACGCTGGCCGCCGACGCACCCGAGCCTGCCACGCTGGAGGTTGCCGGCAAGGTGGATAACGACGCGCCGCTGTCGATCAAGGGCCGTCTCAACCCCCTGGCGCCGAAGTTGCTGCTGGACATCCAGGGCGTGACCAAGGGCGTGGATCTACCGCGCCTGACACCCTACGCGACCAAGTACGCCGGCTACCCGATCACCAAGGGCAAGCTGTCTCTCGACGTCCGCTACGAGATCCAGGACGGCCGCCTGAAGGCCAACAACCACCTGTTCCTCGACCAGCTCACATTCGGCGAACGGGTCGAGAGCGCCTCGGCCACCAAGCTGCCGGTCATGCTCGCGGTCGCTTTGCTGACCAACCGCCGCGGCGAGATCGACATCAACCTGCCCATCTCCGGCAGCCTCGACGATCCCAAGTTCTCGGTCGGCGGCATCATCGTGCAGGTGATCGTCAACCTGATCAGCAAGGCGATCACGGCGCCGTTCGCGCTACTGGCCTCGGCGTTCGGCGGCGGCGGCGAGGAACTCAGCCACGTGGCGTTCGCCGGGGGCAGCGCTGCACTTGGTCCGGAACAGATCGCCCATCTCGAAAAGCTGGCGCGCGCGCTCAACGACCGACCGGCGCTACGGCTCGACATCGCCGGCCGCGCCGACGCTGGCGCCGACACCCAGGGCCTGCTCGATGCGCGTTTCGAGGCACGGCTGCGCGCCGCCGCGGTGCGCCAGCGCGTGCGTGGCGGCGAAACCTCGGTCGATCCAGCCTCGATCGTGGTCAGCCCGCAGGAACGCCCAGCGCTCATTGCAGCCGTCTATGCGGCCGAGCCGATCGCCGACAAGCCGCGCGTGCTCGGCATCGCGCGCAACATTCCGGTGGCCGACATGGAGCGGCTGATCCGCACCCACCTGGCGCAGACACCGGTCGACCTACGCGTGCTGGCCAATGCACGCGCCACCGCGGTGCGCGACTGGCTGCAAAACGGCGGCAAGGTGCCGCGCGAGCGCCTGTTCGTGGTCGAGCCGCGGCTGGAGCGCAAGGCCGACGAGCCGCCCGAGGCGGGCCAGCGGGTTGAATTCCTGCTCAAGTGACCCCACCTACCGCGTACACTTGAAATCTGGGGGCGACCTGGATTCGACGTGGGTCGTGAAGCAGCGCAGTGCATGCCGAGGTCCAGTCACCTCGTAAATCCGCTGGAAAACCACAAACGCCAACGACGAGCGTTTCGCTCTCGCCGCTTAATACCGGTGAGACGCTGCACTAGTTTGTCTCTGGACTAGGCCGGGCAACCGGCAGCAGCGCCATTTACAGAGGCTGATCGCCGGCGGAGTCGCGACGCCGGCGCCGAGAATCAGCGACTGGTCTTGTGTCGGCCTGCCTCTCGGCTAAGCACAAGGCGAGACTCAAATAGAGCGGCTACGCATGTAGGACTGACTGTGGATCATCTGCGGACGCGGGTTCGATTCCCGCCGCCTCCACCACAGACACTCGGGCCCGGATAACTTCCGGGCCCTTTTTTCTCCGAGCCCAGCCCGCACCCTCATTGCGGTACGCCGACAAACGCCGCATTTCTCAGCGCGAACATCCGGTGGTCTCGCCATGCGCCATCGATGTACAGATAGTCCCGCGCCAGACCTTCATCCTCGAAGCCGAGACGCTCCACCAGCGCAACGCTGCGGTGGTTCTCCGGCCGCACATTGGCCTGGATGCGGTGAAGGTTGAACAACGGCGAAAACGCATGGGCGACCACGGCCTGCAGCGCCTCGCGCATCAGGCCTCGCCCTTCATGAGCTGCATCGATCGCGTAGCCAAGCATCGCGTTCTGGAACGGCCCGCGCGAGATCTGGCTCAAGCTGACACTACCGATGAGCAGTCCGGGAACCTCGAGCGGCTGCAGCCACCAACGCAGCGCTGATCCAGCGGCCGCGTCCACAACCGCCTTGCGAAGGCGGTCGCGCTGCACGGGTTCGGTCGCGAAGTCGGGCGGTGACGGTGGATCCCAGGGCGCCAGATGCCTTGCGTTGCGCGCGTAAAAGTCAGCGACCGAGGCAGCAAGGTCTTCGTGCGCGGCCAGCAGCCGCAGCCTGGGCGACAAAAGCATTGCATCGGGTGGCGGAGTGGTCATGTCGACGAACCGGTTGGGCAAGCTGCGCGAGATTAACCCGGTGCGCCGCTGCCACCGGCCACCCACACCAAAGACGCCTGAGCCCGAATCATCTCCGGGCCCCTTTCCTTCAGCGCAGCATGTCGAGCAGCGCGCGCGCCACCACCTTGGTGGCACGGCGCAGGTCCTCCAGCACCAGGTGCTCGTCGGCGCGCTTGGCGTTCGACTCCAGCACCGTGCGCGGACCGGCGCCGTAGATGGCGGCCGGCACGCCGGCGGCACCGTACAGGCGCACATCGGTGTACAGCGGCGTGCCCGACGTGGGAATCGGCTCGCCGAATACCGCCTCGCCATGGCGCTGCAGCGCCTGCACCAGCGGTGCGCTGCGCGGATCGGGCTTCCACGCCTGCGCCAGCAGCAGGCGCCGGATTTCGACCCGGATCCCCGGGCTGCCGGCAGCAGCCTCGGCGATGACGCGGCGCACGTCGGCTTCGACCTGCGCCGGGTTCTCCTCGGGAATCATGCGGCGATCGAGCTTGAGCACAACCTTGCCGGGCACCACGTTCGTGTTGGTGCCGCCATCGATGCGGCCAACGTTCAGGTACGGATGATTGATGCCCGGCACCTGCGAGCGGATCGCGCGGTAGGTCTCGTTCTGCGCGTACAGCGCAT
>CAZTUT010000041.1:0-1443 GCA_964616395.1 uncultured Burkholderiaceae bacterium
GCGCCAGCGGTTCGGGGACCCACTCGTCGGCGTCGACCATCAGGCACCACGTGGCCCGGGCGTGTCCCAGACCGCGGTTGCGCTGCTCGGCGAAGCCCGGCCAGTCGGGGTGTTCATGCACGCGCGCGCCGCAGGCCACGGCTATTTCGCGGGTGGCGTCGGTGCTGCCCGAGTCGACCACGATCAGTTCGTCGCAGAAGCGCAGCGACCGCAGGCAGCGCTCGATCACGCGTGCCTCGTTGCGCGTGAGCACGATCCCGCACAGCCGCGGGCGGCCGGTGCTGCCGGGGTCGGTAGACTCGTGCTCTTTCATCGTTCTGATTTTTTCCGGCAGTGAGTCAACAGGTGCCCAGCGTCGTCGATGCCGACGCGCAGATCGTGCGCTCGCCGCAGCCTGATCCCGGCGCTGCGGACCGCGTCAACGCGCAGGTCGATGCGGTCTTCGTGCTGTCGGTGCGCAGCTTCACCGACCGGATCGCGCACATTCGCGACGAACTCGGCAGGCATGGCATCGACTTCGAATTCATCTTCGAGTTCGATGCCAATGCTATCCCAGACGATGTCATCGCTGCCCGGTTTGCGCCCTCGGACATGAAGCGCAGCCACCAGTCGTTGGTGCTCAAGCACCTGCGCACCTGGGAGCTGATGCTGGAGCGCGATCTCGGGCGTGTGCTGGTGTTTGAAGACGATGCCGTGCTCGATGCCGGTTTTGCGGGCAGCTTCGCGCAGGCGATGAAGGCGGCCGACGCGCTCGATGCCGGCTGGATGATCTATCTGGGGCGTGGCAACAACCATCATGTGGGCGAGCGCGGCGCGCAGGGGGTGATTCGTGGCGGCGTACTGCCGGCCACCGATGCGCTGGTGTTCGATCGCGAGGCCGCGCGCCGCCGTCTCGACCATCTGCGGACGCACAAGATCACGCGTCCGGCCGACTGGCTGTTGCGCGAGACCGACGCGGCGGCGGGCGTTCCGCATTACTGGCTGCGCCAGCCACTGGTCGAGCAGGGCAGCATGAACGGCCGCTTCGATAGCGTGCTTGATGGCAAGCGCCAGTTCCGCGGCCGCATCTATTCCAAGTTGCGTTATCGCTGGGATGCCTGGTGGAAGCGATTGCGTTCGGACCTGGGTCTGCGTTGATGAGGCCGCGCTGATGGCTGCGCTGCGTGACTGGTTGGCGGCTGGCTTCGCTCAGGGCAGTCGCCGTCCTGCAATTGACCTTCCTGGCGATAGCGGCCTGCGCGATTCCTGGGTCCTCAGCGCGCTGCGCGTCTGTGCATTCCTGGTCGCGGTGGGTGCGGTCACCTCGCCGCCCCTGGCCAACATTGCAGCCGGCCTGTGCCTGATCTTCTTCGCCGCACTGCCCGACCTCAGGGCCCGTGTGGCCGCGCTTCGCGGCCAGCCCATGATCCGCGCGCTGGGGGTGCTGGCGGTGGTGCTGGGGGC
>CAZTUT010000041.1:1543-19461 GCA_964616395.1 uncultured Burkholderiaceae bacterium
CCTTACTGGGAGGCGGGTATGGCCATCCTTGCCGCGTGGTGCGTCAACAGCCTGTTCAGCTCGCACTTCTGGACCTTCAACGAAGGCCACATAATTGTGGTCATGATGGGCGTGCTGCTTGCGCGAGCACCCGCGACGTCGCCGATCAATCCGGCTGGCGGCGGCACACAATCCGTGACCGCAGCCACTGCCACTCAGCCGGAAGCGGCCTCCGCGCCGAGTGTGGCAAGTACCGTCGCCAGTACCGCTTCGTAGCGCGGCCAGCCGCGTTCGTCGCCAAGGAGCCTTGCGTTCGGGCCCCACGGCCGGGTCTTGGCCGGTTCGGTCACGCCGAACACGCTGACCAAGGGTGCGTTGACTGCCGCGGCCACGTGGCCGGCCCCACTGTCGTTGGCAACGACGAGCTGGCTGCCCGCGAGCGTGGCTGCGAACACGCTGACATCTGTCTCCGGCATCACGGCAGTGCCGGGCACGGCCGCGCGCACGGCATCGGTCTCGCCGGGGCCGGGGAAGGCCACCACCGTGACACCCCGGCTGCGCAGATCATCGGCCAGCCGGCCAAAGCCCGACCAGGCCTTGATCTGCCCGCGATGCCGGCCTACCGCCGCAGGACAGATGACCACGTAGCGATCGCCGACGCCGGCCGCGCTGAGCATGGCTTTCGCTGCAACCTTCGCCTGAGGCGGTATGCGCAGGTCGAGCCGCGCGGCGGGCGAGACATCCGATGCGCCGGCGAAGCGCGCGGCCAGCGCCTGGTAGTAGGTGACCGTGTGCATGTCGCCGTGCCAGGCGGCCGGGACTGCGACCGCTTTTCGCAGCAACAGGCCACGGCCCTCAGTTGCGAAGCCGTTGACTGGCAGGCCTGCCAAGCGGCACTGCAAGGCGCTGCCGAACGAATTGGTGAACAGCAGGGCTTGCAGTTCGGGCTGACGGCGCCGCACGTCGTGGAGCGCGCGAAGCCCGTCGCGCCAGCCCGCCAGCGGCACCACCGGCCAGTCGTAGCCGGCAAACAGGCTGGCCGCCCAGCGCTTGCCTGCCAGCGTGATCGCGTAGCCGCGCTGCGCCAGCAGGTCGAGCGCCGGCAGGCACATGCAGGCGTCGCCCAGGTGATTGGGCAGGCGGACGAGAAGCGGGGCGGGCATGGGATTGATCGCGACGGGCCGCGGCAGACGAGGGCAGGGCATCGCCTACACTCTGCAACCCGTTGGGCATCGCCGCGCATTGTAAGGAGCGTGGCTGCCTGCGCCCGCCTGTTTTCTGCTGATCGATGGCCGATTTCTCGAGTTCCCGTCCGCCGCTATTCCGTGATCCGGTGTTCCGCCGGCTCGCGAGCCGTGTGTTCGCGCACAAGGGCACGCTGGCGCTGGCCATTCTGGCGATGGTGATCGCTTCCAGCACCGAGCCGCTGCTGCCCAAGCTCACCGGCATGCTGGTCGACAAAGGACTGGTCGAGCGCGAAGCCTCGGCGGCGATCTGGCTGCCGCTGGCCTTCGTGGGCCTGTTCGTGGTGCGCGGCGTGGCCGGGTTCGCCAGCAGCATGCTGCTGAACCGGATATCGCAGGCGGTGCTGGTCGACCTGCGGGCGCAGATGTTCGACAAGCTGCTCGCCTGGCCGCAGTCCACGCTGGAGGCCACACCCTCGGGGCTGGTGATCACCAAGTTCGTCAACGAGGCGTCCAACGCGCTGAATGCGGCGGCCGAGATCATGACCACCGCAATCCGCGACTCGCTGACGGTCGCGCTGCTGATTGGCGTGCTGCTCTACTACAACTGGCAGCTGACGCTGGTCACGCTGGTGGTGGCGCCGCTGATCGTGCTGGCGCTGCGCGCCTTCGGCAAGCGGATGCGCCGGCTGTCGCTCGAAAGCCAGGCCATGCTGGGCGAACTGACGCGCAGCGTGCAGGAAGCGCACGACGGTGGCCGTGTGATCCGCATCTATGGCGCGCAGACGCAGGAGCGCGAGCGCTTTGCCGCCATCAATAACAAGCTGCGGCGCTTCGCGATGAAGATGCAGGTCGGCTGGTCGGGCGCCACGCCGGTGACCCAATTTATCGCCGCCATCGGCATGGCGGTGGTGTTTTCGATGGCGCTGTGGCAAGCCCGCTCGCAGGCGCTGTCGGCCGGCGACTTCGTGACCTTCCTCACTGCCGCGCTGATGCTGCTGGCGCCGCTACGGCATCTTGCCGCCCTCAACGGCCCGGTGGCGCGGATGATGGCGGCCGGCGAGAGCGTGTTCGCGATGATCGACTCCGAGGCGGAGGTCGAGACCGGCAGCCGCACGCTCGAGCGTGCGCGCGGCGATGTCTGCTTCGATGGCGTGACCTTCCGCTACCCGGGCGCGGCTGCGGCAGCCGTCGAGTCGCTGACGCTGAACGTGCGCGCCGGCGAGATGGTGGCGCTGGTCGGTCCATCCGGGGCCGGCAAGACAACGCTGATCAACCTGCTGCCGCGCTTCATCGAGCCGACCGACGGCCGCATCCTGCTCGATGGGGTTCCGCTGCGCGATGTCACGCGCGGTAGCCTGCGCGCGCAGATGGCGCTGGTGTCGCAGGACGTGATGCTGTTCGACGACAGCATCGCAGCCAATATCTCGTTCGGCGCCACGCGCGGCGCCAGCGATGCGCAGATCCGCGCAGCCGCCGAGGCCGCGTTCCTGATGCCGTGGATCGACAGCCTGCCCGAGGGACTCGGAACGCGGATCGGCGAAAACGCGGTCAAGCTGTCGGGCGGGCAGCGCCAGCGCCTGTCGATCGCGCGCGCGCTGCTGAAGGATGCGCCGATCCTGCTGCTCGACGAGGCCACCTCGGCGCTCGACTCCGACTCCGAGCGCTACATCCAGGCCTCGCTGGAGCGGCTGATGAAGGGGCGCACCACGTTTGTGGTCGCGCACCGGCTGTCGACCATCGAGCGGGCCGATCGCATCGTGGTGATGGAGGGCGGCCGCATCGTCGAGCAGGGCAGCCACGCGCACCTGCTGGCGGCGGGCGGCCTGTACTCGCACCTGCATCGGATCCAGTTTTCCGCGCCGGCGGCCGCCCCGGCCGCGTCGGCTCCGTCAACTTCCCCGACCGACTGAGGCTTTGATGACCCTGCCGATCAGCCGCTTTCAGACGCCGCCGCTGGCGGACCTACCTGAGGACGTGCGCAGCCGCATCCTCGCGGTGCAGGAAAAGTCCGGCTTCGTGCCCAACGTGTTCCTCGCGCTGGCGCGCCGCCCTGACGAGTTCCGCGCGTTCTTCGCCTATCACGATGCGCTGATGGAAAAGGACGGCGGGCTGACCAAGGCCGAGCGCGAGATGATCGTCGTGGCCACCAGCGGTGCCAACCAGTGCCAGTACTGTGTGGTTGCGCACGGCGCGATCCTGCGCATCCGCGCGAAGAATCCTCGTGTCGCCGATCAGGTCGCGATCAACTACCGCAAGGCCGAAATCACCGACAGGCAGCGCGCAATGCTCGACTTCGCGCTCAAGGTCGCCCTCGACTCGGCCCGCATCGACGAGTCCGACTACGCAGCCCTCGCCGCGCACGGCTTCAGCCAGGAAGACGCGTGGGACATCGCCGCGATTGCCGCGTTTTTCGCGATGTCCAACCGCATCGCCAGCGCCGTGAGCCTGCGGCCCAATGACGAGTTCTACCTGCTCGGCCGGTTGCCGCGCGACAAGTAGCCGCCGCCGTGTGTCGCGCTGGCTACAGGGGCGCGCGCAGCCGCAACTCCGGCTCTGGCGGGCTGCTGAGCGCCGATGGCGTTGCGCGCAGCCGCTGCTCCAGGCGCTCGATGTCGTCAAGCAGCGCGTTGAGCGCCTGCCGCTGCGATTCACTCAGCGCGAAATCGCTGGCGCTGGCGGGCAGCGGGTCCTTCTGACGTATCGGTCCGCCGGCCTCGCTTGCCTCGTCGATCGCCTGCCGCAGCGGGACCGTGTGCGCTGACCACGCCGCGTCTGCCGCCAGCCCGTCCAGTCGCTCGCGCAGGCCGTTGATCAGCAGGTTGAAGCGCACCCAGCGCTGTTCGCGCCACGCGGCGGTGGCCTGCCCGGTGTCGCCGACGAACCGCTCGACGAACTTGCGGCCGGCCGCGGTGCCGTAGCGGGCCGCCATCTCCAGGATCTGCGTGCGCGGCATGCCGATATGCAGGCCGCCTTCGTCGGGCCGCAGCATCATGCGGACGATGCGGTTGCGCATGTGCGGCAGTCTCATCGTCGTGTTGTCGCGCCAGTCCTTGGCGCCGGCGACGATGCTGATCAGCAGTCCGGCGAGGCGTCCCAGCGGTCCATCGCCGAACTCGGTTCGCTCAGCGACGATACGGCTGCGGCGGGGCTTGCCATCGCGTGCGGGTGGCAACGGGTCGGCAGGCACCGGACGCGTGTCCGGATCGAACCGGTACCAGCCATCGCCGCGGCCTTCATCCAGGTACTCGGGCAGCCAGATGTCGTTCCTGCCCTCGCCATAGTCATAGGGTTTTCGACGGTCGAGCCAGAAGCCGAAGGTTGGCCAGCTCGGCACCGCAGCGTCGAACAGGTGTATCGGGAAGTTCGAGGCCACGCCGCCATCGGTAAAGAGGCAGCGACGCAGCGTTCGCTCGCCGCGCGGCGCCTCGTAGTCGATCGCCCACAACGGAACTGCGGAAAAGAGAATCGGGAAGCTCAGGCTCAGGCGGGCTGCGACCACCAGCGGCATGTCCTCGCAGGGCAGTTCGAGCAAACCCCGGGCAGTGGCCTCGTTCACGCCGGGATCACGATCGGGCGGACCCTCGGGCGCGTAGGGTCGCGCCGCGGCGGTCAGCGCCTTGAGTACAGCGTCGGGGAAATAGCCCGCGAGTTCAGCGGGCCGGAAGAACAGCCGGCTGGTCCGGTCCGTCAGCGGTAGCCGGTACGGGCGGCCGTGCGTGACGTTGGTGGTGATCATCTGCAGGTCGATCGACCGTCGTTCGGCCGGATCGCAGGCGGTGCAACGCGTCGGCGGCGCGCCCGGGTAGCGGGGCGCATTCCACAGATCGCGGAACGTGAGCGGCGGATCGGTGGCCTTGAGCCCGGCGCTGCGCTGGATGCCCTCGTGCAGCCAGTCGGTCAAGCCCTGCGTCTTGTCGCCATCTGCTGCGGTCGCCGCGCCCTTGCACAGGCCGTAGTCGTTTTCGACGATGCCCTCACGGATATCGTTCAGGATCGCGCGGACACCGCCATACAGTGCCCCTGCGACGCCCGTTGCGGCACAGATCAGCGCAGCCAGAGACCGTGCGGCCCACGACCACTGGCTCGACGTCCAGACGAAGATGAATGCCATCAGCGTCAGCGCAAACGCCGCCAGGGCCACGCCGATGAGTCCCCCGACCCACATCGGCTTCGCGTAGGCACGCACGGCAAGGATGAGTCCCCTCGCTCGCAGCCCAGGCTTGCTCTCGCGATCAACATCGCCGCGGAACAGTCGGCCCCACAGATCGAGCAGCCGTGCGCCCTGCGGGCGCGTCAGAAACATGGCCAGCATGCGGGTGCGACCGTCTTCCTGCACCTCGGCCAGCGATCCGGGGGCGCGCCTGAGCACTTCAAACGGTGCTTCGTAGCCGGTGCATCGGCCGTATTCGGCTGCGGCGGCCAGTGCCGCGGCCATTGCGCCGACCGAGGTGCCGCCAATGCTGCGGAAACGAAACTGGCGCGCCAGTTCGACAATCGCCCATGGATAGACCACACCGCTGGCCACGCCGCCGGTCAGCACGAGGTCGCAGAAGCGATCGAGCGGCGGGTGTTCATTCACCGGCCCCGGCGTTTGCACCACGTCATCGCCCGGCGGCACGACTTTCGGATTGGAGCTCGGCTGCGGCCGAACAGGGTTCACGGGTCACGCCTCCGCGCACAAGGCCACAGCGCGCGCAGTCGGGCGGGCTGCGGCAGCCTTGCTGCAGCGCCTATCTTCCGCGGTAGCCATCGGGCGGAGAAGGCTGCGCAGGTGCGCGTGGTGGTTTGCGCCCGGTGCTCATGCGTCGTTATCGTCGTACAGGTCCATCGCCCAGAGCGCGCTGCGGGCGATGCCGGACAGCGTTCCGACACTGGGATAGAACAGGTAGGCGCAGCCGCGCGTTCGTGTGAACGATGTCATCGCAGGCAGTGATCGCGTGCGTTCGCCTTCGGGTTGTGGCAGATCGAAGCGGCCATCGCCGCGCTCATGGGCGCCGATGAAGGGATCGCGTGCGCCACCGCGGTCCGGGCTGCCGAGCGCAACGCGGTCGGCCCATTCGCCCAGCAGATGCTCGAACTGCTCCTCGATGCTTGCGCAGAAGAAGTGGCCGATCAGCCCGCGGCTCGGTGGCGACGTCTCGGACTCGCCAGTCCATGCCGGGCCATACGGCATACCTCGGCGCAGCAGCGGCCGGCGCCGGCTGAAGTGCGCCGGTTGCTCGGCCACGGCGGCCTCGTCGGGCAGCACCTTGCCATCGGCATCCACCGGCAGCCGCGGATTCATCCGCCGCACGTGGCTGCCAAAAGGACAGGCCAGTCCGTCTGCATCCTCGGCATAGTCGAAGTCGTTGCCGCCGGCGTGCATCGCCGCCAGCGGACGGCCATCGGGCAGCCGTCCGCACAGCTTGCCCTTGACCTCGGCCGGCGACATGCCGGTCGCGCGGGCGGCTGAACTCACGTACAGCTCGAATGCCTTGATGTCCTGCTCGACCAGCTGAAGTACGCCGAAGCTCCCGTTGAAGAAGAACGCACGCGCGTCTTCAGGCCATACCCGCAAGCCCGGCCCCGCAATCCACGGGTTGCCGCCGGCGTCCTGCGCGTGCCCAAGCACGAATTCGCCGGCCTCATGGCACGACTGCGGCTTGAGTGCGGCGAGGGTCTGCTCGGAGGTCACACCCTTGATGCCGGTCTTCGACAGGCCGTCGAGATAGCCGAAGTGCACCCATTGGCCGCCAGCGCTGCGTGGGGACGACGCGGCCTTGCCGATTTCGACCGGTGGCGGCAGCGACTGGCCGCGTGGCGTCTCCGCCAGCCGCATTCCGCTCGCATTGGCCAGCGAGCAAAGTGCTTCAAGCGGCCGGTCGAGCGCGGCCTCGCTTTCGCCATGCAGGCTGAGCACGGCGTCGAACGCATCGAAGCGGACCTTCGCTTCGTCGCTCGCCTTGGGGTGCGAGCCCCAGTCCCAACGCTCAGGCGCGTTCGGTCCGGTCAGTGCGAGGTGGCGCGCCGCTCGGCACGCAGCCCCGGCATGGAACGCCGGCGCCTTGTAGGCGAGCAGCGTCAGCAGATGGTCGGGCACGTGTGCGCGCTCCAGGCCGCGCCGCGTCAAGCCGAGGCTGACCTGAATCGAAGGCGCCAGCTCGCAGGCGGCGCTGAGCGGCGGCAGGCCTGCGGCGGGCTGACCCGCCAGCACCTGGCTGATGAAGTAAAGCGGCGAGCGTTCGCCGAAATCGATCAGCAGGTGTGCAGATGCGTTCCAGCCGGTGCCGCGCGCAGCACCGCCCCGCAGCACGATGCGCTGCACGTCGTCGAAAATGGCGGTGGCGTTGTCCTTCACGGTCCGCGACCCTCGTCGCGGACGATGCGTGCCACCTCGCTGCCCGGATAGGCACTGAAGAAGTAGCCTAACGTCGGCGCGCGGTCGTAACGGCGCAGGTGGGCAGCGAACTCGTGCGGAAACTTGTCGACCGGCATCGGCGGCGGATCCTCGATGCACGAAAACAGCGCATCGAACAGATCGCCGGCGCGCAATGCGAAGTGCTGAACATAGGCATCGAACGGTCCGTCGTAGACCGTGTGAAGCACCAGCACCGTGTCGGACTCGATCAGCTCGAACCACGCGAAGTGCACGTGACGCGATTCGCGCAGTACCCGCTCGATGCGCGGTGCACCGGCGCGGATCACCTGGCGCAACTGGTCGGCGTTTTCGCGTACCGGCGACTTGATCCGCATCGCGACGTTCAGGCACCACTGGGCCCGCTTGCGGTCGCGCCGATAGGTCATCGGATAGCTGTCGCACGCAAAGCCGTGACGCTTCGTCAGCCCCTTCACTGTCGCATCCGCCGGGTCGAGCGCCTGTGCCAGATGCGGCAGCGCCATCACCTGGCGCACGATCTCGACGATCAGTGGCCAGGCAAGAGCCTGGCCGGCGCACCAGTGTTTGGCCGTTTCGGGCAGGCCCCAGACCAGCGGGTCATCGCCATGGGTGGTGTGCTGCGCGGTGCCGCCGCCGAGTGCCAGCAGGAACTCGCCGGTCTTGCGCCCTTGGTCATCGACCGAGATGCGGGGAAGGTAGGCGATCGGCGGGTTTTCGCGCAGCGGCGCAGCGAGCAGGTCGATCCATGCGTCGAGCTTGCGTGTCGGTGTGGTCGGATGTGTGCCGTTGCACTCATCGAGCGCCAGTGCGCGCGCCCTGGCCAGCAGCGAATCCGGGCTGGCGAACAGCGCCTTGACGGCGATGCAGACGGCCGCCTGCACATTGCCCACGGTGCCGATCGCACTACCCAGCGCCAGGTGCGCGCGCTGCTCGCCATTCAGGACGCTGGTCAGCGCTGCGAGTTTCTTCAGCACCGGGGTGACGTTGCCTGGCCGCGACGGATCGTCGCAGCCCTTGAGCACATCCTCGTCGCCGCTTTCGTAGGCGTCGATCAGCGCGCTGGTGCGCGTCAGCAGCTTTGCCGCGGTCATGCGGGCGGCCGGAATCAGCGTGGGGTCAGTGATGAAGTGCCGCTCCATCACCTGGTAGACCAGCGCCTTGTAGCCGGCGCGGATCGCTGCCTCCAGCAGTGGGAAGTCAGTGGCCGAGTAGCCGAACAGCAATTGGCAAAAGCGTAGTCCGGCCTGCTCCGCATACTGGGCGAGGTCGAAGTCCGGACCGCGCAGCCCGAGTACGGCCGCCGACTGGCAGGCGGCGTGAGCCAGTGCCATCAGCGGATCGCGTTGATGCGGAAAGCATTCGCGAAACGCTTCGCGTTGCGCGGTATGCAGCGGACCCGGATCGATCGCGAGCATGAAGTTGCCGCCGCCGAGTTCCGAGTAGACGCGATTCGAATAGTGGGTGGTGTCAAGCAGGACCGCCTGGATCTGCGTGCGGTCGGTGACCAGCGTCACAGGCATGTGCCGCGGCTCGACGGCCGGTCCTGGCGTGTCGATGCCGCTGCCGTCGCAGTGACGCGGCGTGGCGTCGCGGCTCGGGATGTCGAGCCGGCCCCCGTTCGCGTTGATCTGCCTGAACAGCGCGGCACGGCTGGCGTCGTCGGCCAGCCATGACAGCAGCATGCGGTTGCGACGATCGTCGCTGGCTGCGCTCTTGAAGGTCGTGAGATCGGGGGGCTGGCTCATCCGAGGTGTTCCGTCGAAGTCGTCCGGGGGGCGGTCAGTTCAATCACTGCGCGGGCGGATGCACCTGTCGCACGTGCTGGCGGTTGCAGCGAGGCGATCAGTGCTTCGGCGGCCTTCACGTCGCGCGTGTCGCGGCCCTCACGCCAGCGTGCTGCCAGGGGTGCCAGCAGGCGCAGCGCGGCCTCCTCCCGGCCCTGCGACGCCCACAGGCGCGCAAGATCGGTCGCGCTGCGCAGCGCGAATCCCAGCCGGTGCTGGCGCAGCGCGACCACGTACGCGCGGCGCAGCCAGCCTTCGCCCTCGGCGACAGCACCGCGTTGCAGGCGCTGCACGCCGCGCAGCCGCGTGAGTTCCGCTTCGAGCTGGCGCTCGCCGAGTTGCTCGACGATCGCCAGACCCTCGTCGACCCGGGCTTCGGCGGTCGCCAGATCGCCAGCGAGCATCAGTCCCTGCGCCTGCAGCGATAGATAGAGCGGCTGCGAGACGCGGGCGCCGGTGCCCAGCCATTGCGCGTAGCCGGCATTCATTTCCGGCAGCCCGCGATCGAACTGGCCCAGCTCGCATTGCAGGTAGCCGCGCATGCAGCGTGTGATCGCCAGCCAGACCGGAAAGCCATGCTCGTCGCATACCTGGGCGCAGCGCTCGGCGCGTACCAGCGCCGCCGCGGTGTCGCCGCGCAGCAGCTCGACGCTGACCGCGTACGACAGCGCGACCGCCTGACTGAAGCGGTGCTGATACGCATCGGCGATTGAGACCGCCTGGCCGATCCGCGTCAGGGCCGCATCGGGCCGACCCAGCTCCCACAGGCCCCAGGACGAGTACGCCATGCACATGATGCCGGGGTCCTGCAGCCCGAACTGCGCATGCATCGCTGGCACGTAGATCGACAGCGCGGTCTCCATCTCGCGCATCGTCGCGCGCAGGCGGCCCTGGTGGAACAGCACGCAGGCTGTGCTCCAGTGCGCCTGCAGCCGCTGCTTGACGTCGCTCGCACCGGCGGCGATGGCGGCGGCGCGCTCGCCGTGGTCGAGCGCCAGCGCGAAGTCGGCGCGCATGAACCGGTAGGCGCCCAGGCCCATCTCGACCTTGAAGCGCGCGGTGTCATCCCCGAGGCTGTTGCACAGGCGCTCGGCTTCCTGATATGCGGTCAGGACGGCGTCGGCGCCATAGCCCTCGGTCGCAAGCAACTGGGCGGCCAGCAGCAGTTGCAGCCGCAGCGCGATGCGGTCGCGCTCGGCGCTTGGATCGAGCTTTGCCAGCACGGCCAGTGCGCGTCGCAAGTGACTGATGGCTTCCAGCTGAGCTGACCGCGCTGCGGCGCGCCGGCCGGCCAGCTCCCATTGCGCCAGGGCGTCGCGGTGCTGGCCGGCTTCTGTCAGGTGCTGGGCCAGCAGCTCAGGCTGCTGCTCCGCAATCTCGGGCCAGCGCGCCCGCAGCAGCGCGACCACGCGGCCATGCAGGGCCTGCCGGTCGCGGATCCACAGCGAGTTGTAGGCCGCATCGCGGATCAGCGCGTGACGAAACGCGAAGCGGCCACCGCCTTCGCGCCGCACGAGGCCCGAGCCGGTCAGCTCTGCAAGCCGGACGGCGAGTGCTTCGGCATCGAGCGCATAGCCGGACGCCTCGACCAGCGCAGCGAGCAGGTCGCGAGAGAACTGCCGCCCAAGAACCGCGGCGATCTGCGCCAGCAGCTTGGCTTCGCCCAGACCATCGAGGCGCGCGCTCAGCAGATCGTGCAGCGAAGCGGGAAGTTGATCGAGCGTCTGCAGATCGGCACCCGGCGCTTCGCCGCCGGCACCGAGCGACAGCGCCATGCGCGCCGCTTCCTCGATGAACAGCGGAACGCCATCGCCCCGCGCCGCCAGTTGCGCAACCAGCCGTGGCGACAGCGATGCGCCGGCGGCCACGTGCTCGACCAGCTGCCGTGCCGCCTGCTGCGGCAGGCCGGTCAGTTCGAGGGTGGCGATCGGCGTTGCCGACAGCGGCGCATGCTCGGCCTCGCTGCGTTCCGTCACGATCAGCAGCAGGCTCGGCCCATGGCTGCGCCGGAGCAGATGCTCGAGCAGTTCGCGCAGCGACGGGTCGGCCCAGTGCAGGTCCTCGATCAGCACGCAGCACGGCTGATCGTGCGCGAACGCGGTGAGCCAGTCGGCCAGCAGCGCAATCAGGCGCGGCCGCGCGCCCGCAGCGTCCGCCGGCGGCGTGGTGCTCAGGCCCAGCAGGTCAGCCAGAAGGACCGGCGACTCGTCGCTGCGTAACGTGCGCGGCAATGACGACGCCAGCTTGCGCAGCGCCAGGTCGGGCGCGTCATCGGCGTCGATGCTGACCCAGCGTCGCAATGCCTCGGCCAGCGTCAGGAACGGACTGGCGATCGCGTCAGCGCGGCAGCGGCACTCGAGGACGCGCGCGCCACCTTCCTCGATTTGCTGGCGGAACTCCCGCACCAGCCGCGACTTGCCCATGCCCGCCTCGGCGCGCACCACCACCAGCCGGCAGCCTGGGACCGCAGCGGCTGCATCGCCGGTCTGCACCTGTTGCCAGCACGCATGGAGTTGATCGAGTTCCTGCTGTCGGGCCAGCAGCGGCGTCAGGTTGGGTGTCTGTTCGATGCGGCTGGTGTGTGCGTCGCCCCGCACACCGGCCACGACATAGAGCGTTTCCGTATCGTCGATGCCTTTCAGCGTCGGCCGCTGTGCGATCGGCTTCAGGTCGAACGCGTGTTCGACCAGCCGGCGCGTCGCGTCCGCGATCAGCACCGTGCCCGGGCCGGCCACCTGCTGCAGCCGAGCGGCGAAGTGGATCGACAGGCCGACCGGCTGGCCGCTCTTGACGGCGACCCAGCCGGTGGCGATGCCCACGCGTACCGCGAGGCCGAGGTCGCGCACCGCGCGCACGATGGCCAGCCCTGCCTCGACCGCACGCACCGCCGCATTCTCGATCGCCACCGGGTGCCCGAAGTAGGCCATCAGACCATCGTTGCCCTGCGGGTTGTCGGGCTGGCCACCGTGGCGCCGCAGGATCTGCGCGCAACGCTCATGCACGGTGGCGAGCGTGTCCGCGTAGGCCTCATCGCCGAGCGAGGCGATCAGCGCCGTCGAGCCCACCAGATCGAACCAGAGGCTCGTCACCTGGCGTCGCGAGGTCGGCGGCTGCGGGCGCACGAAGCGCAGGTCGGGGTCGCCGTAGAGCCTGGCATCGAAGCGTTGCGGCGCGATGCGCCGATGCAGCCAGCGCAACGCCTCGCCCACACTCGTGCCCTGGCGCAACTGCTGCAGCAGCGTGGAAACCGGCTCGCCGTCGACGTCTGCCGGATGGGCCAGCACGATCACCGCGGCGCCTGCATCCAGCGCGCGGCACAAGGCACTGATGCCTGGCCGGCCCGCCAGCACCACCAGCCGCGGGCGGACCGGCAGCGCTGCATCGGCCAGCAGACGCTCCAGTGAGACGTTTCCCAGCACCAGCACCTGGGCCGAGGCAACGTGCTCCCGCTGCGGATCCTGGCCGAGTTCGCGCACGCTCAGCGCAGGTTCGCTCAGGCGCGCCGCGACTTCGTCGAGGATCAGGCTGACGCTCAGCGACTCGGTCAGCGGGACGGTCGGCGTGGCGATCTCGCTGTCGGTCAGCAACTGCCGGCCGAGTGCGAACTGCTCGGCAAGCGCCGTGCTGGCCAGGTCAATGTGCTCCCAGTCGATGTCGTCGAGCACGCCGGCCCGGTACAGCAGACTCAACGGCCGCGGCGCGCTGCGCGCCAGCCTCTCCGCAAGCTCAGCGCCCAATGCCCGTGCTGCGGAAAGCGAGCCATCCGCAGTCGCCAGTGCGGCGGCGGGCTGGCGCGTCGCAATGGCAAGACGGCGGCCGTCGCCGAGGGTGGCGAACAGCGTGTCGTCCTCCAGGCGCAAGGTCAGCGACCAGAGCGGCAGCCTCAGACTTTCCAGAATTCCCCCGGTGTTGCCTAACTCAAAACTGCTCTGTTCATCTTGTCGTGAACGCAGGGCGGCTTCCGCCCTGACGGAAGGTAACCGAAACGCTGCCGGCAGAGAAGTCCGGCGCAGTGCCTATCTCATCGCCGGGAACGCTCCCGCCGTGCCGCCCAGCGCCTTATCCGGCCCGGCCCGCAGCCGACGCGGTTCACCCCGCCGAGGTTGCCAGCCCGTCCGGTCGAACTGCCTTCGGCGGTCGGCACCGCAGCCGGGGCGCAGACAGTCACGGCCCTGCCGGGGGAATCCGGCCGGTGAACGTGCGATGCGGTCAGTGTCGATGGCGTGCGGGTCGAGCCGCATGTCGGCGGTCCGCGTGCCGGCGAGCGTGTGCGGTTGACGAGCGTGCCGCGCCGCCTACACCAGCACGATGTCGTACTGCTCCTGGTGGTACACGCCCTCGACCTGCATGCTGATCGGCTTGCCGATGAAATCCGACAGCATGGTCAGCGACTGCGCTTCCTCTTCGAGGAACAGGTCGACCACCGGCTGCGCGGCGAGGATGCGGAACTCGCGCAACGAATCGATCGCATCGCCGAACTGGCGCGCTTCGCGCAGGATGTCGCGCAGGATCGCGTAGCAGACGGTGCGCGCGGTCTTCACCTCGCCGCGGCCGCCGCAGGTCGGGCAGGGCTCGCACAGGATGTGCGCCAGGCTCTCGCGGGTGCGCTTGCGGGTCATCTCCACCAGCCCGAGCTGGGTGAAGCCGCTGACCGTCATCCGCGTGCGGTCGCGCGCCAGCGCCTTGCGGAACTCGGTCAGCACCGCCTCCTGATGCTCGCTGTTCATCATGTCGATGAAGTCGACGATGATGATGCCGCCCAGGTTGCGCAGCCGCAGCTGGCGCGCGATCGACTGCGCCGCTTCCAGATTGGTCTTGAACACCGTGTCGTCGAAGCTGCGGGTGCCCACGAAGCCGCCGGTGTTCACGTCGATCGTGGTCATCGCCTCGGTCTGGTCGATGATCAGGTAGCCGCCGCTTTTCAGGTCGACGCGGCGACCGAGGGCCTTCTCGATCTCGTCGTCGATCTGGTACAGGTCGAACAGCGGCCGCTCGCCCGAGTAATGGCTGAGCCGGGCGGTCACGCGCGGCACGTACTGCATCGCGAAGGCCTGCAGGCCCACGAAGTTTTCGCGCGAGTCGATCTGCACCGAGGCGGTCTGCTCGGTCACGCTGTCGCGCAGCACCCGCTGCGCCAGCGACAGTTCCTGATACAGCGCCGAGGGTGCCGGCACCTGGCGCGACACGTCGCGGATCTGCGCCCAGCGCTTACGCAGGTACTCGACGTCGGTGGCCAGGTCTTCCGCGGTCGCGCCCTCGGCGCTGGTGCGAACGATGAAGCCGCCCGTCTCGCCGTCGGGCACCAGCCCGGCCAGCAGCTCGCGCAGCCGCAGCCGCTCGGGCTCGTCTTCGATCCGCTGCGATACGCCCACATGCGGCTCGTGCGGCAGGTAGACCAGCATGCGGCCCGCCAGCGAGATCTGGGTGGACAGGCGTGCGCCCTTGGTGCCGATCGGGTCCTTGACCACCTGCACCAGCAGCGGATCGCCCTCGCGCAGCAGCCGCTCGATCGGCGGTGCGGTCTTCGCGCCCTTGGCCTCGATCAGCGCCTGCCGGTGCTCCCAGATGTCGGCCACGTGCAGGAACGCGGCGCGCTCCAGCCCCACGTCGATGAACGCCGACTGCATGCCCGGCAGCACCCGCGCTACCTTGCCCAGGTAGATGTTGCCCACCATCCCACGCGACGTGGTGCGCTCGATCTGCAACTCCTGCACCACGCCGGCCAGCAGCGTGGCCACCCGCGTCTCCTGCGGCGTGATGTTGATCAGGATGTCTTCCATGGCGCGCAGTTTACGCAGGCACCGGGCATTTCCGTCGTGCCGCAAGCCGGTTCGACATCGCGCGGTCGCGGGTCAGCCGCCAGCCGATGCCGACCGTGTCCGCCTTCGTCAGCGCTCGTCCGACAGCGCGCGCAGCTCGTACAGCAGCGCCAGCGCCTCGCGCGGCGACAGCGCATCGAGGTCGAGCTGCGCCAGCCGCTCGCGCAGCGGATCGGGCATTGCGGTCTCACTCTGGCTCGCGGAGGCTGCGGGCATCGGCTGCGCGAACAGATCCATCTGCGGCCGCGCGCCGGCGGCGCGCTCCTCGAGCTGCACCAGCAGCGCGCGCGCCCGCTTGACCACGCCGGGCGCCACGCCCGCGAGCTGAGCGACCGCCAACCCGTAGCTCTGACTGGCCGGGCCGTCGCGCACCTCGTGCAGGAACACCACCTTGCCGCGGCTCTCGGCCGCCGCCACGTGCACGTTGGCGACCTCGGGCAGCGCCTCGGCCAGCTGCGTCAGCTCGAAGTAGTGGGTGGCAAACAGCGTCATGCAGCGGTTGCGCTCGGCCAGTTCGCGGGCGATCGAGCCGGCCAGCGCCAGGCCGTCAAAGGTCGAGGTGCCGCGGCCGATCTCGTCCATCAGCACCAGGCTTTGCGCGGTCGCGCTGTTGAGGATGGCGGCGGCCTCGGTCATCTCGACCATGAACGTGGAGGCGCCGCGTGCCAGATCGTCGGCGGCGCCGATGCGGGTCAGGATCCGGTCCACCGGCCCCACGCGCGCGGCGCTGGCCGGCACGAAGCTGCCGCAACGTGCCAGCAGCACCACCAGCGCGACCGAGCGCATGAAGGTCGATTTGCCGCCCATGTTGGGGCCGGTGATCACCAGCAGTCGGCGCTCCGGTCCAAGCTGGCAGTCGTTGGGCACGTAGGTCTCGATTTCCCGCTCGACCACCGGGTGGCGCACGCCGCTCAGCGCGATGCCGGGCGCATCCACCAACTCCGGCGCGACCCAGCCGGCGCTGCGCGCATGCCGCGCCAGGGCGGCCAGCGCATCGAGCGCGGCAATACCGTCCGCGCAGTGAAGCAGCGGCGCGACCTGAGACGCCAGATCAGCCAACAGCGCGTCGTACAGCTCGCGCTCGCGGTTGCGGGCGCGCTCCTGCGCTGACAGCGCCTTGTCCTCGAAGCGTTTCAGCTCGGGCGTGATGAAGCGCTCGGCGTTCTTCAGCGTCTGGCGGCGCCGGTAGTCGTCGGGCACCTTGTCGAGCTGGCCCTGGGTGACCTCGATGTAGAAGCCGTGCACACGGTTGTATTCGACGCGCAGGTTGGCAATGCCGGTGCGCTCGCGCTCGCGCTTTTCAAGATCGAGCAGGAAAGCGCCGGCGTTGTCGCGCAGCGCGCGCAGCTCGTCGAGCTCGGCATCGAAGCCGGCGGCAATCACATCGCCATCACGCGGCGCGAATGCCGGCTCCGGTAGCAGCCGCTGCGCCAGCACCGGCAGCAGCGCCGGCGGCGGCTCGGCCTGCGCCGCCAGCGACTGCGCGTGCGGATCGGGCAGCGCGGCGGCAGTCGCGGCGGCGTTGGCCAGCCGCGGCAGCGCATCGCGCAGTGCGGCCAGTTCGCGCGGGCGCGCGCTCTTCAGCGCAATGCGGGCGGCAATGCGGTCGAGGTCGGGCACCTGGCGCAGCGCGTCGAGCAGCGCGGCCTCGGCCCCGGTCTCGATCAGAGCGGCAATCGCGCCGTGGCGCGCGCGCGGTTGCGCGGCGTCGCGCAGCGGGTGGTGCAGCCAGTGGCGCAGGCGCCGGCTGCCCATGCCGGTGGCGCAATGGTCGAGCAGCTTGAACAGCGTGGGGCCGTCTTCGTGGCGCAGCGGTTCGCTGATCTCCAGGTTGCGCCGGGTCACCGGATCGAGCACGACGAAGTCGGACTCGCTCTCGCGCCTGATCGTGGTGATGTGCGCGAGCTTCTCGGCCTGCGTTTGCTGCGCGTACGTCAGCAGCGCCGAGCAGGCGGCGAGCAGCTCCGGCGCCTCATCGATGCCGAAGGCAGCCAGCGTAGCCACGCCAAGCTGCTGGCGCAGCAGCTGCTCGCCGCGGGCGGTGTCGAAGTGCCAGTCGGGCACGGCCTGCAGCGCGGCGTCGACCGGCGGCAGCAGCGCGCGCTGGTCGTCGGCCAGCAGCAGTTCGCTGGGAGCGATACGCGCCAGCTCCGAGGCGAGCCGCGTGCGCGGGCAGCTCGTGACGCGCAGATCGCCGCTGGCCAGCACCAGCCAGGCGATACCGGCGAGCTGCCGCTTCGGGTCGACGAACACCGCGGCCAGCGCGGCGTCGGCCTTGCTGTTGAGCAGTCCGGTATCGGTCAGCGTGCCGGGCGTGACGATCCGCACCACCTTGCGCTCGACCGGCCCCTTGCTGGTGGCCGGATCGCCGATCTGCTCGCAGATCGCCACCGACTCGCCCAGCTTGACCAGCCGCGCCAGGTACTGCTCGACCGAGACCACCGGCACGCCGGCCATCGGAATCGGCGCACCGGCCGAGGTGCCGCGCCGGGTCAGCGTGATGTTGATCAGCCGCGATGCCTTCTCGGCATCGCCATAGAACAGCTCGTAGAAGTCCCCCATCCGGTAGAACAGCAGCACGTTCGGATGCTGCGCCTTGATGCGCAGGTACTGCTGCATCATCGGCGTGTGCTCGGCGGCAGCCATGGGTGCGGGTCTGCGAGCGGGTTGACGTGCGGGGTCGCTCGCCAGCGGCGCGATTGCGGAGCGGGCGAGCGGCCTTCGAACTCAGGCCGAGGTGCGGGCGCCGCGTTGATGCACTTCCTGCACCAGC
>CAZTUT010000042.1:0-13840 GCA_964616395.1 uncultured Burkholderiaceae bacterium
CGCCTTCGCGCTGGCCTCGCACCAGAAGGCCATCGCCGCGCAGCAGGCCGGCGAGTTCCGCGACGAGATCGTGCCGGTCGAGGTGATCGAGCGCGCGGTCAATCTCGGCACGCACCAGCTCGACGCGCGCAGCCGCACCGTGTCGCTCGACGAGGGTCCGCGCGCCGACACCACGGTCGAGGCGCTCGGCAAGCTGCGGCCGGTGTTCGCCGCGCGTGGCTCGGTCACGGCCGGCAATAGCTCGCAGACCTCCGATGGCGCCGGTGCGCTGATCCTGGTGTCCGAGAAGATCCTGCGGCAGTTCAACCTGACGCCGCTGGCGCGCTTCGTGTCGTTCGCGGTGCGCGGCGTGCCGCCCGCGATCATGGGCATCGGTCCCAAGGAGGCGATCCCGGCCGCGCTGAAGGCCGCCGGCCTGTCGCAGCAGGACCTCGACTGGATCGAACTGAATGAGGCCTTCGCCGCGCAGGCGCTGGCGGTGATCGGTGACCTGGGGCTCGATCCGGCCAAGGTCAACCCGATGGGTGGGGCGATTGCACTGGGCCATCCGCTCGGCGCCACCGGCGCGATTCGCGCCGCCACCGTGGTGCACGCGCTGCGCCGCCGCGGCCTGAAGCGCGGCATGGTGACGATGTGCGTCGGCACCGGCATGGGGGCTGCCGGCATCTTCGAAGCGGTCTGAGGCGGGCCGCCCGGCCATGGCAGCCAGCGTGTCCGACGGCGATGCCGGCGTTGCTGCGCGTTTCTACGCGGCCTTCGCCGCTCGCGATGCGGAGGCGATGGGTGCGCTGTACGCGCCGGCGGCCACGTTCACCGATCCGGCCTTCGGCACGCTCGATGCCGCCGAGGCGCGCGCGATGTGGCAGATGCTGCTCGGCCGCGCGCAGGACCTGTCGGTGACCTGGCAGGTCGAGTCCGAAACGCCGACTCATGCACGCGCGCACTGGGAGGCGCGCTATACGTTCACCGCGACCGGCCGATCGGTTGTCAATCGCGTCGCCACCGACATGACGCTGGCCGGCGGTCGCATCGTCCGCCAGGTCGATCACTTCGACTTCTGGCGCTGGTCGCGCCAGGCGCTCGGGCTGCCGGGAACGCTGCTGGGCTGGTCGCCTATGCTTCGCTCCCGCGTGCAGGCCCAGGCACGCGCCGGGCTGGCGCGTTTCATCCGCCAGCGCACCGACGGACCGCAGCCGTCCTGAATGGAGAGTCCATGAGCATTCGCACCAGCAGCGCCGACGGCGTCTTCAGCATCGAGATCGCCCGTCCGGAGAAGAAGAACGCGCTCACCGTGGCCATGTACCAGGAGCTTGCGGCGGCGGTCGCGGCCGCGCACGACGATACGAGTGTGCGTTGCCTGCTGATCCACGGCCAGCCGGATATCTTCACGGCCGGCAACGACCTCGAAGACTTCCTGAAGAACCCGCCGCGCGACGAGAACGCGCCGGTGTTCCAGTTCATGGCGGCGCTGGGTCTGGCCGAGAAGCCGGTGGTGGTGGCGGTCAACGGCGCGGCCGTTGGCATCGGCACCACGATGCTGCTGCACTGCGACCTTGTGTACTGCGCCGACAACGCGATGTTCTCGATGCCGTTCGTCAACCTTGGCGTCTGCTCCGAGTTTGCCTCCAGCCTGCTGGTGCCGCTGGCGGCCGGCTATCACAAGGCGGCCGAGAAGCTGCTGCTGGGTGACCCGATCAGTGCCGAGGAAGCGCTCGAGATGAAAATCGTCAACCGTCTGCTGCCGCCGGCCGAGGTGCTGGCGCATGCGCGCCGCCAGGCCATGCGCTTCAACGCACTGCCGCCGGGCAGCGTGCGTCAGACCAAGCGGCTGATGAAGGCCGGTTGGCGCAGCATCACCGAGAAGATCATCGCCGACGAGTCGCGCACCTTCTCGAGCATGCTGGGCGGGGCCGAGGCCAAGGAGGCGTTCACCGCGTTCTTCGAGCGGCGCAAGCCCGACTTCTCGCGCTTCGGCTGAGCAGCCCGCATGAACGCGCCCCGCCGCCGCGCCGACATCACGCTGGCCGATCTGCAGCAACGCACCACCACCTGCCTGCCCGGCCTGTTCGGGCTGCAACTGCTGCACATCGACGATGCCGAACTGCTGATGCGCATGAATGTCCAGCCGCAGTTCCTCGCGCCCAATGGCTTCCTGCATGCAGCCAGCGTGGTCGCGCTGGCCGATACCGCCTGTGGCTTCGCCACCATCGCGCACCTGCCAGAGGGTGCGGAGAGCTTCACCACGATCGAGCTGAAGTCGAATTTCCTCGGCACCGCGCGCGACGGCGCGGTGGATGCGATGGCGCGTGCCGCGCATGTGGGGCGCACGACCCAGGTGTGGGACGCGACCGTCACCGACGCCGCCAGCGGACGCACGATCGCGCTGTTCCGCTGCACGCAGATGATCCTGTGGCCGCGCGCCAGGTGATGGCGTGAGCGCAGTCGATCCAACGCAATTGCATCCGCACTGACCCGAGCGCGCCGCGCTGTTCGGGCGCGCATCCTGCAGTCCAACCGGCAGAGGCTTCTTCCATGACCACCACATCGGCCGCGCCGCTGCGCGGCAAGACCCTGTTCATCACTGGCGCCTCGCGCGGCATCGGGCTGGCCATCGCGCGCCGCTGCGCAGTTGATGGCGCCAACGTCGTCATCGCCGCCAAGACCGCCGAGCCGAACCCGAAGCTGCCCGGCACCATCTTTTCCGCGGCGCAGGAGATCGAGGCTGCCGGCGGTTCCTGCCTGCCGCTGCAGGTCGACATCCGCGACGAGGCGCAGGTGGCCGATGCGGTGCGGCAGGCGGCCGAGCGTTTCGGCGGCATCGACATCGTGATCAACAACGCCAGCGCGATCAGCCTGACGCCGACCGAGGCCACGCCGATCCGCCGCTTCGACCTGATGATGGGCGTCAACGTGCGCGGCACCTTCCTCGTGACCCAGGCCTGCCTGCCGCACCTGAAGCATTCCGCCACGCTGGGCCGTAACCCGCACGTGCTGACATTGGCGCCGCCGCCTAACCTCGATCCGCGCTGGTTCGCGCCGCACGTGGCCTACACGATCGCCAAGTACGGGATGAGCCTGTGCGTGCTCGGCCACGCCGAGGAGTTCCGGCCGCTGGGCATTGGCGTCAATGCGCTGTGGCCGCGCACCGTGATCCAGACCGCGGCGCTGCAGATGATTCCCGGCGTACGGCCCGAGCACTGCCGCCGGGTCGACATCATGGCCGATGCCGCGCACTGGGTGCTGAGCGCCGATGCCGCCACCACCACCGGCAACTTCTTCATCGACGACGAGGTGCTGGCGCGTGCCGGCGTGACCGACCTGTCGCGCTACGCTGTGGTCCCCGGCAGCACCGAACTGATGCCGGACCTGTTCCTGTAGTGCGGCTGTGCGGGTGCCGCCGGGCGCACGCGGGTCACCGATCACGGAGTCACCGATGAGATTTGCCACCTTCACGCATGCAGGTCGCCGGCATGTGGGCCGGGTCGACGGCGCTGCGGGCGCCGAAACCGTCACGCCGCTGGCGATTGACGCCGCGCTCGGCGCGCAGGCGCTGATTGAGCACATGGCCGGCGGCGGCGCGTTGCCGGCAGCCAGCGGGCCGGCGCTGCCGTTGTCGCAGGTGACGCTCGATGCACCGTTGCCACGGCCGCGCCGCAACGTGTTCTGCATCGGCCTGAACTATCGCTGCCATGCGGCCGAACTGGCAGCACGCGGTTTCAACGGTGCGCGCAGTGCCGAGGACCTGATTCCCAAGGCGGTGGTCGCCTTCAGCAAGGTGCCCGACAGCGTGATTGCGCCGGGTGCGGCGATCGAAATACCTGCCGCTTCGTCAGCCATCGACTACGAGGCGGAGCTCGCGGTCGTGATCGGCAAGCCCGGCAAGGGCATCCGCCGCGCCGACGCGATGGATCACGTATTCGGCTACACGATCGTCAATGACGTGTCCGCGCGCGACCTGCAGAAGCGCCATCAGCAGTGGCTGATCGCCAAGAGCTGCGACACGTTCTGCCCGATGGGCCCGTGGATCGTGACGCGCGACGAGGTCGACGGCGGCCGCCTTGGCGTGCGGCTGTGGGTCAACGACGACCTGCGCCAGAACGGCAACAGCGCCGATCTGGTGTTCGATATTCCGTCGATCATCGAGACGCTGTCGGCCACCATCACGCTGCTGCCGGGCGATGTGATCGCCACGGGGACCCCGGCCGGTGTTGGCATGGCGACCGACCCGCCGCGCTGGCTGCGACGCGGCGACCGGGTGCGGATCGAGATCGAAGGCGTGGGCGTGCTGGAGAACCCGGTGCGCTGAGCCGGGCGCGCTGCCGTTCAGCGCCTGCGCGGGCTCAGTTCGCCTCGACCTGTCCGGTCAGGCGCTGCCGCACCGCCGACCACGACAGCCCCACGCCCAGGATCACGCCGATCACCACCAGCGCGACCCAGGTCAGCAGGCCCGGCGTGTCCTGCTTGAGCGCGCCCACGTCGACCAGCAGCCAGACCAGCGTGCCCAGCACCAGCGCCAGCAGTGCGATACCCAGCGCGCCCATCGACACCAGCGTGGTGCGAATCGCGAACACCCAGCCGGTCAGCAGCAGTGCACCGGCAAAGCCCTTGATCGCATCGAAGCTGGCGAAGTCGGTCATTGCCCAGTGATAGAACGACGTGCCGGTCGGGTTGTAGGTCAGCAGCACCAGCAGCAGGCCGATGACGATGCGCACCAGCAGACCGACGGTGGAGATCGGTTCGGTTTTCATGGGACGGACGGAGGAAAGGCGAGGCCCGGGATCATGCATGACCGCGGCGGCGCTGCCTAGTTGCGCGATGGTGTGGGGGTCGGGCGCTGATCTGCATTAGGATCGCGGTCCGGGTTGGCTGGCGGCCGCCCGCGCGTCCGCTCCGACTCACGAGACTCGTGCCATGACCAACCTGCGCAACCGTTTTCCCGCTCGCCGCCGCTTCCTCAAGCAATCGGCGGCGCTGACCGCATCGGCCTCGATCGCCGCGCCGGTGATGGCGCTTGCGGCAGCGCGGCAGCCCGACCCGGCTGACCCGGCCGGCGCTGATGCGCCCGCTGCCGACCTGCGTCCGGCCCAGCACAAGGCGTCGCCGCCGCAGCGTGGATGATGGGCTGCGGGCGGCAGCGCTCGATGGTTCATGCAGCGTCGATGACGCGCCGGCCGAAGGCTGACGCGCATCAAGGCGCCGCCGTCCTGGCGCGGTCTGATCGCATCTGAGGGCGCACGATCGCCGTCCGCTGCGATCCATCCGGGAGATACCGTGAGAGAACCGCTGAACCGACTGTCGGCCACCGCGCTGGCTCAACTGATCGCCAATGGCGAGGCCACGCCCGAGACCGTGACCCGCTCGTTCATCGACGCCATTCGCGAGCGCGAGCGTCAGGTGCAGGCCTTCGCCTGGTTCGACGCCGATCATGCGCTCGCGGTGGCCCGGATGCTCAACCTGACGGCCCGGCGTGGCGCGCTGCACGGCCTGCCGATCGCGGTCAAGGACAACATCGACACCGAGGAGATGCCCACCGGCTACGGCTCCCCGATCTACGACGGTCATCGCCCGGGCGTGGACGCCGCCTGCGTGGCACAGCTCAAGGCGGCCGGCGCCTTCGTGCTGGGCAAGACGGTTTCGGCCGAACTCGCCAATTTCACGCCGGGTCCGACGCGCAACCCGCATGACCTCGATCACACGCCGGGTGGGTCCTCGAGCGGCAGCGCTGCCGCGGTAGCCGCGCACTTCGTGCCGCTGGCGCTGGGCACGCAGACCGCGGGCTCGGTGATCCGGCCCGCGGCCTTCTGCGGCGTGGTCGGCTACAAGCCGTCGCCGGGCCTGGTGCCGCGTTCCGGTGTCAAGGCCAACTCCGATCTGCTCGACGAGGTCGGTGCGTTCGCCCGCAACGTCGACGATGCCGCGCTTGCCGCCGCCGCGCTCGCTGCCAAGCCCGGCTGGCGCGACCTGCCGCGCGAAGGCCGCGATGCCGCCGCGCCGATCATCGGCCTGATGGCCACGCCGCAGGCGCACCTGGCGGCGCCGTCGATGCTGGCCGCGCTCGACGCCGCGTTCCGGCAGCTCTCGCACCGCGGCGCACGCACCGCGCAGGTCACGTGGCCGCGCGTTTTCGATGGTCTTTTCGACGCGCAGAAGACCGTGCAGTCGTTCGAGACCGCGCGCGCGCTGTCGGCCGAGTTCAGCTACCGGCGTGCACAGCTTTCCGGCAAGCTGATCGAACTGATCGATCAGGGGCGGGGTCTGTCCGCCGACGACTACATGGCCGCGCTGCAACTGCGCCGCGCCTGTAGCGCCGCGATCGAGAGCCTGTTCGGCGCTGCCGACGTCCTGCTCACGCCCAGTGCCCCCGGCGAAGCACCCAAGGGGCTCGCCTCCACCGGCGATCCGGTGTTCAACCGACCGTGGCACCTGCTCGGCTGTCCGATGATCAATCTGCCGGTGCCGGCCGCGCTCGGTCACGGCGAAAGCGGGCTGCCGCTCGGCATCAGCGTGGTGGCGCGGCCGGGCGACGACGCACGGCTGTGGTCGGCGGTGGGATGGATTGAGGCGAAGCTGCACGGCTGAGGTCCAACAGGCCTTTCGACATCGCCAACGGGTGTCTGCTTGCCACCGCGCTCCCGTGGAATGGCCCGTTCGCGGATGACTGGCATTCGCAACTTTTGCATTCGCAACTTTTCCGCACTGCGGCTTGTCATCGGCGTGACATGCAGGCACCCTAGCGTTCCGGTCACGAAATCGTTTTCATCGTCCGCATGACCCGACCCCGGGCGCGCCGCGCGCGTGCCACGATCACCGATGTTGCCCGCCAGGCGCGCGTGTCGCCCGCCACGGTGTCACGCGTGCTGAACGCGTCCGCACCGGTCAGCGATGCGGCGTCGCGGGCGGTCAGGGCGGCCGCGTCGCGGCTGGACTTCCGCCCCAACCTGCTCGGGCGCAGCCTGCGCGCCAAGCGCAGCGCCAACATCGGCGTGGTGCTGCCCACGCTGTCGCATCCGGTGTTTGCCGAGTGCCTGCAGGGGCTCGAAGCGGCGGCACGTGCCTGCGATCTGGCGCTGATGGTGGCAACCACCGGCTATGACCCGGCGCAGGAGAACGCGGCGATCGAACTGCTGCTGCGTCATCGCGTCGACGGCCTGGTGCTCACGGTGGCCGACGCGGCCCGCAGCAAGGTGCTCGACAAGCTCGACGCCGAGCGCATGCCGTACGTGCTGGTCTACAACCAGCTCGCTGGCCGGCGCGCGCAGCGTCGGCCCACGGTGTCGGTCGACAACCGGGCGGCGGCGCGACAGATGGTCGAGCATCTGATCGATCTCGGCCACCGGCGCATCGCGATGGTGGCTGGCAGCTTCCGCGAATCAGACCGCGCGCGGCTGCGACATCGCGGTTACGAAGACGCGCTGGAAGCCGCCGGCCTGGCGCCGCTGCCGCCAGCCGAACTGCCCTTCATGGCCGACGACGCGCGGCTCGCGCTGCAGGATCTGCTGAGTCGCCGCGACCCGCCGACTGCGCTGTTCTGCTCCAGCGACCAGCTGGCGCTACGCGTGATGCGCGACCTGATGCTGCTGGGCTATCCGGTGCCGTCGCGGGTGTCGGTGGCGGGCTTCGATGGCGTGCAGCTCGGCATGCTGACCACGCCGAGCCTGACCACCGTGATGCAGCCGTCCGAGCAGATTGCCGCGCGCGCGCTCGACCTGCTGCGCGCGTTGCTGGCCGGCGAGCCGTTGCCGGCGCCAGCGCTGCTGCAGCACCGGCTGCGGCCGGGCGAATCCACCGCGGCGCCGCTGGCGTCCGCCTCTGTCCCTCGGCGCGCAGCGCGCGCCGCCATTTGATGATCTTCCACCCCGAAACGAGGCTCACATGAATCGCCGACATCTCCTGCAATCCACCGCAGCGCTAGGCGCTGCCGCGGCCTTCCCCGGCCTTGCGCTGGCGCAGCAGCAGCGTGCCATCTGCTACAACTGCCCGCCCGAGTGGGCCGACTGGGGCGGCATGCTGCGCCTGATCAACCAGCGTCTGAACATCGCGGTACCGCCCGACAACAAGAACTCCGGGCAGTCGCTGGCGGCGCTGATCGCCGAGAAGGCCAACCCGGTGGCCGACGTCACGTACCTCGGCGGCCAGGTCGGCCCGCAGGCGCGCGAGGCCGGTGTGCTGACGCCGTTCAAGCCGGCGCGCTGGAACGACATTCCGGCCAACCTGAAGGACCCCGACGGTTTCTGGTTCACGATCCACTCGGGCACGCTGGGACTGTTTGTGAACACCGCGGCGCTGCGTGGCAAGCCGGTGCCGCGCGCGTGGAAGGACCTGCTCAAGCCCGAGTACAAGGGACTGGTCGGCTACCTGAATCCGGCCAGCGCGGCGGTGGGGCAGGTGGGCGTGATCGCGGTGGCGCTGGCGCTGGGCGGCGGCTATGACAAGCTCGATCCGGCGATCGCGTTCTTCAAGCAACTGCAGGCCAACCAGCCGATCGTGCCGACGCAGACCGCGTATGCGCGCGTGCTGTCGGGCGAGATTCCGATCCTGCTCGACTACGACTTCAACGCCTATCGCGCCAAGTACAGCGACAAGGCGCCGGTGGAGTTCGTAATCCCGCAGGAAGGTACGCAGCAGCTTCCGTACGTGATGGGCCTGGTGAACAAGGGTCCGAACCCGGAGCAGGGTCGCAAGATGCTCGACTTCGTGCTCAGCGACGAGGGTCAGCGCCACTGGGCCAACGCGTTCCTGCGGCCGGTGTTCCCGGCGGCGATGAGCGCCGAGGTCAAGGCGCGTTTCCTGCCCGATGCCGACTATGCGCGGGCGCGTCCGCTCGACGTGTTCAAGCTCAGTGCCGCCGCCAAGGTGATCGGCGAGCGCTACCAGAAGGAAGTTGGCTGATCCCGAAGGCGATCCGGACCGCAGCGGCAGGCCTCCCTGTCGCTCCGGCCGGAACAATGTGATGTTGCTGAAGCGAGTTCGCGATTGAAGTCTGACCGTTCGCTGCTGATCGCGCTGCTGCTGCCGGCGGCAGTGGTCTTCCTTGCATTCTTCGTACTGCCGCTGGCCAACCTGTTCCTGATCGGCGGTACCGGCAAGATGGGCTGGGCTGCCTACAGCGCGGTGCTGACCGAGCCGCGTTACCTGTCGAGCCTGCTGGCCACGGTGGCGCTGGCCTCAGCGACCACGGTGGCCACGCTGTTCATTTCCGGGGTGGCCGGCGTATTCCTGTCGCGCAACCGGTTCCGCGGCCGTGCGGTGCTGACCGCGCTGCTCACGTTGCCCCTGGCGTTTCCGGGCGTGGTGATCGGCTTCATGGTGATCATGCTGGCCGGCCGTCAGGGCCTGATTCCCGACATCACCGATGCGCTGTTCGGCGAGCGCCTGGTGTTCGCGTACTCGATGGCTGGACTGTTCGTCGGCTACCTGTACTTCTCGATTCCGCGCACCATCCTCACGGTGATGGCGGCGGCCGAGAAGCTCGACCCACGCATCGAGGAGGCCGCGCGCTCGCTGGGCGCCGGACCACTGCGCGTGGTGCGCGACGTCATCGTGCCGGCGTTGCAGCCGGCGCTGCTGGCGGCCGGCGCGATCTGCTTTGCCACCGCGATGGGTGCGTTCGGCACCGCGTTCACGCTGGCCACCAAGATCAACGTGCTGCCGATGGTCATCTATACCGAGTTCACGCTGCAGGCCAACGTGGCGATGGCGGCGGCGCTGTCTTTCGTATTGGGCGCGATCACCTGGGCGGCGCTGGCGGTGGCGCGCACGGTGACCGGCAACTCGGTGGCGGCGGCAGGCTGAGATGAGCGCGCGACGTCGTTCCCCCACCTTCTGGGCGCTGCTGGCGTTCACGCTCACGGTCTGCGCGTTCCTGATCGTGCCAGTGTGGATGTCGATGCTGGCCGGCGTCACCCAGAACTACTTCACCGGCTGGCGCGGCGGCCTGACGCTGGACTGGGTGATCAAGGTCTGGACCGACTACCGTCACACGGTGTTCATGTCGATCAAGATCGCGCTGGCCTGCCTGGTGTGCACGCTGCTGCTGGGCGTGCCGGCCGCCTACGTGCTGGCCAAGCGTAGCAACGCGCTCACGCGGGCGATCGAGGAACTGCTGGTGATGCCGGTGGCGGTGCCGGGACTGGCCACGGCGCTGGCGCTGATCGTCACCTATGGCGGCTTCGGCGACCTGCGGCGAAGCTGGGTGTTCATCCTGATCGGGCATGTGCTGTTCACGCTGCCGTTCATGGTGCGTAGCGTGCTGGCGGTGCTCGCCTCGATCGACCTGAAGACGCTGGAAGAGGGCGCGCGCAGCCTGGGCGCGAGCTTCACGCAGCGCTTCTTCGGCATCGTGCTGCCCAACTGTCGTTCCGGCATCGTCGCCGGCTCGCTGATGGTGGTCACGCTGTCGCTTGGCGAGTTCAACATGACGCTGCTGCTGCATACGCCGCTGACCCCCACGCTGCCGGTGGGCCTGGCCGACGCCTATGCGTCGCTGCGCATCGAGGTCGGCTCCGCCTACACGCTGATCTTCTTCATCATCATCATTCCGCTGCTGGTCGCGCTGCAATGGGCGTCCCGGCCGCGCGATCCGAACGCGACCTCATGAGCGGCATACCGATTCGACTGCAAGGCTGCAGCAAGACCTTCGACGACGGCACGCGGGCGCTGCACCCGCTCGACCTGGAGATCGCCGCCGGCGAGACCATCGTGCTGCTCGGGCCGTCGGGCTGCGGCAAGACCACCACGCTGCGCATCATCGCCGGGCTGGAGTCGCCCGACGCCGGCGGCCGCGTGCAGTTCGGCGACCAGGACGTGACCGAAGTGCCGATCGAGAAGCGCAACGTCGGTATGGTGTTCCAGAGCTATGCGCTGTTCCCCAACATGACGGTGGCAGGCAATGTCGAGTACGGGCTGAAGGTGCGCGGCATGCCCGCGGCCGAACGGACGGCGCGCGTGCGCGAGATGCTGGCGATGATGCGGATCGAGCCGCTGGCGGCGCGCCGCATCGACCAGTTGTCGGGTGGCCAGCGCCAGCGTGTGGCGCTGGCGCGTGCCATTGCGCCGCGCCCGCGCGTGCTTCTGCTCGATGAGCCGTTGACCGCGCTCGACGCCAAGCTGCGCGAGGACCTGCGGCTGGAGATCGACCGGCTGCTGCGCTCGCTGTCGATCACCACCGTCTATGTGACGCACGACCAGGCCGAGGCGATGGCGCTGGGCGATCGCATTGCCGTGATGTCGCACGGCCGCATCGCCCAGATCGGCAGTCCTCAGGACATTTACTTTGCGCCGGCCGACGCGTTCGTGGCCGACTTCATCGGCACGATGAACCGCGTCAGTGGCGAGCGGGTCGACAGCCGTCTGCGCTTCGCTGGCGGCTGGTTGCCGCTGCCCGACGGCGCGGCTGCCGACAGCGTGATGTTCCGCCCCGAGGATCTGCGGCTGGTCGATGCGGCCAGCGCCCAGTTTGCCGGCCGGGTGGTCAGCAGCTTCTTCCTCGGCGATCACACGCGGCTGGTGATCGATGTCGGCAGCGACGCGATGCTGATCGCGCGCATTCAGGAGCGCGCGGTGTTCCAGCCGGGTCAGACCGTGCACTGCGCGGTCGATGCGGGTTCGGTGATGGCGCTGCGTGCCGGCGCCGAGTAACGCACATTTCGAGGCAGCCGCCGCCATGATCCTCTGCCAGATCACCGACACCCACATCAAGGCCGGGCGCAAGAAGGCCTACGGCATCGTCGACACCGCAGGGATGCTGGAGCACTGCGTGCAGCACGTGCTGGCGCTGCCGCAGCGGCCCGACGCCGTGATCGTCACTGGCGACCTGGTGGACTGGGGCCGGCCCGACGAGTACGCGCTGCTGCGCGAACTGCTGCAGCCGCTGTTCGATGCGCTGCCGGTCTATCTGATGCCCGGCAACCACGATGATCGCGACAGTCTGCGCGCGTCGTTTCCCGAGCACGGTTACCTGCGCCAGTGGGCGCCGTTCGTCCAGTACGCGATCGACGACCATCCGCTGCGCATCGTCGCGCTCGATACGCTGATTCCGATGCAGGGCGGCGGCCACCTGTGCGAGCAGCGGCTCGACTGGCTCGATCGCACGCTGGCGGCGGTGCCTGCCAAGCCCACGGTGGTCGCGCTGCATCACCCGCCGTTTATCACCGGCATCGGCCACATGGACCGGATCTCGCTGTCGGGCGCGGAAGGACTGGCGCAGGTCATCGCGCGCCATCCGCAGGTCGAGCGGGTGATCGCCGGCCACCTGCACCGGCCGATCACCGTGCGCTTCGCCGGCACCGTGGCCAGCACCTGCCCGAGTCCCGCGCATCAGGTCGCGCTCGACCTGGCCGTGGACGCCGCCGACAACTACATCCTGGAGCCGCCCGGCTTCCAGTTGCACTGGTGGAACGGTTCGGCGCTGGTGACGCACACCGCGGTGGTCGGCGAGTTCGCCGGGCCGTACCCGTTCCGCGTCGGCGGCAAGCTGATCGACTGAGCCAGCGGCGGCGCGTCGTAGCTAGGCAGGCAGTTCCGGCAGCGGCCGCGGCTTGCGGTCGGGGCCGGTGGCCACATAGACCAGCGTGGCCTCCGTCACCTTCACCACCTCGGTCTGCAGCCGCATCCGTTCGGCGTAGACCTCGACCTCCACGGTGATCGACGTCGTGCCGGTCTTCAGCACGCGCGCGTAGAAGCTCAGCAGGTCGCCGACGAACACCGGGTTCTTGAACAGGAAGCTGGTGACCGCGATTGTCGCCACGCGGCCGTTGGCGCGGCGCGCGGCCGGAATGGCGCCGGCAATGTCGACCTGCGCCATGATCCAGCCGCCGAAAACGTCGCCATGGATATTGGCGTCGGCCGGCATCGGCATCACGCGCAGTGCGGGCGAGCCTGGGGGCAGGGTGGTCACGGGAGTCATGGCAGCGGATCGATGTCAGCAGGATAGGCGTGGGGGACACGATAGCAGTCGAACACCGAGACAACGTGCCGTCGTGCCGCGTGAGGAGGCGAGGCGCGGATAATCCGGCGCATGACATCACGCTCCATGACTTCATGCCGACCGGCATCAGGCTGCCCGGACGCCTGCCACCTCGCATCGACCTGCTGCGCGACCGGGCGTCCGGGCAACCCCCGATGAGAGGCCGCCACGCTGCCCACGGCGATGTGCCGCAGGCCGTCCAGCCCGGCGAGTCCCGCAACGACTGGCAGACGCTCGCCACGCTGCTGCCCTACCTGTGGGCCTACAAGGGCCGCGTGCTGTTCGCGGTGGCCTGCCTGGTGGCGGCCAAGGTCGCGGTGGTGGGCGTGCCGGTGCTGCTCAAGCACATCGTCGATGCGCTCGATACGGCGACTCGCACCGGCACGCCGACGGGCGCTGGTGTCAGCGCGGTGGTGGCTGTGCCGCTGGCGCTGGTTGCCGGGTACGGCCTGCTGCGGTTGTCGACCTCGGTCTTCACCGAGCTGCGCGAGTTCTTCTTCGCCCGCGTGACCCAGGCCTCGGTACGCACGCTGGCGCTCAAGACGTTTCGCCACCTGCACGCGCTGAGCCTGCGCTTCCACCTGGGCCGGCGCACCGGCAGTGTGACGCGTGAGATCGACCATGGCATCCGCGGCATCTCGTCGCTGATCAGCTTCACGCTGTACTCGATCCTGCCAACACTGATCGAGCTGATGCTGGTGCTTGGCTACCTGCTGCTCAACTACGAAATCTGGTTCGCGGTGATCGTGGCGGTCAGCCTGGTCGTCTACGTGAGCTTCACGTTCACGGTGACCAACTGGCGCACGCGCTTCCGGCGCGAGATGAACGAGCTGGACGCGCAGGCCAGCGCGCGCGCGGTCGATTCGCTGCTGAACT
>CAZTUT010000042.1:13850-19394 GCA_964616395.1 uncultured Burkholderiaceae bacterium
ACTTCGGCAACGAGGACTACGAGGCGCGCCGCTACGACGGCACGCTGCGCCAGCAGGAGGCGGCGGCGGTTCGCAGCCAGCAGTCGCTGAATCTGCTCAATGCCGGCCAGCAGGCCATCATCGCGATCGGCCTGACGCTGATGCTGTGGCGCGCCGCGCTCGGCGTGGCCGAGGGCCGGATGACGTTGGGCGACCTGGTGCTGGTCAACGCCTTCATGCTGCAGTTGTACGTGCCGCTGAATTTCCTGGGCGTGATTTACCGCGAGATCCGGCAGGCACTGACCGATATGGACCGGATGTTCCGCCTGCTCGATGCCGATCGCGAGATTGCCGATGCGCCGGGTGCGCGGCCGCTGGCGCTGGCCGGCGGCGCGATCCGCTTCGAGCACGTGGACTTCGGCTACGACCCGCGCCGCCAGGTGCTGTATGGCGTGGATTTCGAGGTTCCGGCTGGCACCACAACCGCGGTGGTGGGCGCCACCGGCTCGGGCAAGAGCACGCTGGCGCGGCTGCTGTTCCGCTTCTATGACGTGAACGCCGGCAGCGTGCGCATCGACGGCCAGGACCTGCGCTCGGTGACGCAGGCCAGCCTGCGTGCCGCCATTGGCATCGTGCCGCAGGACACGGTGCTGTTCAACGACACCATCGAATACAACATTGCCTATGGCCGGCCGGGCGCCAGCCGGGATGAAGTGATCGCCGCCGCCCGTAGCGCACAGTTGCACGAGTTCATCGCGCGGCTGCCCGACGGCTACGACACGCGCGTTGGCGAGCGCGGCCTGAAGCTGTCGGGCGGCGAGAAGCAGCGCGTGGCGATCGCCCGCACGTTGCTGAAGAACCCGGCGATCCTGGTGTTCGACGAGGCCACCAGTGCGCTGGACTCGCGCACCGAGCGCGTGATCCAGGCTGAACTGGAGGCAATCGCCACCGCCCGCACCACGCTGGTGATCGCGCACCGCCTGTCGACGATCGTGCGCGCCGATCAAATTCTGGTGCTGGATCATGGCCGCATCGTCGAGCGTGGCACGCACGAGCACCTGCTGGCCGCGGGCGGTGCCTACGCGCGGCTCTGGGCGCTGCAGAGCCACGAGGAGCCGGCGGCCTGATTCTGGTCGCCGGGTCAGGCCGCCCTGTCGGCGGGACTAGACTTGCCCGCTGGCTTGCCGCAAAGTCCGCCCCGCATCGCTCCGCCCGAATCTCTCCGCGCTTCCGACCCGCCGACGCCGGCGCCGGCTGGGCGGAATCCGCCGTCGATCAGGAATGCTCATGTCGCACATTGCCTCTGTTGTCCGCAGCGCCGCGCTGGCGCGTGGCTGCTGCGCCCTCGGCCTGCTGCTGGCCGCTGGCGCCGTCATGGCGCAAGCGGCGCCGCCTGCGGCCGCACCAGCGCCGGCCCCGGCTGCGGCTGCGGCCCCGGCGCCCGAGCCCCAGCCGCCCACCCTGCAAAAGATCCGGGCCACGGGCGTGATCACGCTCGCGCACCGCGAGAGCTCGGTGCCGTTCTCCTATCTGGATGCGAACAAGCAGCCGACCGGCTATGCAATGGAACTGTGCCAGCGGGTGGTGCAGGCGATCCGCAACGAGTACAAGCTGCCGGGGCTGCGCGTGCAGTACCTGCCGGTCAGCGCGGCCGAGCGCATCCCCGCGCTGCTTTCGGGCAAGGCCGATCTGGAGTGCGGCAACACCACCAACACCGCAGCGCGGCGCAAGCAGGTGGCTTTCACGATGACCCACTTCTTCGACGGCGGCCGACTCCTGGTGCAGACGCGCTCCGGCATTCAGCGCCTCAGCGACCTGCGCAACAAGACAATCGTCGTCAACAAGGGCAATACGCACGCGGCCTACCTGCAGCGACAGATCGAGCGCGGGCTGTTCGCGGCGCGCGTGCTTGAAGTCAAGGACGCGGCCGAGGCGTTTGCAGCGTTGCAAAAAGGTGACGCTCAGGCTTACCTGCACGACGGCATGGTGCTGGCCAGCTTGCGCGCCGCGGCGAGCGATCCGGGGCAATGGTCCGTCGTCGGTGAGCTGACCACGGTGGAACCGTTGTCCATCATGCTGCGCAAGGACGATCCGGAGTTCAAGCGGATCGTCGACGTCACGCTGAGCCGGGTCATGATCGACGGCGAGATCCGCTCCATCTGGCGGCGCTGGTTCGAGTCGCCCATCGCGCCCAACGGCGTCAATCTGAACGTGCCGATGAATGCGCTGATGCGCGACCAGGTGCGCTTCCCGACCGACAAGGTGGGCGACGAACTCGGCGGCTGACCTCGGCAGCTGGCCTCGCCCCGCATAGCGGAGCGCCTCCACCACGCCAGCGCTGTCGACGGTTTTCGCGCTCGGTTGGGTCGCCAAACGCTATTGCGGCGCAGCACGAAAGTCGTGCTTTCGCTAGTACCGCTTGGCATGTTCCGTGCAGCGTCCCGGTGATACAGTCCCCCGCCGCTCCGAAATCGGGCACCGGCGGTCGCACCGCGCGGCTGATTGCGTACGCGTTTTGCTTTACACCACCTGGAGGAAACTCAACATGTTCAAGCTCACCCACAAGCTGGCCCTGACCGGCCTGCTCGCCGCTGGCGCTCTGACAGCCATGCCGGCGCACGCTGGCAAGACCCTGGACGCGATCAAGGCGCGCGGCCAGGTGGTTTGCGGCGTCAACACCGGTCTGGCCGGATTCTCGGCGGCCGACAGCCAGGGCAACTGGACCGGTCTGGACGTCGATGTCTGCCGCGCCGTGGCCGCCGCTGTTCTTGGTGACGGCACCAAGGTCAAGTTCGTTCCGCTGAATGCGCAGCAGCGGTTCACCGCGCTGCAGTCGGGCGAAATCGACGTGCTGTCGCGTAACACCACCTGGACGCTGACGCGGGATGCCTCGCTCGGCCTGCACTTCACCGGCGTCACCTACTACGACGGCCAGGGCTTCATGGTGCCGGTCAAGAGCAAGATCAAGAGCGCCAAGCAGTTGAAGGGCGCCACGGTCTGCGTGCAGTCGGGCACCACCACCGAGAAGAACCTGACCGACTATTCGCGCGCCAACAACCTGGGCATCAAGCCGGTCGTGTTCGAGAAGGTCGAAGCCGCCACCGGCGCGTATTTCTCGGGTCGCTGCCAGGCCTACACCACCGACGCGTCGGGTCTGGCTTCGGTGCGCAACAAGGAAGCCAAGAACCCGGCCGATCACGTGATCCTGCCCGAGCGCATCTCCAAGGAGCCGCTCGGCCCGTCCGTGCGTCGCGGCGACGACGAGTGGTTCGCGATCGTCAAGTGGGTGGTCTACGGCCTGATCGAGGCCGAGGAGTACGGCATCACCCAGGGTAACGTCGACAAGATGCTGGCCGACAGCCAGGACCCTGTTGTGCTGCGTGTCCTGGGCAAGAGCGAGGACACCGGCAAGCTGCTCGGCCTGGACCGCAACTGGATGGTCAACGCGCTGAAGACTGTCGGCAACTACGGCGAGATCTTCGAGCGCAACGTGGGCCCGAAGACCCCGCTGAACCTGCCGCGCGGTACCAACAACCTGTGGAACAAGGGCGGCCTGATGTACGCGCCGCCGGTTCGGTAAGCGTCGCGCCCTGGGCGCCCGCGCAGTCCGGCTGGGTCTTCCAGTCCGGACCGCGCGGGTGACGGGCGGTCCGCCGCGTGCGGACCGCCTCGATCGAAGCGCGGCGTGCCGTGCTTCGATCGAGGCAGCACCTCCTCCGACCTCCAACGAGACTCCTCATGGCCGCGACCTCTCCTCCCCGCGCCGCGCCGACGCGCCGCGACTGGTCGTTGCGCAGCCAGCAGACGCGTGGCCTGATCTACCAGGCCATCGCGCTTGCTGCCATCGCCTTCGTCGTCTGGTTCCTCGCCCACAACACGCTGATCAACATGCGCACCCGCGGCATCCAGAGCGGGTTCGACTTCCTCGGTGGTGCGGCCGGCTTCGACATCGGCGAGATGATGATCAAGTACGACGCCCTCGATCCCTACTGGAAGGCGTTCCTGGTCGGCATCCTGAACACGCTGCGCGTGGCCATCATCGGCATCGTGCTGACCACGCTGATCGGCACGCTGGTAGGCATCGGCCGCTTTTCGCGCAACGCGCTGGTGCGCGGGCTGTGCTACGGCTATGTGGAGCTGTTCCGCAATGTGCCGGTGCTGCTGCAACTGCTGATGTGGTACCTGCTGTTCACCGAGGTGCTGCCGGCAACTTATGAAGCGTGGAACGTCGCCAGCCTGTTTTTTCTGAGCAAGGGCGGTTTCGCGATTCCGGCGCCGGTGTGGGGGCTGGGGCAAGGTCTGGCCGCGGTGGGCGCCTTCATCGGTCTGTTCGGTGCCTGGGGCTACCGGCGCTGGGCGCGGGCCCGCTTCGAGGCCACCGGCAACGCGCTGCCCACGTTCTGGCCGTCGCTGGCCATCGTCGTTGCGCTTGCGTTTGTCGGCTGGCTGCTGGGCGGCGCGCCCACTGCCTGGAACCTGCCCAAGCAGGGCGAGGTGATGGTCGAGGGCGGCATGACCGCCACGCCCGAGTTCCTGGCCGTGCTGTTCGGTCTGGTCATGTACACGGCGGCGTTCGTCGCCGAAGTGGTGCGCGCTGGCATCCAGTCGGTCTCGCACGGTCAGGTCGAGGCAGCCAGCTCGCTCGGCCTGACGCGCGGCCAGAGCATGCGTCTGGTGATCCTGCCGCAGGCGCTGCGCGTGATCATCCCGCCGATGACCAACCAGTTCCTGAACCTGACCAAGAACTCGTCGCTGGCGGTGGCCATCGGCTACCCGGACGTGGTCTCGATCAGCAATACCGCGATCAACCAGACCGGTCGGGCGGTCGAGTGCATCGCCATCATCATGCTGGTGTATCTGACCACGTCGCTGACTACGTCGGCGCTGATGGGCTGGTACAACAAGCGCGCGGCGATCAAGGAGCGCTGAGATGGCTGGCACCTTTGCTCCGATCGCACCGCGCCCGGCGCCGGTCAAGACCGAGGGCCTGCTGCCCTGGATCCGCGCCAACCTGTTCGGCGACTGGAAGAGCGCGGTCACCACGCTGCTGCTGCTCGGCCTGGCGCTGCTGTACCTGCCGCGATTGCTCGACTGGGCGCTGTTCAGCGCCGTGTTCGTGACCAATGCCGACACGTGCCAGGCAGCCCGTGGGGTCGGCGCATGCTGGGGCGCGATCGCCGAGAAGTACCGGCTGGTGATCTTCGGCCGCTACCCGTTCGACGACCAGTGGCGGCCGCTGCTGGCCACCGCGCTGATGCTCGGCCTGCTGGTGGCCAGCTGCACGCGCCCGCTGTGGAACAAGTGGCTGGTGGTGCTGTGGGCGGTGGTGCTGGCGGCGTTCTTCGTGCTGATGGGCGGCGGCGTGCTGGGGCTGGAGAAGGTCTCCACCGATCTGTGGGGCGGCCTGCCGCTGACCATCATGCTGTCCACGCTGTCGATCGTGCTGGCGTTCCCGCTCGCGATCCTGGTCGCGCTGGGCCGCCGCTCCAATCTGCCGGCGATCCGCACGTTCTGCACGATCTACGTGGAACTGATCCGGGGCGTGCCGCTGATCTCGGTGCTGTT
>CAZTUT010000043.1:0-19312 GCA_964616395.1 uncultured Burkholderiaceae bacterium
CGGTCGAAGCCGGCCACCATCAGCAGCTGCTTGAACAGCTGCGGCGACTGCGGCAACGCGAAGAACTGGCCGGCGTGCACGCGCGACGGCACCAGGTAATCGCGTGCGCCTTCGGGCGTGCTCTTGGTCAGCATCGGCGTCTCGACGTCGATGAAGCCGCGGCTGTCGAGGTACTTGCGCACCGCCATCGAGACCTTGTAGCGCAGCATCAGGTTCTTCTGCATCTGCGGCCGGCGCAGGTCCAGCACCCGATGAGTCAGCCGCGTGACCTCGGACAGGTCGTCGTCGTCGAGCTGGAACGGAATCGCCACCGACGGGTTCAGGATCGCCAGCGCGGTGCACAGGATCTCGATCTCGCCCGATTGCAGGTTGGCGTTGGTGGTGCCCTCGGGGCGCTTGCGCACCAGGCCTTCGATCCGCACGCAGTACTCGTTGCGGATCTTCTCGGCGCTGGCGAACACCTCGGCGCGGTCGGGATCGCACACGACCTGCACCAGGCCCTCGCGGTCGCGCAGGTCGATGAAGATCACGCCACCATGGTCGCGGCGGCGGTGGACCCAGCCAAACAGGGTGACGGTCTGGCCGATGTAGCGGGAATCGACCCGGCCGGCATAGTCGGTACGCATCTGAAGCCTCTTTCGTGCGAGGCCGCCTTCGGCACGAAGGCGGCGATGGAATTCGGGGGTGAGTTCAGCGTCTGGCGCCGCATCCGGCGCGCGCTCCGCGGCAGGCGCGGACCGAGGCCGGATGAGCGATACGGGCCGGCGGCTCGCTAGTTCCGCCGACCCGACCGGTTTCGATCGCGCGGCGCGCCGAGGCACGCACGGGCATCGGCGGCACGCAGGGCGCCACGGGCGGACGGAGAGCGGAACGTGAACATGGTTCAAACCTTATCAGTCTTCGCGCAGGCGCTCAACCGACGGCCGGGTCGGCCAGCGGGCGGAATGACACAGGACAAGCGGAGCATTGCAACGATCCAGGCGCGGTTCAGGCCAGCGGCGCCGAGGTCAGCGTGGCGGGTCGCACGCTGCGCGCAACCATGGGCGTGACCACACCGAGCGACACCACGAACTTGAGCGCGTCATCGACCGAGATGTCGAGCTCGCGCAGTTCGGCCTGCGGCACCATCACCGTGTAGCCCGAGGTCGGATTGGGTGCGGTTGGCACGAATACGGTCACCAGCGGCTTGCCAACGGCGCGCTCGATCACCGGGCCCGGCTCGCCGATCACGAGGCCGATGGCCCAGTGCCCGCGCTGCGGGAACTCCACCAGCACCGCCTGCCGGAACGCATTGCCCTTCGGCGACAGCATGGTGTCGGACACCTGCTTGACGCTCGAGTAGATCGACCGGACGATCGGAATCCGCGACAGGATGCCTTCCCACCAGCGCAGCAGGCGCGCGCCGATGAAATTGGCCGCAAGCACGCCCGTGAGCAGCACCACCGCGATCGAAAGCAGCAGACCGAAGCCCGGCAGGTAGAAGCCGAGCAGCGTCTCGGGCCGCCACGCCGCCGGCAGCAGCAGCAGCGTGCGGTCGAGCGTGGTCAGGATGATGTCCAGCACCCACAGCGTGATCGCCAGCGGCACCCAGATGAGCAGGCCGGTGATCAGGTACTTCTTCAACATTCAGGCTCCAGCGCTCCGGCGGCGCGGAGCAGAGTCCGTCGGCCGAGCCGCCGCGCGGCCCAGCGCGCGACAGGATCAGGCAGTGGTCGGGGAGGCCGGAGTCGGGGCGGGCGCAGGCGTGCTGTCCGAGGCGGCCTTGGGCGTGGCGCCTGCGCCGTCGGCTGCCGGTTTCGCGTCGGCCCCCGAGGTCGCGGCCGCAGCGCTCGCGTCGGCTGCCTTGTCGGCGCTCTTGTCGGAGCTCTTGTCAGCCTTCTTGCCGCCGTCGCGGAAGTCGGTCACGTACCAGCCGCTGCCCTTGAGCTGGAAGCCGGCCGCGGTCACCTGCTTGCTGTAGGTCGCGCCGTGGCAGGCGGGACAGACGGTCAGCGGATCGTCAGACATCTTCTGCAGCACATCCTGCGCGTGCCCGCAGGCGGAACACTTGTAGGCGTAAATCGGCATTGCACCACCCGGAATTCGTAACCTGCTGAATTATAAGGGTCGCGAAATATGCAAGCGGCCGTGAGCCCGAGGCAACGCCAACGCGATCGCCCTTGGCGCATCGCGTCGGCTTCGGCATCATGCGGCGCAGGAGGCGATGACATGTCAACAAAGAAGAAAGCAGCGGCGCCATCCCGTGCCGCGAACTCGGGCAAGGCGTCGGCCTCGGCCCGTCATGCGCAGGTGCTGGAGGCGGTCCGGCGCTTTCCTGGCAATCGGGTCAAGGTCGCGGTCAGCGATATCGACGGCATCCTTCGCGGCAAGTACCTGCACAAGGACAAGTTCTTTTCCGCCGTCGAGGGCGGTTTCGGCTTCTGCGACGTGGTGTTCGGCTGGGACATGATGGACCAGTGCTACGACAACACGCAGGTGACCGGCTGGCACCACGGCTTCCCCGATGCGCTGGCGCGGCTCGACCTGTCGACCGCGCGCGCCGTGCCCTGGGACGACCAGGTGCCGTTCTTCCTCGGCGAGTTCGTCAACGCCGATGGCTCGCCCTACCCGGTCTGCCCGCGCCAGATCCTGCGCCGCGTGCTCAAGCGCGCCGAGACGCTCGGCCTGCAGGCGATGTGCGGGATGGAGTTCGAATGGTTCAACTTCGCCGAGACGCCGCAGAGCTGGGCGGGCAAGCGCGGTGTCGACCCGACGCCGATCACGCCCGGCATGTTCGGCTACTCGCTGCTGCGCGCCAACCATTCGCGCGAGTTCTTCAAGGCGCTGATGGAAGAGATGGCGGCGTTCCGCGTGCCGCTGGAAGGCCTGCACACCGAGACCGGCCCGGGTGTGTTCGAGGCAGCAATCGTGTTCTCCGATGCGATGGAAGCCGCCGACCGTGCGCTGCTGTTCAAGACCGGCGCCAAGGAGATCGGCGCGCGCTTCGGCATCATGCCCAGCTTCATGGCCAAGTGGAACGCGCAGTACCCGGGCTGCAGCGGCCACGTGCACCAGAGCCTGTCCGACGGCAAGCGCAATCTGTTCTACGACCCCAAGGGCCGGCATGGCATGAGCGCGCTGTTCGAGAGCTTTCTCGCCGGCCAGGTCGAGGCGCTGATGCAGTTCGCGCCGATGTTCTGGCCCACGATCAACAGCTACAAGCGGCTGGTCGACGGCTTCTGGGCGCCGGTCAAGCCTACCTGGGCGATCGACAACCGCACGGCCAGCTTCCGCGTGATCCCGGGCTCGCCCAAGAGCACGCGGCTGGAGACGCGCTGCCCCGGCTCGGACGTGAATCCGTATCTGGCGGTCGCCGCGCTGCTGGCGGCCGGCCTGCACGGCGTGGAAAAGAACCTGAAGCTCACCGCGCGCCCGATCACCGGCGCCAACGAGGGCAGCGAGGACATCCCGCGCGCGCCGCGGTCGCTGAAGGAGACCACCGAGATCTTCCGCCGCAGCGACTTGGCGCGCGACTGGTTCGGCGATGCGTTCGTCGATCACTTTGCCGCCACCCGCGACTGGGAGTGGCGGCAATGGCAGGACGCGGTCACCGACTGGGAGCGCTGCCGCTACTTCGAGATCGTGTAACGGCCTGCTGCTTGCGGCCTGCGGCGGGGCCTGAGTCCCGCCGGCGCATCACAACGCCACCGGCTCCGGCTGGCCAGTGGCACGGGCAGCCTCCCAGCCCAGCATCGCCTGCTTGCGCTGCGGGCCCCAGCGGTACTGGCCGGTGTCACCGCTGCCGCGAATCACGCGGTGGCAGGGGATCAGGTAGCCGATCGCATTCGCGGCCACCGCGCTGCCGACCGCGCGCGCGGCGCGCGGCTGGCCGATCGCCTGGGCCAGATCGGCGTAGGTGACGAGATCACCCTCGGCCGTGCGCAGCAGTGCCTCCCACACCTTGATCTGAAAATTTGTCCCGCGCAGCAGCAGCCGCAGCGGCTCGCGTGCCGGCATGGCGGCGAACACGCGCGCCAGCAATGCGGCAGCCCGCGCATCGTCGCGCGCGAGGGCGGCATTGGGCCAGCGCGATGCCAGTTGCAGCGTTGCCTGCTCGACGCCGAACTCGCCGAATTCCAGGTGGCAGATGCCGCGCTCCGTCCAGCCCACCTGCGCGTTGCCGAAAGGCGTGGCACCGATGCCGAAACCGATCGACAGGCCGCGCCCGCCGGACTGGATCTCGCCCGGCGACAGGGCCTCGCAACTGATCATCAGGTCGTGCAGCCGGCCGCCGCCCGACAGACCCGACGCAGCAGCCGCGCTCAGGCAGTCGGCCGACTGCGCAAGCTGGCGCAGCGCATGCTCCTTGGTCAGGAACTGCAGGAAGCGCTTGGGCGAGATCCCGGCCCAGCGCGTGAACACGCGCTGCAGGTGATGCGGGCTCAAATGGACTGCGGCGGCCACCTCGTCGAGCGATGGCTGGCGCGAGGCGTGGTCGCGCAGATAGTCGATGGCGGCTGCCACCACCGTGTAGTGGCGGGCGGCATCGCCCAGTTCGGGTGGTTGCTCGTTCACGATGCTGTTGTCGAAGTCCACGATGCCGGGCAAGGTAGTGACTCCCCGCCCGCGATGCAACCCGGATCTTGCGCCCTGCGTGCGGCCGGAGCGCCGCGCTGGTGCTGCACCCGCATCGGACGGCCCGCCGCTGTTGCACCAAAGCGGGATCGACCTTCGCGCGTCGCGCTGCTTCAATGCACGCGGGTCACACATCACCAATCCAATGAGGGAGACAACAATGAATCTGCACGCCTCACTGCGCCGGACCACGCTAGCCGCCGTGGCCATCGGCCTCGCGGCCCTGACCACGACCGCCGTGGCCAAGGACCCCGCCGCCGGCCGCGCCGAGCGCCGCAAGATGTGCGACGAGGCACTGGCAGCGGTCTACAAGAGCAAGCCGGAACTGAAGGCGCGCATCGCCAAGTCGGCTGGCTATGCGTGCTTCTCGAGCTTCGGCATCTCGTTCTTCATCGGCGGCGCCGGTGGCGCCGGGCTGGTCTACGACAACGCGACCAAGCGCACCACGTACATGAACATGGGCCAGGCCAGCGGCGGCATCGACTTCGGCATCAAGGACTATCGCGAGGTGCTGGTATTCAAGGACGCCAAGACGCTGCGCCAGTTCATCGACAAGGGCTGGGAGTTTGGCGGCAGCGGCCAGGCCGCGGCGGCGGTCGAGGGCAAGGGTGCGCAGGCCACCGACACCCAGGTCAGCAGTTCGCCAATCGAGGTCTATCCGCTGACCAAGACCGGTCTGGCGATCGGCGTGTCGGCCGGCGCCCGCAAGTACTGGAAAGACGGCGACCTGAACTGACCCGGGCACAACAGCGGATGCGGCCGCGGTGAATCACGCGGCCGTGCAGGCTGCCGGGAAGGTCGGCGCCGCCGTGTCGGTCGGCGATCACCGCGATGCGGCGCCCCGCGCGCCTGCATCGGGTTCGCGCAGCGCCTAAGATCGGTGCTTTGCTGAATTCCTGCGGGCCGCCGTACATGATCAAGCGCAGCATCGAATCCATCGCTGGCACCTGGCTGGCGGGGCTGCTGGTCGTCCTGCCGATCGGCCTGACGATCGTCCTGGTGGTCTGGCTGGCGGATCTTCTGATCCGTTTCTTCGGCCCGGGCAGCATCGTCGGCCGGATGTTCGCGGCCATCGGCGCGCCGCTGGCCGGCGATTCGCCGTTCGCCTACCTGCTCGGCACCCTGCTGCTGATCGCCGCCATCTATCCGATCGGGCTGGCGGTACAGGCAGGGCTGAAGCGGCCACTGAAGATACTGGCCGACCGCACGTTGCGGCGGATCCCGCTGCTGGGCAGCCTGTATGACATGGCCGACCGCGTGGTTGGCCTGCTCGACCGCAGTCAGTCGGCCGACCTGCGTGCGATGAGTCCGGTGTGGTGCTTCTTCGGCGGCGACGGCGTTGCGGTGCTGGCGCTGGCGCCGAGCGCCGAACCAATCACGATCGAAGGCCGCGCCTACCGCGCAGTGCTGGTGCCCACGGCGCCCGTACCGGTGGGCGGAGGTCTGCTGTACGTGCCGGTCGAATGGGTCAAACCGGCACAGGTCGGCATGGACCGCGTGATCAGCACCTACGTGTCGATGGGCATGACCCCGCCGACCTCTGCCGATTCCCGCCCCACGAAGGCCTGACGCCATCGCGCCATTCAACGGCATCGCCGTCCGCTCTTGAACCCGCACGCCGCGCATCTCTGGACCGGCCCGCGCTGGGCGTTGTCGCTGCTGCTGGCCTGCCTCGGCATGCTGGGGCCTTTCGCGGTCGACACCTACCTGCCGGCCTTCGGCTCGATCAGCCGCGCGCTCGACGCCTCGCCGGTGCAGATGCAGCAGACGCTGTCGGCCTACCTGGCCGGTTTCGCGCTGATGAACCTGTTCCACGGCGCGCTGGCCGACAGCTTCGGCCGCCGCCCGGTCATCCTGTGGGGCGTGGCGCTGTTCACGCTGGGCTCGGTAGGCTGCGCGCTGTCGCAGACGATCGGCCAGCTGATCGTGTGTCGTGCGGTGCAGGGCCTGGCCACCGGCGCCGGCATCGTCGTGTCGCGCGCGGTGATCCGCGACATGTATCCGCCGGCCGACGCACAGCGCGTGATGTCGCAGGTGACGATCTTCTTCGGCGTGGCACCGGCGATCGCGCCGATGATCGGCGCGCAGCTGTACGTGCTGGCCGGCTGGCAGTCGGTGTTCTGGTTCCTCGCGGCCATCGGCGTGCTGCTGTGGGTGGGCAACTGGAAGCTGCTGCCCGAGACGCTGCACGCGAGTGCCCGGCAGCCGTTCAATCCGCGCAACCTGATGCGCGGTTACGCGGAACTGCTGGGGCACCGCCGCTTCCTGCTGCTGGCGCTGGCCGGCGGCATGCCGGTCGACTGCGTGATCCTTGTCGTGCTGTCGGCCCCGGCGTTCCTCGGCAACGTCCTGAACATGGCGCCTACACAGTACTTCTGGTTTTTCTGCTGCAGCATCGCGGGAATCATGGGCGGCGCCTGGGCCAGTGGCCGGCTGGCGGGCCGGATCGCGCCGCGGCGGCAGATCCGCCACGGCTTCGTGATCATGGGCGCGGTGTCGGTCGTCAACGTCGTTGCCAACCTGCTGTTCGCACCGCATCCGCTGTGGGCGCTGCCGCTGATCGGCGTGTTCTCGTTCGGCTGGGCGTTGATGGTGCCGGTCGTCACGATCATGGTGCTGGATCTGGCGCCCGAGCGCCGCGGCCTGGCCTCGTCGCTGCAGGCGGTGGTCGGCAGCGTGGCTAATGCGCTGGTGGCTGGCGTGGTGTCGCCGCTGGTGATGAACTCGGCGCTGGCGCTGGCGCTGACCTCGGCAGGGTTCATGGGCATCGGGCTGGTGGCCTGGACCTGGGTCAAGCGGCGCGGCGGAGCGCATGGACACTAGACGCAACGGCCGCGCTGGTTTCGTACACTCTGACATGTAACCAACTGCCCTGCACCGACCGGGGACTACCAGGTACCAGCAACCCGTCGCCAGCACCACGCAGTGCGCCACGCGCTGCCCGCCTGCTGCCCCACACCGCCGTCACGTCGCCGCGCGTTTTCTGCTTCCTTTCAATCCGTCGAGTCACCCATGTCCCTCGCACACTTCTCGTTTCCGACCACGATCCACTTCGGCCCGGGCGCCCGCAAGCTGGTGGGCGCGCATCTGCGCGACCATGGATTCAAACGGCCGCTGATCGTCACCGACCGCGCGCTGGCCACGCTGCCGATCCTGCAGGAGTTCATGAGCCACCTGCACACCAGCCTCGACGTGGGCGTGTTCGAGGGCGTGTTCGGCAACCCGACCGCCGCGCAGGTCAGCGCGGGTGCCGCCGCGTTCAAGGCGCATCGGGCCGACTGCGTGATCGGCTTCGGCGGCGGTGCCGCGCTCGACGTGGCCAAGGTCGTCGGCGTGGTTGCCACCACCGAGGGGGATCCGATCGAGTACGCCTGGGATCATCCGCAGGTCCGCAAGATCGGCGAGGTGCCCTACTTCGTCGCGCTGCCCACCACCAGCGGCACCGGCTCGGAAGTGGGCCGCTCCAGCGTGGTCAGCGAGAACGACACCCACGTCAAGCGCGTGATCTTCTCGCCGGCGATCCTCGCCAAGGTGGTGTTCGCCGATCCGGAACTGACGCTGGGCCTGCCGCCGGCGGTCACCGCCGCCACCGGCATGGACGCGCTGACCCACAATGTGGAGAGCTACCTGTCGCCCGCCTACCACCCGCTGTGCGACGGCATCGCGCTGGAAGGCACACGCATCGCCGCGCGCGCGCTGGTAACAGCAGTCAAGGAACCCGGCAACCTGCAGGCCCGCGCCGACATGATGATGGCCTCGATGATGGGCGCGATCGCGTTCCAGAAGGACCTCGGCGCCGTGCACTCGTGCGCGCATGCGCTGGGCGCGGTGTGCGACCTGCATCACGGCCTGGCCAATGCGCTGATGATCGAGCCGGTGATGACGTTCAACCTCGACGCGGCGCCGCGCAAGTTCGCCGAGCTGGCGCACGTGACCGGCGCCGGCAGCGCCGAAAGTTTCGTGCCGTGGCTGGCGCAGCTCAAGCAGACCATCGGCATCGCGCCGAACCTGGCCGCGGTGGGCGTCAAGCGCGAGCAGATCGGCCGCCTGGTCGAGCTGGCGGTCAAGGACATCTGCCACCAGACCAACCCGCGCAAGGTCGAGGCAGCCGACTTCGAGCGCTTCTTCAACGCTGCCTTCTGATGGCGAGCGCATCCGCGGGCCGGGCCGGCAGCCGCCTGAAGATCGGCGTGTCGGCCTGCTTCTTCCACGCCGATCCCAAGCGCCCGATCTTCACCGGCAAGACGCTGCAGTACGCCGAGCAGTCGATCGTCCACTGGGTCCAGGCGCAGGGCGCGATGGCGCTGGTGATCCCGTCGCCGGCCGGCAGCACGCAGCGCGGCAGCGTGACGCTCGATGACTACGCGGCGCTGCTCGACGGCCTGCTGCTCGAAGGCGGCTCCGACATGTGGCCGGGCAGTTATGGCGAAGAGCCGCTGCGGCCCGAGTGGAACGGCGACCGCGTGCGCGACGCGTACGAGATCGCGCTGATCCGCGCCTTCGCCGCGCGCGGTAAGCCGATCCTTGGCGTATGTCGCGGACTGCAGGTGATCAACGTCGCCTTCGGCGGCACGCTGTACCAGGACATCACGCTGCAGAAGCCCGGCGCGCTGCGCCACCGCGACGCCGCGCTGTACGACCAGAACTACCACGCGGTGGACTTCGTGCCGGGCACGCGACTGGCGCAGCTCTATCCTGCGCGCGAGCGCGTGACTGTCAACAGCGTGCATCACCAGGGCATCAAGGATCTGGCGCCCTTCATGACGGTCGAGGCGCGCTGCCCGAACGATGGCCTGATCGAAGCGATCCGGCTCGACAACGAGCGCAGCGCGCTGAAGAGCTACGTGGCGGCCGTGCAGTGGCACCCGGAGTTTCACGACCGCGGCGCGCTCGACCGCTTCGTGCCGGCGGCGCAGCCCGGCTGGCAGCCCCCCACCGGCACGCCGGAGTGGCCGCCGCTGCTGGACGACGATCCGATCCTGGCCGACTTCCTCGCTGCTTGCGGAAACGCGGCGGCTCACTGAGCGACACGCACTTCAACGCGTTACAACGCCTTCCTCCCGACAGGACCTCGAATGCTCCACATCATCAACCCCGCCCATGGCGGCGTGATTGCCGAACTGCCCGAAGACACGCACGACAGCGTGATCGCCAAGTACCGCGCCGCGCGCGCTGCGCAGCCGCGCTGGGCGGCCACGCCGATCAGCGAGCGGCTGGCGGCGATTAGCCGCTTCCGGGAGTCGGTCGTTGATCACCTGGAGCGGCTGGCGGCGATCCTGACCTCCGAAGTCGGCAAGCCGATCAAGCAGTCGCGCAACGAACTGAACGGACTGCTGGGCCGCATCGACTTCTTCCTGGCGCAGGCCGAGTCGGTGCTGGCAGCGCGGCCCGTGTTCGATGAAGGCGGCATGCGCGAGGTGATCAGCCATGAGCCGCTGGGCGTGATCGCCAACATCAGTGCCTGGAACTACCCGTACTTCGTCGGCAGCAACGTGTTCGTGCCAGCGCTGCTGGCCGGCAACGCGGTGCTGTACAAGCCGTCGGAGTACGCGACGCTGACCGGACTGGAGATCGGCAACCTGCTGCATGGCAGCGGCATCCCGCAGGATGTCTTCAGCGTGCTGGTGGGTGGCGGCCGGGTCGGCATCGAACTGCTGAAGGAGCCGGTCGATGGCGTGTTCTTCACCGGCTCGTATCCGACCGGCGCGAAGATCGCGCAGGCGGTGGCCTCGCGGATGATCAAGCTGCAACTGGAACTCGGCGGCAAGGACCCGACCTACGTGTGCGAGGACGCCGATCCGGCGGCCGCCGCGGCCTCGCTGGCCGACGGCGCGATGTACAACACCGGCCAGAGCTGCTGCTCGGTCGACCGCATCTACGTGCAGCGCAGGATCTTTGACGCCTTCGTGGCCGCCTTCGTGCGCGAGGTGCAGTCGTTCAAGGTCGGCGATCCGACCGACGAGACGAGCTACATCGGGCCGCTGACCCGCGCGCAGCAGGTCAAGGTGCTGCAGATGCAGGTCGCCGACGCGCAGGCCAAGGGCGCGAAGGTGCTGACCGGCGGCCACGCGCTCGACCTGCCGGGCGGTCACTGGTTCGCGCCCACCGTGCTCGTCAACGTGAACCACGACATGGCGGTGATGCGCGAGGAGAGTTTCGGCCCGATCATCGGCATCCAGGCGGTCGACGACGACGCCGAAGCGGTGCGACTGATGAACGACACCGACTACGGGCTGACCGCCGGCGTCTACACGCGCGACGAGGCTCGCGCCCGCGCGATCCTGTCGCAGGTGCGCAGCGGATCGGTGTACTGGAACTGCTGCGACCGCGTCAGCCCGCGCCTGCCGTGGAGCGGCGTGGGCCACTCTGGCGTGGGCCTGACGCTGTCGAACGAAGGCATCAGCGCGTTCACGCGGCCCAAGGCCTGGCATCTGCGCTCGGCGTAGGCCAGGGCAGGCGGCGAGCGCAGCGCGGCCGCCTCAGGTCGGGCGGCCACGGCATCATGGGCGCGCCGCCCGCGGCAGCGCCGATCAGTCCTCGTCCTCGACCTTGCGGCGGCCGGCATGCGCGGTCGCCAGTTGCTGCTGCACCGGCGGCGGCACTGCCTCGTAGCGGGCCAGCTCCATCGCGAAGCTGCCCTGCCCCTGCGTGATCGCCTTGAGCCGGCTGGCATAGCCATCGAGCTCCGACAGCGGCACCACGCCGGTCACCACCATCATGCTGCCGGCCAGGTTGCCGGTGCCGGTCACTTGGCCGCGACGCGCCGACAGGTCGCCGGTGATGTCGCCGATGCTCGCCTCCGGGATCACGACCTCGATGCTGACGATCGGCTCCAGCACCGTGGGCCGGGCCTTCTCCAGCGCATCGAGCATCGCCTTGCGGCCGGCCGACACGAACGCCACTTCCTTGCTGTCCACCGGGTGGTGCTTGCCGTCGTACACGACCACGCGCAGGTCGTGTAGCGGATAGCCGGCGATGAAGCCGGCCGCCAGCACCTCGCGCACGCCCTTCTCGACCGCGGGAATCAGGTTGAACGGAATCACGCCGCCCTTGACCTGGTCGACGAACTCGAAGCCGGCGCCGCGCGCCAGCGGCTCGACGCGCAGGAACACCTCGCCGAACTGGCCCGCACCACCGGTCTGCTTCTTGTGCCGCGCATGCCCCTCGGCCGCGCCATGGATGGTCTCGCGGTACGGCACCCGCGGCGGACGGGTCGAGACCTCGACCTTGTACTGCGCCGCCATCCGCTCCAGCACCGTGCGCAGGTGCAGATCGGACAGGCCGCGCAGCACGGTCTCGTTCTGCTGCACGTCGTGCTCGACCTGAAGCGTCGGATCCTCGGCGGCCAGCCGCGTCAGCACCTCGGAGATGCGGCCCTCGTCGCCGCGCTTGCGCGGCTCGATCGCCAGCCCGAACATCGGCTTCGGAAACTCGAGCGGCTTCATGCGGATGAAGTCCTCGTCGTGCGAGTCGTGCAGCACACAGTCGAACACGATGTCATCGACCTTGGCCACCGCGCCGATGTCGCCCGGCACCAGTTGCGCGACCTCGACCGTGTCCTTGCCCTGCAGCGCCAGCGGATGCGCGATCCGGAACGGCTTCTTGCCCTCGCTGCCGCCAACACCCACGTAAAGCTGGGTGTCGCGCGTGATGCGGCCCTGGTGCACGCGAAAGACGCCGATCTTGCCGATGTACGGATCGTTGACCACCTTGAACACGTGCGCCAGCACGTGCTTGTCGGGATCGGGCTCGCTACGGAACTCCGCGCCCCCGGCGCCGTCTGCGCCGTCGGCGCGCACGAACAGCGGCGGATTGCCCTCGCGCGGGTTGGGCAGGTGGCGCGCGATCACGTCGAGCAGGTCGGCCACGCCCGCGCCGGTCTGCGCCGAGGTGAAGCAGACCGGGATGATGTGCCCCTCGCGCAGTGCCTTCTCCAGCGGCGCATGCAGCGTGCTCGGGTCGGCCGCGCCTTCCTCCAGATAGCGCTCCATCGCGGCATCGTCGACCTCGACCACCTGCTCGATCAGCTTGCGGTGGATGTCGGCAACGGACAGGAAGTCGGCCTCGCCGGTGTCGTGGTCGAAGCAGTCGATGACCCGGCGGCCGCCCTCGGCCGGCAGGTTGATCGGCAGCACCTCGGTGCCGAACGCTTCCTGCAGACGCGCCAGCAGCGCCTGCAGATCGAGGTTGTCCTGGTCGATCTTGTTGACGACGATCAGCCGGCACAGGTTGCGGGCGCGCGCCGCCTCCATCATCCGCCGCGTCATCAGCTCGATGCCGGCGCTGGCGCTGACCACCACCACCACGGTCTCGACGGCGTCGAGCGCGCCGAGCGCCTGGCCGACGAAGTCCGGATAGCCCGGCGTGTCGATCAGGTGAATGCGCACCGGGTTACCGCCAGCCGCGTGATCGCAGTGAACCACGCTGGCGCGCAGCGAGTGCAGCACGGCTCTCTCCAGCGGATCGAAGTCGCTGACCGTGCTGCCCTTCTGCACGCTGCCCGCGGCGCCGATCATGCCGCTCTTGGCGAGCAGTTGCTCGACCAGCATCGTCTTGCCTGCCGCGCCGTGGCCGACGACGGCCACGGTCCTCAGTTGCTCCGTGCTGAATGCGTTGCTGGGTGCCATGTTTTCTCCCTTGCGTGTTGTTCTTTCGGGCCCGTCCGCCAGCGCCGACCGCGGCCGACGGTGACCGGATCACTGTACGACCGCGCCACGCGCGAACGTCATCCTGTCCGGCACGGGATTTGACGCAGATCGGATCGCATGCCTGCTGGATTCCGGGGCGCCGACGCGGGCACAATCCGGACTCGCGAAAACGGTCGAGTGCATGCGTGGCAAGACGCGCTGTCATGGCATGCGGCATCGACGAACGACAAATACAGGCGCGTGCGAGGCGCCCCAGGAGACCCTCGAATGTCAGATCCCACCCCCGGCGACGGCTCGGCCGCGCTGCCGCCTGCGCACGCCCGCGTCGTCATCATCGGCGGCGGCATCATGGGCTGTTCGACCGCCTACCACCTGGCGCAACTCGGCTTCACCGACGTGGTTCTGCTGGAACAGGGCCGTCTGACCAGCGGCACCACCTGGCATGCCGCCGGGCTGGTTGGGCAGCTGCGCGCGCACGAGAGCATGACGCGGCTGATCCGCTACTCGACCGACCTGTACGCGCGGCTGGAAGCGGAGACCGGGCTGGGCACCGGCTGGAAGCAGTGCGGCTCGCTGGCGGTGGCGCGCAGCGCCGACCGGATGACCCAGCTCAAGCGCACCGCCGCGGTGGCGCGTGCCTACGGCGTGACCTGCGACGTGGTCACGCCGGCCGAGGCCGGTGCCCGCATCCCGGTCATGGAGACCGCCGATCTGCAGGGCGGTGTCTGGCTGCCGGGCGATGGCAAGGCCAATCCGGCCGACCTGACGATCGCGCTGGCCAAGGGCGCGCGCAATCGCGGCGTGCGCATCTTCGAGGGCGTGAAGGTGCTGCCAGCCCGCGCCGAGGTCACCGCGGCTGGCCGTGCGATCAAGACCCTGCAGTGGCGCCGCAAGGATGGCGCCGAGGGAACGATCGCGGCCGACGTCGTGGTGCTGTGCGGCGGCCAATGGTCGCGCCAGTTCGCGCGCGGCGTGGGCGTGGCGGTGCCGCTGTTCTCCTGCGAGCACTACTACATCGTCACCGACCGCATCGACGGCGTGCACCGCGACCTGCCGGTGCTGCGCGATCCCGACGGCTACGTGTACTTCAAGGAGGAGGTCGGCGGCCTGCTGATGGGCGGCTTCGAGCCGAAGGCGACACCCTGGCTGCAGAGTGCTGCGCACCGCGGTGGCATCCCGGAGAACTTCGAGTTCCAGCTGCTGCCCGACAACTGGGAGGCGTTCGAGATCCTGATGGAAAACGCGATCCAGCGCGTGCCGGCGCTGGCCACCGCGAGCGTCAAGCAGTTCTACAACGGGCCCGAGTCGTTCACCGCCGATAACAACTTCATCCTGGGGCCAGCGCCGGGCTTCGCCAACTTCTGGGTCGGCTGCGGCTTCAACTCGATGGGGATCGCCTCCAGCGGCGGCGCCGGCAAGGCGCTGGCCGAGTGGATCGTGCAGGGCGAGCCCACGCTCGACCTGTGGCCGGTCGACGTGCGTCGCTTCGCCCGCTTCAACGCCAACGAGAGCTGGCTGCCCGACCGCATTGCCGAGGTGCTGGGCCTGCACTACAAGATGCCCTGGCCCAACCGCGAGCTGGAGAGCGCGCGGCCGTTCCGCCGCTCACCGCTGTATGCGCACCTGGCCGCCGCGCACGCGTGCTTCGGCTCGAAGATGGGCTGGGAGCGCGCCAACTTCTTCGCGCCGAGCGCCGCCGAGGCGCGGATCGACTACGGCTGGGGCCACCAGAACTGGCACCCGTGGGTGGCGGCCGAGCACCGCGCCTGCCGCGAGCGGGTGGCGCTGTTCGACATGAGCTCGTTCGCCAAGCTGCTGGTCAAGGGCGCTGACGCCCAGGCCGCGCTCGACGCGCTGGTGGCCAACCGCGTGCCGCGCGAGGCCGGCGCGACCGTCTACACCGGCCTGCTCAACGAGCGCGGCGGCTATGAGAGCGACTTCACGATCACGCGGCTGGCGGAAGACGAATTCATGATCGTCACCGGCAGCGCGCAGGCGGTGCGCGATCGCGACGTGATCGAGCGCGCGCTGGCGGCGATGCAGCCGCGCCCGCGCTGCGAGATCGTCGACGTGACTGCGATGTACGCGGTGCTGGCGGTCATGGGGCCGCGCTCGCGCGAATTGCTGCAGGCGGTTTCCACGGCCGACTTCTCGGCTGCCGCGTTCCCGTTCGGCGCCTCGCGCGAGATCGACCTGGGCTACGCCACCGTGCGCGCCACCCGCCTGACCTATGTGGGCGAGCTCGGCTGGGAGCTGTACGTGCCGGTGGAGTTCGCGGTCGGCGTGTACGAGACGCTGATGCAGGCCGGCCAGGCCTTCGGGATCGCCAACGCTGGCTACTACGCGGTCGACACGCTGCGGCTGGAAAAGGGCTATCGCGCCTGGGGGCGCGAGCTGTCGCCCGACATCAATCCGTACGAGGCCGGGCTGGCGTTCGCGATCGACTGGGACAAGGGCGAGTTCCGCGGCCGGCGCGCGCTGATGGCACTGCGCGAGGCCGGCGGTGCAGCCGCGGTGTCGCGCCGTGTCGTCTCGCTGGTCATTGACGCCGCGCATACCAACCTGTGGGGAGGCGAGCTGATACTGCGCGATGGCGCCCCGGCGGGCTTCATCACCTCGGCCGCCTTCGGCCACACGGTAGGCCGCCCGGTCGCGCTGGGCATCGTCACGCGCGCTGACGGCGCCGCCGACAAGGCCTGGATCGAGGCCGGACGCTACGAGATCGACCTGGCCGGCGAGCGCTACGCCGCAACGGTATCGCTGCGGGCGCCGTACGACCCCGAGGGCTCCCGGGTCCGGAGCTGAAGCACAGTCAGGGTGCAGATCATGCGTGTCGGTGTTCCCAAGGAGATCAAGGTCCACGAGTACCGGGTCGGGCTGACGCCCGCCTCGGTGCGCGAGCTGACGGCGCGCGGCCACGCGGTGCTGGTGCAAAGCGGTGCCGGCGCCGGCATCGGCGCCGACGACGCGGCCTACCGGCTTGCCGGCGCGCAGATCGCCGCCGATGCCGCCGAGGTGTTCGCGCAGGCCGACCTGATCGTCAAGGTCAAGGAACCGCAGCCGGCCGAGCGGCAGATGCTGCGCGCCGGCCAGGTGCTGTTCACCTACCTGCATCTGGCGCCGGATCCGGCTCAGACGCGCGACCTGCTGGCCAGCGGCGCGCTCTGCATCGCCTACGAGACCGTCACCGGCGCCGGTGGCGGCCTGCCGCTGCTGGCGCCGATGAGCGAGGTAGCCGGTCGTCTGGCGGTTCAGGCCGGCGCGCGCTGTCTCGAGAAAGCGGCAGGCGGCAAGGGGGTGCTGCTCGGCGGCGTGGCCGGGGTGGCCGCGGGCCGGATCGTGATCCTGGGCGCCGGCATGGTCGGCACCAACGCCGCGCAGATGGCAGTGGGCACCGGCGCGCAGGTGGTTGTGATCGACCGCTCGATCGACGCGCTGCGCCGGATCGACGCGCTGTTCAACGGCCGCGTGGCCACCGTGTTCTCGAACGCCGAGAACATCGAGCGCGAGGTGCTGGCCGCCGACCTCGTGATCTCCGGCGTGCTGATCCCCGGCGCGGCGGCGCCGAAGCTGATCACCCGCGCGATGCTGCCGCGGATGGCGCCGGGCTCGGTGATCGTCGACGTGGCGATCGACCAGGGCGGAAGTGTCGAGACCAGCCGCGCCACCACGCACGCCGATCCGACCTACGTGATCGACGGCGTGGTCCACTACATGGTCGCGAACATGCCGGGCGCGGTGCCGCGCACCTCGACCCATGCGCTGAACAATGCCACGCTGCCGTTCACGCTGGCGCTGGCCGACAAGGGCTGGCGCCGCGCGCTGGCCGATGACCCGCACCTGAAGGCCGGATTGAACGTGGCGGAAGGCAAGCTCACCTGCGAAGCGGTGGCGCGCTCGCTGCAGATGGAGTACACGGCCGCCGACGCGCTGCTGGCACGGTGAATCGCTGCGCACACATCGTGCGCGACGGCAGTCGCGACCGTCGCATGCGCGACATCGGTCCGGCCGCTGCCGGTATCCTGCGCCCTTTGCCGTTCCGCGCGCCTGCCGCACCTGCCCCTTGAGTCTCGCCGTTTCGTTTGCCGTGCTGCTGGCGGCGCTGCTGCACGCGACCTGGAACGCGATGATCAAGGGCGGTCGGGACGTGCTTCTCGACACCGCCGCGATCGTGGTCGGCGCCGGCCTGGTGGCGCTACCGTTCCTGCCGCTGGTGCCGCTGCCGCAGCCGCAGGCCTGGCCGTACATCATCGCGTCGGTGGTCACGCACCTCGCGTACTACTTCCTGATGGTCAATGCCTACCGCACCGGCGACCTGTCGCTGGTGTATCCGCTGATGCGCGGCGTCGCACCGCTGATCACTGCGGTGCTGGGCATCTTCTGGCTGCGCGAGATGCCGGCCACCTTTGCATGGGCCGGCATGCTGCTGATCTCGGCCGGCGTGATCGCACTGGCGCTGCGCACTGCCGATCACTCGCCCAGCGGCAAGGCGGTGTCGTTCGCGCTTGCCAACGCCTGCGTGATCGCGATCTACTCGATCATCGACGGCAACGGCGCACGCGCCTCGGGCAATGTCTGGAGCTACATCGTCTGGCTGTTCGTACTCGATGCGATTCCGTTCACGCTGTACATGCTGGTCACGCGCCGCCGCGCGTTCCTGCAGGCGCTGTGGCAGCGGCGCCGCAACGGCATGATCGGCGGCGGCCTGTCGGCCGGCGCCTATGCGATTTCGGTATGGGCGATGACGCAGGCGCCGGTGGCGCTGGTCGCGTCGCTGCGCGAGACCTCGGTGCTGTTCGCCACGCTGATCGGCGCCCGCCTGCTCAACGAAAAGCTCACGCCGCGGCGCTGGGCTGGCGTGGCTGCCGTGGTGCTCGGCGTGATCGCGCTGAAGGCTGCTTGAGCGGCCGCTGATCCGGCCCGCTTCGACCGCTCAAGCCACGACCGCTCAGGCCGCGCGTCGCGCGGCTTCGATGGTCACGCGCAAGCCCAGGTCCGCCAGCACCTGCGTGACCGCGCTGACCACGTTGCGCATCTCGTTGGCATCGATCGCACCGATGCAGCCGACGCGGAACGTCTCCACCTGCGTGAGCTTGCCCGGGTACAGGATGTAGCCGCGATCGCGCGCGGCCTCGTAGAACGCCTTGAACTGGTAGGCCGGATCGGCTGGCGCATGGAAGGTGACGATGATCGGCGCCTGCACCGCGTCGTCCAGATAGGTGCGGAAGCCCAGCGCGCGCATGCCCTCGACCAGCGTGCGGCAGTTGGCCTGATAGCGCGCCAGTCGCGCCGGCTGACCGCCTTCTTCCTTGTACTGGTCGACCGCCGCGCGCAGTGCCGCCACCACGTGGGTCGGCGGCGTGTAGCGCCACTGCGTGGTCTTCTGCATGTACACGTACTGGTCGTACAGGTCGAGCGCCAGCGAGTGGGCGTTGCCGGCGCAGCCTTCGAGCACCGGCTTGCGCAGGATCACGAAGCCCATGCCGGGCACGCCTTCGAGGCACTTGCCGCTGGCAGCGATCAGCGCGTCGAACGGCGCGCTGGCCACGTCGATCGGCAGCGCTGCGAACGAACTCATCGCATCGACGATCAGGCCCTTGCCGCGCGCCTTGCAGGCCTGCGCAATGCCGACCAGGTCGTTGAGCACGCCGGCGCCGGTTTCGCAGTGCACCTGCGCCACGTGCGTGATCGACGGATCGGCGTCGAGCGCGGCGGCGATCATCGCGCCGGTGGCCGGCTGGTCCTCCGGCACGGGCAACTCGACCGCAGCGCGGTTCAGGTACTTGCAGATCTTCAGGATGCGCGCGCAGTAGGCGCCGTTGTTCGGCACCAGCACCTTGCCGTTGCGCGGCACCACGTTGCCGATGGCCGCCTCGACCGAGAAGGTGCCGCTGCCCTGCAGCGGCACGCAGACGTAGTCGTCGCCACCGCCGACGATATCCACCAGATCGCGGCACAGCGAGGCGGTGACGCGATTGAACGCGGCATCCCACGAACCCCAGTCGCGCAGCATGGCCTGCTTGGTCTGCAGGCTGGTGGTCAGCGGGCCG
>CAZTUT010000044.1:0-19141 GCA_964616395.1 uncultured Burkholderiaceae bacterium
CAGACCAACTATTCGGCGGCCAAGGCCGGCATGCACGGCTTCACGATGGCGCTGGCGCAGGAACTCGCCGCCAAGGGCGTCACCGTGAACACCGTCAGCCCCGGCTACATCGGCACTGACATGGTCCGTGCGATCAAGCCCGAGGTGCTGGAGAAGATCGTCGCGTCGATTCCGGCCAAGCGCCTCGGCACGCCCGAGGAGATCGGCTCGATCGTGGCCTGGCTGGCCGGTCCCGATTCCGGCTTCACGACGGGCGCAGACTTTTCCTGCAACGGCGGCCTGCACATGGGCTGACGGTCGGGCGTCGCGAGGCGCAAACGCCCGGGGTATTCCTCCCGGGCGTTTTGTTTTTTTCAGGTGTCTTCCTAAGCAGTTGCCTCAGGGTTTCCACTGGGCATTGTGCACCGCAGTAGTGCGCGCTGTAGACTTAACGGACTAAACGAACGGCGCTCCCAATGTCGGGGAGCCTTCACCTCCTCCCGGAAGGATCGCCATGGCCAGCGCCACGCGTCTGATCAAGAAATACCCGAACCGCCGTCTGTACGACACGCAAACCAGCACGTACATCACGCTTGCTGATGTCAAGCAGCTGGTGCTCGACCAGACCGAGTTTCAGGTTGTTGACGCCAAGTCCGGCGAAGACCTGTCGCGCCAGATCCTGCTGCAGATCATCCTCGAGGAGGAAGCCGGCGGCATGCCGATCTTCACGCAGCCGGTGCTGGCGCAGATCATCCGCAGCTATGGCAACGCGATGCAGGGCATGATGGGCTCGTACCTGGAGAAGAACGTTCAGGCCTTCATCGACATCCAGAAGAAGTTGCAGGAGCAGAGCCAGGCGTTCTACAGCACGAACAAGATCGGTCCCGAGATGTGGACGCAGTACGTCAACATGCAGGCGCCGATGGTTCAGTCGATGATGTCCAACTACATCGAGCAGTCGAAGAATCTGTTCGTGCAGATGCAGGAAAACATGCAGAACCAGGCGCGTTCGATGTTCAACACCTTCCCGTTCCCGCAGCCGGGCGACAAGAAGTAGACCGGATGCCGCTGCCAGAGCGCGGCCGCGCGATGCGCGCGCCGCGTTTTTCTTTTGCGAGCAGATGAAGAACTCTCCCGAACCCAAGGTCGCCGCACGTCGCCGCACGGCATCGGCCGACCGCGTGCCGACCGTCGGATTCGTCTCGCTGGGATGTCCGAAGGCGCTGGTCGATGCCGAACGCATCATCACGCAGCTGCGCGCCGAGGGCTACGCGATGAGCGGCAGCTACGAAGGCGCTGACCTGGTGGTGGTGAATACCTGCGGCTTCATCGACAGCGCGGTGCAGGAGTCGCTCGATGCGATCGGCGAGGCGCTCGATGCCAACGGCAAGGTGATCGTCACCGGTTGCCTCGGCGCGAAGTCCGATGGCGGTGAAAACCTCGTCGCCAAGGTGCATCCGAAGGTGCTGGCGGTGACTGGGCCGCACGCGATGGAAGAGGTGGTCGATCATGTGCATCGTCATCTGCCGCGGCCGCACGATCCGTTCTCCGATCTGGTGCCCCCGGCCGGCATCAAGCTGACGCCGCGCCATTACGCGTACCTGAAGATCTCCGAAGGCTGCAACCAGCGCTGCAGCTTCTGCATCATTCCGTCGATGCGTGGCGATCTGGTCAGCCGGCCGATTGGCGAAGTGATGCGCGAGGCAGCCAATCTTGCCAAGCAGGGCGTGCGCGAACTGCTGGTGGTGTCGCAGGACACCGGCGCCTACGGCGTCGATGTGCGCTACAAGCTCGATTTCGTTGGCGGCCGCGCGGTACGCACCCGGGTGAGCGAACTGGTGCGCGAGCTCGGCGCGCTGGCCGAGGAGCACGACCTGTGGGTGCGGCTGCACTACGTGTATCCGTACCCGCATATCGACGAGATCATCCCGCTGATGGCGGGCGGCCGCGTGCTGCCATATCTGGATGTGCCGTTCCAGCACGCGCATCCCGATGTGCTCAAGCGCATGAAGCGGCCGGCCAGCGGCGAGCGCAACATCGAGCGCGTGCGCGCCTGGCGGGCGATGTGTCCGGACATCACGCTGCGTTCGACCTTCATCGCCGGCTTTCCGGGCGAGACCGAAGCGCAGTTCGAGTACATGCTCGACTTCCTGCGCGAGGCACAGCTGGACCGCGTGGGCTGCTTCGCCTATTCGCCGGTCGAGGGCGCGTCGGCCAACCAGCTCGACGGCGCGCTGCCCGACGAGGTGCGCGAAGCCCGACGTGCGCGCTTCATGGACGTGCAGGCCGGCATCTCGCGCGAGCGGCTCAAGCGCAAGGTCGGCAGCGTGCAGCGCGTGCTGATCGACGAGGTGGGTCCGAACGGCGCGGTGGGCCGGACTTCAGCCGATGCGCCCGAGATCGATGGCGTGGTGCACGTGCGCGCCAGCAAGCGACTCAAGGCGGGCGAATTCGCCGATGTGCTGATCGAGTCGAGCGACGATCACGACCTCGCCGGTCGCGTGGCGCCAGCGCGCCGCTGACGTTCTACCGACGCGCGGCCTGCGCGCATGGATCGCCCGCTCAGTCGCTGAACCAGTTCAGCACGCCATCCAGCGGCGCATGGTTCAGCGCTTGCCGTGCCTGCGCCCGCACCACCGGCTTGGCGCGGTAAGCGACTGACAGGCCCGCCACCGCCATCATCTTCAGGTCGTTGGCGCCATCGCCGATGGCGATCGCGCGATCGGTTTCACATCCGAGCGCCTGGCATATCTCGCGTACCGCCTGTGCCTTGCCTTCGGCATCGAGGATCGGCCCGCCGTCTGGGCCGCTGACTTCGCCGGTCAGGCGCCCATCGGCAATGCCGAGCTGGTTGGCGCGTACGTGATCGAACCCCAGCCGGGCGCGCATCACGTCGGTGAAGAACGTGAAGCCGCCGGTCACCAGCAAGGTCTGCAGACCGGCGCGCTTGCAGGCCGCCACGAGGGCCTCGGCGCCCGGGTTCAGCCGCAGGCGTTCGTCCAGCACCCGTTGCAGCAGGCTTGCGTCCACGCCTTCGAGCAGCGACACGCGCTTGCGCAGGCTGGCCGCATAGTCCTTGATCTCGCCGCGCATCGCCGCCTCGGTGATGGCGGCGACCTGCTCGCCCTTGCCGGCCAGTGCGGCGACTTCGTCCAGACTCTCGATGTTGATCAGCGTGGAGTCCATGTCCATCGCCAGCAGGCGAAAGTCGGGCAGACGCAGGTCGGGCGCCACGAAGGCGGCGTCGAGATTCCAGTAATCGGCCAGGCCGGCCACCACGCGGCGCGCCTCGGCATCGTCGGCCACGCCGGTGCAACGGGCGCTTTTGCCGCGCACGGTGATGCGTTGTGGCGTGCAGGCCACCTTGAAGGTGTCGAGTGCCGCGGCGTCCAGCGTGGGGCCTTGCAGGATCAGGTCGTTCATCGGTCTGTCTCCACGAAGATCAGTGCGCCGGCCGATCGTGCGCTCAGACTGGCCGCAGCGCCTTGAACACGGTGCGCAGCAACTGCAGCCGGGCATCGAGCCCCGGCACTGCCCGCTCGATGCGCAGCCGCTCCGGCCCCGCCATGCGCATGCCTTTCTCGGTCTGCATCAGGCGGATCAGGCGCGCCGGGTCGATCGGCGCATCGCGCTGGAAGGTGATCGCGATTGCCTCGCCCGAGGCGTCGATCTTGCGAACGCCGAGCGCCGTGGCTGCAAGCCGCAGCCGATGCGTCTCGATCAGCGCGCGCGCCGGATCGGGCAGCTTGCCGTGGCGGTCGGCAATCTCCTCCTGTAGCGCGAACAGCGCGTCCTCGTCGTCGCAGCTGGCCAGCTTCTTGTAGAACGACAGCCGGTGGTGAACGTCGGGCACATAGTCGGCCGGCAGCAGCGCCGGCGTGTGCAGGTTGATCTCGGTGACCGCCTGCAGCGGCGCCATCAGGTCGGGCTCGCGGCCCGAGCGCAGCGCGCGCACGGCGGCGTTGAGCATCTGCGAGTACAGGTCGAAGCCCACTTCCTGCATGTTGCCGCTCTGGTTTTCGCCCAGCACCTCGCCGGCGCCGCGGATCTCCAGGTCATGCATGGCCAGATAGAACCCGGAGCCGAGTTCCTCCAGATTCTGGATCGCTTCCAGCCGCTTCTCGGCGTTCTTGGTCATCCCGCCTTCGTCGGGGACCATCAGGTACGCGTAGGCCTGATGATGCGAACGGCCGACGCGTCCGCGCAGCTGGTGCAACTGCGCCAGGCCGAAGCGGTCGGCGCGGTGGATGATGATCGTGTTGGCGCTGGGCACGTCGATGCCGGTCTCGATGATCGTCGTGCACAGCAGCAGGTTGAAGCGCTGCTGGTAGAAGTCGCGCATCACCCGTTCCAGCTCGCGCTCGCCCATCTGGCCATGCGCGATCTCGATGCGCGCCTCCGGCACCAGTTCGGCCAGCCGCGCCCGGCGGTTCTCGATCGTCTCGACCTCGTTGTGCAGGAAGTAGATCTGGCCGCCACGCTTCAGTTCGCGCAGGCAGGCTTCGCGCATCAGCGCGCCGCTTTCCTTGCGCACGAAGGTCTTGATCGCCAGCCGGCGCTGCGGCGCGGTGGCGATCACGCTGAACTCGCGGATCCCTTCCATGCTCATCGCCAGCGTGCGTGGGATCGGTGTCGCGGTCAGCGTCAGCACGTCGACCTCGGCCCGCAGGCTCTTCAGCCGTTCCTTCTGGCGCACGCCGAACCGGTGCTCCTCATCGATGATGACCAGGCCCAGGCGGTCGAACCGGATCTCCGGGGTCAGCAGCTTGTGGGTACCGATCACGATGTCGATGCTGCCGGCGTTGATGCCGGCGATCGCCTCGGTCACTTCGCGCGCAGAACGGAAGCGCGACAGCTCGACGATGCGCACCGGCCATTTTTCCTCGAGCAGCGCAAAGCGGTCGCGAAAGGTCTGCGCGTGCTGCTCGGCCAGCAGGGTGGTCGGGCACAGCACCGCGACCTGGCGGCCGCCGGCCACCGCGGCAAAGGCGGCGCGCAGCGCCACCTCGGTCTTGCCGAAGCCGACATCGCCGCACACCAGCCGGTCCATCGGGAAGCCCGCGCTCATGTCCTTGAGCACGGCATCGATAGCGGCCTGCTGGTCGGCGGTCTCTTCGAAACCGAAGCCCTCGGCGAACAGCGCGTAGTCGGCCTGGTCGAAGCGGAATGCATGGCCCTTGCGTGCGGCGCGCATCGCATACAGATTCAGCAGTTCGGCCGCGGTGTCGCGCACCTGGCGGGCTGCCTTGCGCCGCGCCTTCTCCCAGTCGCCACCGCCCAGATGATGCAGCGGGGCGGCCTCCGGGTCGGCGCCGCTGTAGCGCGAGATCAGGTGCAACTGGGCTACCGGCACGTAGAGCTTGGCGCTGCCGGCATATTCGAGGTGAAGGAACTCGGCGGCTTCGTCCTCGGCGCCGGCCTGCAGCGTTTCGAGGCCGAGGTAGCGGCCGATGCCATGCTCGACGTGAACCACCGGGTCGCCGACCTTCAGCTCGGCCAGGTCGCGGATCATCGCCTCGACGTTCGAGGCGCGTTCGCGCGAGCGGTTGCGCTGGCGGCGCGGGCTGGCCGCATACAACTCGGTCTCGGTGAGCAGGATCAGCCCGCGCTGGGGCAGCGCGAAGCCGTTTTGCAGCGGCGCAACGCCCAGGCTCAGCGGCGCATCGGCGGCGGTGAAGCCGCCGAAGTCGGCGTTGTCGGCGGCCTCCAGGCCGTTGTCGCGCAGGAACTGCGCAATCGTCTCGCGCCGGCCGGCCGAGTCGGCCAGCACCAGCAGCCGCTGTCCCGCGATCCTGCTGCGATCGAGCAGGGCGCGCAGGCGCGCCAGGGGATCGTCAGCCTTGCGTTCGACGGCTACCACCGGGGCTGCCGCGAATGCCTCGCGAAGTGATGCCGTCGCGCCCGGATCGGAGGGCGTATCGGCCATCAGCTCGTTGGCCGCACGCAGCGTGTCGGCCAGCGTCCAGCGCGCATGCGGACGCGCCGCGCTGAAGAACTGCTCGGCGTCGAGAAACAGGGCGGCAGGCGGCAGGCAGGGCCGCTCGCGGTCGCGCGACAGGAATCGATGCCGCTCCGCCGTCTCGGTCCAGAAACGCGTGCAGGCCGCCTCGATTGCGCCATGCATGACGATTTCGGTGCCGGCGGGCAGATAGTCGAACAGGGATGCGGTCTGCTCGAAGAACAGCGGCAGGTAGTACTCGATGCCGGCGCTGGCCACGCCCTGGCCGATGTCCTTGTAGACGGTGGCCTTGCTGGGGTCGCCCTCGAACACCTCGCGGAACCGGCCGCGGAAGCCGGCGCGCGCCGACTCGTCGAGCGGGAACTCGCGTCCCGGCAGCAGCCGGACCTCGTTGACCGGATACAGGCTGCGCTGGGTATCCGGGTCGAAGGCGCGGATCGACTCGATCGCGTCATCCAGCAGGTCGAGCCGGTACGGCAGCGCCGATCCCATCGGGAACAGGTCGATCAGGCTGCCGCGCACCGAGAACTCGCCTGGGGCGACCACCTGCGACACGTGCTGGTAGCCCGCCATCACCAGTTGCGCGCGCAGCCGCTCGCCGTCGAGTCCCTGACCCGTCTTGAAGAAGAACGTGTGCCCGGCGATGTAGGCCGGCGGACACAGGCGCGCAAGCGCGGTGGTGGCCGGTGCCACCAGCACATCGAGCGGCGCGTCCGGGCCGCGATTCATCAACCGGTACAGCGCTTCCAGGCGCTCGCTGACCAGATCCTGGTGTGGCGACAGCACGTCATAGGGCAGCGTTTCCCAGTCGGGAAAGGCGCGCACCGCGAGACTCGGGTCGAAGTAAGGCAGTTCCTCGATCAGTCGCTGCGCATCGTGCGGATCGGCGCAGAAGATCGCGATGGGTCGACCGCGTGCGCGTGCATTCGACGCCAGTTGCGCGATCAGCAACGCGTCGCCCGAGCCGGGCGGCCGCGGCAGGGCGAAACGAGCCCCTGCCGGAAGTTCCGGCAGCGGCAATGCGATCAGCGGGGGATTGAGCGAGTCCACAAAAAAACATCGCGGCGCAGGGCACAAAACGTAGCCCCGACGGCCGCGAAACCGGTGGCTATTATAGAAGCCCGCGTCGGCGTGTCCTTCGGGTCGTCGAGGTCCAGGCCCGAAACCTGTGCCGCACGGCGCTGCACCTTTCCACTCTTTGTCGTCCATGCGTCTTCATGCCGTGATTCCCGCTGCCGGTACTGGCACGCGCGTGGGCGCAAATCGCCCGAAGCAGTACCTGATGCTGGGTGCGCAGACGATGCTCGAGCATGCGGTCGATGCGGTGCTGGCCGATGGGCGGATCGAGCGCGTGATGGTTGTTCTCGCGCCCGATGATGACTACGGCGCGCAGCTTCCTGGATTGCGGCGCACCGACAGGCTGGCCGTGGTGCGCGCCGGGGGCAGCTCACGAGCGGTATCGGTCCGCGCCGGGCTGCTGGCGTTGCAGGCAGCGCCCGACGACTGGGTGCTGGTGCACGATGCTGCGCGTCCGGCGCTGGATGCGGCCGAACTCGTCGACCTGATCGATGCGCTGCTGCACGATGCGGTGGGTGGATTGCTCGCCTTGCCGCTGGCCGACACCTTGAAGCGCGCCACGGTCGACGACCCGCCGCGTGTCGACGCCACGGTCGATCGCACCGGCCTCTGGCGGGCGCTGACACCGCAGATGTTTCGCGCCGGGCTACTGGCGCGGGCGCTCGATGGCGCTGACCTAGCCACCATCACCGACGAGGCGTCAGCCGTCGAGCGATTGGGCCTGTCGCCGCGGCTCATTACCGGTCGCGCCAGCAATATCAAGGTGACCACCGCCGACGATCTGCCGCTGGCCCGCGCCTTCCTCGCCGCGCAGGGGCGGATCGCGCCAGGCGACCCATCATCAGAAAAGGAGCGGGCATGACGGATTCCGAGACGCCGCGACCCCCAGGCTCGCCGCCGCCCTGGCGTGTCGGGCAGGGTTTCGATGTGCATGCGCTGGTGCCAGGCCGCCCGCTGATTCTCGGCGGGGTGCAGATCGCGCATACGCACGGCTTGCTGGGTCACTCCGATGCGGATGTGCTGCTGCATGCGATCACCGACGCAGTGCTCGGCGCGGCCGGTCTCGGTGATATCGGCCGGATGTTTCCGGACACGGATCCGGCCCATAAGGGCGCCGACAGCCGCGAGCTGCTCGCGTCCGCTGTGGAGCGCGTGCGCGCTGCGGGATGGCGTGTGGTCAACGTGGACTGCACGGTGATCGCGCAGCGGCCGAAGATCGCGCCGCATGTCGCCCGGATGCAGGCGGTCATTGCCGAGGCGCTCGGTGTCGGGCCAGCCGACATCAACATCAAGGGCAAGACGACCGAGTGGCTCGGATTCACCGGCCGCGGTGAAGGCATCGCGGCGCAGGCAGTGGCGCTACTGCACGCCACCCGCTGACGCGCATCAGACCACCCGTGCGGAGGTGCGATGGCGCGGCAGCGTCAGTCGTGCGCGCAGGCCTCGGCGCGGCTCGGTCTCGGTATCCAGCAACTCGAGCTGTCCGCCATGCGCGCGGGCGATGCGGTCGACAATCGCCAGTCCGAGACCTACACCGCCATCGCCGCTGCGCGCTGCATTGCCGCGCTCGAACGGGCGCCGCAAGCGCTCCGCCGTGTTGGCATCGATGCCGGGGCCGCGATCGACGACCTCGACCGATACCGTGTCACCGTGCTCGCGCAGCGACACGGTGACTGGCTGCGGGTGCGCCGGATCGATGCCGTAGCGCAACGCATTGACAATCAGGTTGTCTGCCGCGCGTTGCAGGTCGGTTGGATGACCGTGGACTTCGATGCCCGATGCAATGTCAAGTTGCAACGGCGGATCGGCCCGGTGACGTGCCGCGCAGGCGCTCAGCAGCGCCGACAGATCGACTGTCCGCGCCGGCTCGCGAGACTCGGTGCGCGCGTAATCGAGGAACTGGCCGATCGCTGCGTCCATCTGCTCGATGTCGGCCACCATCGCGGCGCGTGCCGACTCGGTGCGCGCACTCATCTCGGCTTCCAGCCGAAGGCGGGTCAGCGGGGTTCGCAGATCGTGCGAGATGCCGGCCAGCAGCACGGCGCGATCCTGATCGAGCGCCTGCAGGTCGCCGACCATCCGGTTGAAGCTCTGGTTGACGCGCCGGATCTCTGCCGGGCCGCGGTCCGGCAGGGTCGCCGGCGTGCGGCCGGCACCGAGGTCGGTTGCGGCCCGCGCCAGGCGTGCCAGCGGCAGATTGACCACGCGCGTGATTGCGATTGCGGCCAGTAGCGACAGCAAGGTCGCGATCAGGGCCCAGCGAATCCACTGCGTGCCCAGATCCCGGGATAGTGGATCGCGTTCGACGAAAACCCAGTAGGCATCGCCCTCGATGCTGAAACTGATCCAGTTGCCGGCGATGCCATTGACTTCGGACGCGAGCCGCGTGTCGGCGCCGAGGCGCTCCTGCACCTTCGCGCGGACCAGATCGGCCAGTGGGGTGCGCGGATGATCCACCTCCCGGTCGCCCGGTTCGCGCGGCATGATGCGGATGCCATCGTTATCGGCCAGTTCGGCCAGCAGGTCACGGCGTGCGGCCGGGTCCGAGTAGAGCAACGCCGAGCGCGTGATGCTGACGATCGAGACCAATTGCTGGGCAATTTGCTGGGCGCGGGGCTCGCGCTCGAACACACGAAAGCTCTGGAACCACGCCAGCAGGCTGGCCAGCAGGACCAGGGCGACCAGCAGGAAGGTGCGCCAGAACAGGGTCGGCGAGCGCATCATCGGCGCAGCTCAGCGAGACGGCTCAGACGCCATCGTCGGGCACGAAAACATACCCGAGGCCCCAGACGGTCTGGATGAAGCGGGGCTTCGCCGGATCGGTCTCGATCAGCTTCCGAAGACGCGAGATCTGGACGTCCAGCGACCGGTCGAACGCTTCGTACTCGCGGCCACGGGCCAGTTCCATCAGCTTGTCGCGCGACAGCGGCTGACGCGGGTGACGAACCAGCACCTTGAGTACCGCAAACTCGCCCGTCGTGATCGATACCGGCCCGCCGTCCCGCTCCAGCGTGCGGGTGCCAAGGTCGAGCGTGAAGCTGCCGAATCGCACCTGCTCGGCCTGTTGCGCCGGTGCCCCTGGCGCTTCATCGTCGCCACGGCGGCGCAGCACGGCGTGCAGCCGCGCCAGCAGTTCGCGTGGATTGAAGGGCTTGGGCAGGTAGTCATCGGCGCCCAGCTCGAGGCCGACGATTCGGTCCACATCCTCGCCCTTGGCGGTCAACATGATGATCGGCGTGGCGTCGCGCGCACCGCGCAGGCGGCGCAGGATCGACAGGCCATCCTCGCCGGGCAACATCAGGTCGAGGATCAGGGCCTCGTAGCGCTCGCGCAGCCAGAGCTTGTTGAACGATGGCGCACTGTCGGCGACCTGCACAGCGAACCCGTTGTCGCCGAGATAGCGGCGTAGCAGATCGCGCAGTCGGGGATCGTCGTCCACGACCAGTACGCGGGGCGTCTGGCGCGTTGTCATGGGCAGTTGGGCCGTGTGCAGGTGTCGTCAGGCGACATACTAAGCACCTGATGGGCGCGTTGCTCCTGTCCGGTGGATGCATGAACACTCCGTTACACAATTTCTTGTCGCAGCAGGGCGGGTTCATGGCGCACGACGCCGACGGCTGTGCCTAGAATTCGCGCATGTCCGTAATTTTGCTCTGGTTGATGGCTCGACGCGCCGCGCTGATGCGGTGCGTGTCTGGCCTGACGTTGGCCGGCGTGCTGTCGGTGGTCTGCGTCGTGCCAGCAGCACGCGCGCAGCCGCTGCTCACGCCCGAGCAGCGCGACAGCCTGATGCGCGAGATGACGCCCGAGCAGCGGCAGCGCCTCTGGCAACAACTGACGCCTGAGCAGAAGGGCGATTTCATGCGCAACCTCACGCCCGAACAGCGCGCGGGGCTGGCTGCGCAGATGACCCCCGAGCAGCGCGAACGGCTGCGTGAGCGGCTGCGGGAAGACCGCGAGCGGCGGGATGCCGACGGCACGATGCGCGGTCGCCTCTCTTCCGACGAGCGACAGCGGTTGCGCGAGCAGATCATTGAATCGCAGCGCGATCGGCGCGAAGGACCGCAACGCCGCGGGGGGCGGGCCGACCGCCCGCCGGAAGGGGCCGACAAGTGAGACTCGGGTGCATTGTTGCCACGTTTGCGATGGCGTTGCTTGCCGGCATCGCGTCGCCGGCCGTTGCCGTTCCGCTTGGCGATGCCGCCGCTGCGCGACTTCTGACGCGGGCAGGGTTTGCACCCTCTGCTGCCGAGGTGGCACGGGTGGCTTCGCTGACGCAGGCGCAGGCGGTTGATCAGTTGCTTGCCACCGTTCGCCGGTCTGCCGAGACGCCGCCGCCCGGCTGGATTGGCGACCGCGTGATCCTGCCGCGCGAAATTCAGCAGATGAGCGCTGATGCCCAGCGCGACTACCGGCAGACGCTGGTCCGGCAAAGCGTCGAGTTACGCGGTTGGTGGCTGCGTGAGATGGCCGGTACGCCGTCGCCGCTGACCGAGCGCATGACGCTGTTCTGGCATAACCACTTCGTCACCGCCCAGCCCAAGGTCCGCTGGCCGCAGCTTCTGTATCGACAGAACCTGACGTTGCGCGAGCACGCGCTCGGTAGCTTCGCCACGCTGCTGGACGCCATGCTGCGTGACCCCGCACTGTTGGTCTATCTCGATGCGCCGGCCAACCGGCGCGGGCAGCCGAATGAAAACCTGGCGCGCGAGCTGATGGAACTGTTCACGCTCGGCGAAGGCCAGTACGGCGAGCGCGACGTCAAGGAGGCGGCGCGCGCGCTCACCGGTCTGAGCATCGATCCGGCCACTGCGGTGTTCATTTACCGGCCGTTCGCCCATGACAGTGGTCGCAAGCAGGTGCTTGGGGCCGACGGAGATTTAGGCCCCGGTCAGTTGTCGAAGGTTCTTCTGCAGCAGCCGGCAACCGCCCGGTTCATCGTCACCAAGCTCTGGCGCGAATTCGTTTCTTCGCAAACCGATACGAAGCGGATCGAGGCGATCGCCGATGCGTTTCGCGCCAGTGGCTACCAGATCCCGGTGGCCTTGCGCGGCATCCTGATGCAGCCTGAAGTCGTAGCGGCCGAGGGCCCGGATCTGCTGATCAAGTCGCCGGTGGAACTGGTGATCGGGCTGGTTCGGCAGTCGGGGGGCGCGCTGACGAACCCAGGTGGCGCAGCGCTCGCGGTGGCGTCGATGGGACAGAACCTCTTTGGTGCGCCGAACGTGCGTGGGTGGCCGGGCGGCGAAGCCTGGATCAACACGCAGTCGCTGCTTGCGCGAAAGCAGTTCATCGACACCTCAGTCAGGGTGCGCGCGGCGTCGTCGATGCCGATGGCCATGGCGCCGGCAGCCGACATGATGCGTCCGGCCGGAAGTACTGCAGCGGTCGACCCGGCCGAACAGCAGCGTCGTGCCCAGGTGCTGGCGCAGCGTGCGCTCGAAGCGGCCGCCCGCGTCGATGCGCCGGCCTGGCTCGGTGCGTTCGGTCTCGCGGTGGAAAGGCCACTGGCCGCAGATGAGGCGTCGCGCATTGCGAACTCGGTGCTGCTGGCGCCCAGCGCGTCGCCAGTACCGGTCGGCACACTTGCCTTCGATGCATTGCGCGCGACGCTGCTGGATCCGGCGTATCAGCTCAAATGAATCTGCGTCCAAATCGTCGACAGATTCTTGCTGCTGCCGGCACGACGCTGCTGTCGGTGTCGCCCCTCGGTCGTCTTGCCCATGCCGCAGCCGCCGCTGGCACGGCTGCACCGGCGCCGAAGCTGTTGATCCTGATCGAACTGCGTGGCGGCAACGATGCGTTGAACACGGTGCTGCCGGATGACGAAGGCCGCTACCGTGAGCTGCGACCGCGGCTTGCGCTACCCGATGATGCCCGGCTGCAGCTGGCCTCCGGGCTGACCGTCCACTCGGCGCTCGCACCCCTGCGCAACGCCTGGGATGCGGGCGAACTGGCCGTGCTGCGCGGTATCGGCTATCCGCAGCCCAATCTGTCGCACTTCCGCTCGATCGAAATCTGGGATACCGCGTCCAATGCCGACCAGACGCTGCAGCGCGGCTGGCTGACGCGGGTGGTCGCGGGGGATCAGGCGCGCTTCGCAGCGTTTTCCGCCGATGGCGTGGTGATTGGTGCGCCGGATCTTGGGCCGCTTGGCGGCGGTGCGCGCGCCGTCGCAATGAACGATCCAACGCGATTTGCGCGTGCCGCGCGGCTTGCGCATGCGGCCGATGTGCAGGCGGTCGGGCCGATGGCGCATCTGCTTCGGGTTGAGGCCGATGCGCTGCGCGCCGCCAGCGAAATTCAGCCTGACATGACGCTGCCGGTCGAGTTTCCGCGCACGGGCTTTGGTCAGGCGGCGCGCCAGGCCGCGGCGCTGGCCGTGACGCGGCGCGTCGCGGTCATCCGTCTCACGCTGGGGGGCTTCGACACGCACCAGAACCAGTTGCCGCTGCATGCCGCCTTGCTCGGGCAATTGGCTGAAGGCATCGCCGCGCTGCGGTCCGCGCTGATCGCCACCGGTCTGTGGCAGCAGACGCTGATGGCAACCTATTCCGAGTTCGGTCGCCGTCCCAGGGAGAACGGGACGACGGGCAGCGACCATGGCAGTGCTGGCGTGCACTTTGTCTTAGGAGGCCGGGTTCGCGGCGCCGTATTGGGCGATCCGCTCGCGCTGGATCGACTCGATGACGCGGGCAATCCGCCGCATTCGATCGACTTTCGGGCGTTGTATGCAAGCGTGCTCGAAGACTGGTGGCAGATCGACAGCCTGCCGGTTCTTGGCCAGCGCTTCCGCCCGCTGCCGCTGCTGCGCGCCTAGCGCTGCGCCCTCCCGCGGTCGTCTGCGCGGCATGCGCAGATAGAATTCGTGAATCCTTGCGCCCGTCGTGACCTCCCGGTTGCGGCGTGCCTGACCGGCCCAACGCATCCATGCTCCTTGCCCTCGACACCGCCACGGAAACCTGCGCTGTTGCGCTCGTTTGTGGTCACCAGGTCATCGAGCGCGCCGAGCATGTGGGCCAGGGGCACTCGGATCGGTTGATCCCGATGGTGCAGGGCGTGCTTGCAGAAGCCGGTGTCGGGCCGGCGGCGCTCGATGCCGTGGCGTTCGGCGCTGGCCCCGGCTCGTTCACCGGGCTGCGCATCGCTTGCGGAGTCGCGCAGGGCATCGCCTATGCGATCGACCGGCCCGTGGTCGCGGTCGGTAACCTTGAAGCGCTGGCGCTCAATGTCGCATCCAGCCTGCCTGACGCCCGACGCATTGCGGTGGCGATCGATGCCAGGATGCGCGAGTGCTATTGGGCTGTGTATCAGATCGAACATGTCTCCTGCGCAAAAGAGGCGGTCGGCGCCGACGCGACCGGCCAGTCGCCATCGGCTTTTGCGGCCGTGCCCGATTTCCGGATTACCGAACTTGCGCCGCCGTCGCTTTCGTCTGCCGAGGCACTTGCCGACGCCTTGATGGCGTGGTCGCCGGATACGCTTGCCGGCGAGGCCTTCGGTGTTTTCGCGGCGCAACTCGACTGCATCGCGGCGGCACGGCGCCAGCCACGCGCGGCGGCGTCGGCCACGGCGATTGCCCGGCTTGGCGTGCAACACCTGCAGGCAGGCCTTGCAGTCATGCCAGCGCATGCGATGCCCATCTACGTCCGCGATCGGGTCGCGCAGACAACCGAGGAGCGTCTCGCGCAGCGGGCGGCGCGTGCAGCATGAAGCGCGCATCGGTCGCTGGGCGCGTGAACGCATGCAGGTCGCATCAATGAGCGCAGCGCCTGCGTTTTCATCGATCGAAGACGCCGATCACTTCGCGCCGATGCAACCGCAGGATATCGACGCCGTGATGGCGATCGAAAACGCCGTCTATCCGTTTCCCTGGACCCGCGGGAATTTCGTCGATGGCCTGCGTTCCGGGTACTGCGCCTGGGTTCTGCGGGCAGGATCCGGCAGTCAGCCGGGACCGCTGATTGCCTATTCGCTGGTGATGATCGCGGTCGACGAAGCGCACCTGCTGAATCTCAGCGTCGATGCCACGCACCAGGGTGCCGGCATCGGCTGGCGCATGCTCGACTGGATGGCACGGCAGTCGCGTGACCACGGTGCACGCAGCATGCTTCTCGAAGTACGGCCGAGCAATCCGCAGGCAATACGTTTGTACGAGCGTTACGGCTTTCAGAACATCGGTTGCCGGCGCGGCTACTACCCGGCGCAAGGCGGTCGCGAGGATGCGATCGTCATGCGAATCGCGCTCTGACATGGACTCACGATGACGCTCGATCCACGCCGCGCCCGAATGTGGCAAGCCATGGGTCTCGGTCCGCAATGGCAGCTCCGGTCGACGGAGGATGCCGCGGATCATCGGGGCCAAATGACGCCGGACGGCCCGTCCACGGCCGACGTGCCGCCTACGGGGTGGCTCGCTGGGCAGGAAGATTCACTGTGCCCGCCTGACGTGCTGCCCTTGGCTTCGGCGATCGACACTGCGCGGGTCCACGACGCTGCGGTAGCGATCGACCCTGCGGCCGCAGCAGAGGCTGGCATGCCGGTCGATCGAATGGCGTGGCCCCAGCTGCAGGCCGCAGTGGCCTCGTGTACCGCCTGCAGCCTGTGCGCCAGCCGCAGGCAGACGGTGTTCGGTACCGGAAATCAGGCGGCCAAATGGATGCTGATCGGCGAAGCGCCCGGCGCGGAAGAAGACGCGCGGGGTGAACCCTTTGTCGGTCAGGCCGGCCGACTGCTCGACAACATGTTGGCTGCGATCGGGCTATCGCGTGGCGCCGAGGATCCAGCGCAGGCTGTCTATATTTCCAATGTGCTCAAGTGCAGGCCCCCTGGCAATCGCAATCCGGAGCCTTCCGAGGTTGCACGTTGCGAGCCCTATCTGAAGCGGCAGGTCGCGCTGGTACGTCCGCGCATCCTGCTGGTGATGGGCCGATTTGCGGCGCAGTCGCTGCTCGGTACCGATGCAAGCATCGCCAGCCTGCGCGGTCGCGTGCATCACGTCGAGGTCGACGGACAGAGCATCCCGGCGATCGTTACCTACCATCCCGCATATCTGCTGAGAAATCTGGCGGACAAGTCCAAGAGCTGGGCTGATCTATGCCTGGCGCGCGACACCATCGCAGGCCGCGGCGGCGAGGACCGGCAGGGCGTCAGGTAGCCGGCGGGCGGCGGGTCAGTGCGGGCTTCGATGCTGCCCGATGTCCTGGGTCCAGTCGCGCTCTTTCTGGTTGTGGCGATGCCGAAGCATGACGAGCGCCATGGTGCCGGCAACGAACAGGCCAAACAGCACCATGATCGTTTCGATCCTGAGATTGAGCGAAATCAGCAGCGCGTAGACGCCCAGCATCACCAGGATGCTCAAGTTTTCGTTGAAGTTCTGCACGGCGATCGAATGGCCGGCCGACAGCAGCACATGGCCACGGTGCTGTAGCAGTGCGTTCATGGGGACGACAAAGTAGCCCGCAAGCGCGCCAATGACGATCATCGCAGCCGCAGCCGCAAAAGCGGCCCAGCCGAGGGTTGCGGTGCCGAGCGTGACGCCGCCGCCGGGCATCCTCGAGAAGTCGAAAAACGCCAACGCAGCAACAAACAGGCCCATGACCACGCCCACGGGCAGCACCGACAGCGAGCGCTTCAGCGATACGCGCGCCGCCGCCCAGACCGACCCGAAAGCGATGCCGATGGCGACGACGGCCTGCAGGATTGCGCCCTGCGACAGCGTCATGCCGAGCGTGGTTTCGCTCCACTTGAGCACGATGAACTGCAACGTCGCGCCGGCGCCCCAGAACAGGGTCGTGACGGCCAGCGAGATCTGCCCCAGCTTGTCCTTCCAGAGGGTCCGGACACAATGCCCGAAGTCCGCCATCAGCTTGACCGGCGACGTGTGCTGCTTGCGATAGCGCGCGCCCGTGTCGGGAATGAAGAAGTTGATGATCGCGGCCAGCGCGTAGATGCCGCCGACCACGGCGATCGCGGCTTCGGCGGGGCTGTCCAGCGGAATCTCGACCAGCGGAACGTCGATCGACAGCAGGTAGGACGCTGCGGTCGGTGACACAAGCAAGCCGCCGACCACGAAGCCGAGAATGATTGAGGCGACCGTCAGTCCTTCGATCCAGCCGTTGGCAACCACCAGTTTCTCGGGCGGCAGCAGCTCGGTCAGGATGCCGTACTTCGCCGGCGAGTACGCTGCCGCGCCCAGCCCGACCACCGCATAGGCCACCAGCGGATGCACGCCGACGAACATGAGCAGACAGCCGCTGATCTTGATGGTGTTGGTGATCAGCATTACGCGGCCTTTCGGCATCGAGTCGGCGAATGCGCCCACGAATGCCGCTAGCACCACGTAGCTGACGAAGAAGAAAAGCTTCAGCATCGGCGTCATCCACTCGGGAGCGTGGATGTCGCGAAGCAGCGCGATCGCGCAGATCAGCAGCGCATTGTCGGCAAGCGACGAGCAGAACTGCGCCGCCATGATGATGTAGAAACCGCGATTCATCGATCGATTTCGCGCGCCGATCGGCGGTGCTGAACAAGGCCGGCCGTTATATCACGTGCCTTCCGGCGACTGGCAGCGTTGCCCGGGGGGGGGGCGTGCGTTCCCAGCGGCTGACCGCTCCCGGTATTCTCGCAATCAGTCCGTTCCAGCCTTGCACCGTTGAGTGCTCCCGATGCCGCGTCCGATCCTCGCCCGCATTCATCTCGCTGCCCTGCGGCGCAATCTCGCGCGAGCGCGAGCGCTTGCGGCCGGACGCAAGGTCTGGGCAGTGGTCAAGGCGGACGCCTACGGGCATGGTGTCGAGCGCGTGCTGCCTGCGTTTGCCGACGCCGATGGTCTCGCGCTGCTCGACCTGGCCGAAGCGCATCGCGCGCGTGCGGCGGGCTGGCGCAAGCCGGTACTCCTGCTTGAAGGATTCTTCTCGGACGAAGACCTCGAACTGGTCGATCGACTGGGACTGTCGACCATGGTGCACGACGACGCTCAGGTCCGGCGAATCACCGCTTATCGCTTCACACGCCCGGTCGACGTTCAGGTCAAGCTCAACACCGGCATGAACCGGCTCGGGTTCGAGCCCGATCGTTTCGATGAGGTCGTCGCTTCACTTCGCGGCAACGCGATGGCGCAGGTCAGCACAGCGGTCATGCACTTCGCCAACGCAGATCTCGCGGACGAGGAATCGCGTGTGTCGGTGAGCGCGCAGCTGTCGCGCTTCAGGCAGGCACTGGGGCGTTGGCAGGGTCAGCAGAGTGTCGCCAATTCGGCGGCGCTGTTTCTCCAGCCCGCCGTGGGCGGCGACTGGGTACGTCCTGGCATCGCGCTGTATGGCAGTTCGCCGGCGGCGTCGATCAGCGCGGCCGATCTCGGACTGGCCGCGGCAATGACGCTCAGTAGCCGCGTGATTGCCGTGCAGCGGGTCGCGACGGGCGCGTCGGTCGGCTACGGGTCGCGTTGGGTGGCCGCGCGCGACAGCCGGATCGGTGTGGTCGCCTGCGGCTATGCCGACGGTTACCCGCGCTGTGCGCCTGACGGCACACCGGTCTCGGTCGACGGCGTCGAGGTACCTCTTGTCGGTCGGGTGTCGATGGACATGCTGACGGTCGACCTGACCGATGTGCCTGCGTCGGGCGTTGGCAGCGCGGTCGAGTTATGGGGGCCTGACGTTGCGATCGATCGGGTCGCCGCACACTGCGGTACGGTTGGCTACGAGCTGATGTGCGCGCTCGCGCGGCGCGTGCCAGTCGAGATCGACGGAGAGTGAAGGCCATGGCGACCCGAGCCCGGACCCAGTATGTGTGCAGCGAGTGCGGCGCAAGCTCGCTCAAGTGGCAAGGCCAATGCCCGGCCTGCAATGCATGGAACACGCTGAGCGAGGCGCGCGTCGAGCCGGCCGGCAAGGATGCCAACCGCTTTGCCGCGCTGGCGGGCGTGGCGCCGGTGCAGACGCTGGGCGACGTGGAGGCGCGCGAGATGCCGCGTCGCTCGACCGGCATCGATGAATTCGACCGCGTGCTGGGCGGCGGCCTGGTCGAAGGCGGCGTCGTGCTGATCGGCGGCGACCCCGGGATCGGCAAGTCCCGTTGCTGCTGCAGGCGCTGGCGGCCATGTCATCGCGCTGCAAGGTGCTTTAC
>CAZTUT010000045.1:0-19129 GCA_964616395.1 uncultured Burkholderiaceae bacterium
CCTCGGGCGTCTCGTCGAAGCCGGTGTCGCTCATCGGGTTGGGCAGGCCGGCGTTCGGATACACGCAGACGAAGGTGTCAGCCTTGACCGCCAGCTCCTCGATGTAGGGCCGCATCAGCGCCGCGCCGAGCGCGCAGTTCAGGCCGATGGTCAGCGGCCGCGCATGCCGCACCGAGTGCCAGAACGCCTCCACCGTCTGGCCGCTGAGCACGCGGCCTGAGGCGTCGGTCACGGTGCCGCTGATCATCAGCGGCAGCCGTGGCAGGCCAGCCTGCGCGCGCTGCTCGAACTCGGCCTCGATCGCGAAGATCGCCGCCTTGGCGTTGAGCGTGTCGAAGATCGTCTCGACCAGCAGCACGTCGGCGCCGCCGTCGATCAGACCGCGCGTCTGCTCGCGGTAGCTGTCGACCAGTTCGTCGAACGTGACGTTGCGCGCGCCGGGGTCGTTGACATCGGGCGAGATCGACGCGGTCTTCGGCGTTGGCCCGAGCGCACCGCAGACGAAGCGCGGCTTGTCGGGCGTGGCGTAGCGGTCGCAGGCAGCGCGCGCGATCTTCGCGGCCTCCAGGTTCATTTCGTAGGCCAGGTGCGCGAGCTTGTAGTCTTCCTGCGCGATGCGGGTCGCGCCGAAGGTGTTGGTTTCGATCAGGTCGGCGCCTGCGGCCAGGTACTGCTCGTGAATCGTGCGGATCACGTCGGGCCGTACCAGCTGCAGCAGCTCGTTGTTGCCCTTCAGGTCGATCGGGTGATCGGCGAAGCGGCTGCCGCGAAAGTCAGCCTCGGACAGCTTGTGGCGCTGGATCATCGTGCCCATCGCGCCGTCGAGAATCAGGATGCGGCAGGCCAGCAGCTCGCGCAGCCGGCGGTCGGTGGCTGAAGCCGGCAAGGGCGGGGTGGGCGTGGTCATCGGGCGAGCCTGCACGTTGCAGCAAATCCGCGATTGTAGAGAGCGCGGCCGATGCGGGTTTACCCGCTTCGGCGTCTGCGCGGCACGCAGCCCGCAGGGCGTCGGCGGGCCGTCTGAAGATGCACCGCGCAGGTGCGGAAAAGTTGCCCGGCAACTTGCCCAACTTCTCTTACCTTTGGCCTACCCATACCCTTGCGCATAATTCACAATCGCACAGTTGCGCAGTCGCGGTTGCTTGCTCGCTACCTGTACCGCTCCCATGCAGACCGAAGAAGACAGTTTCCTGAACGACGTACGCCTGCCGGTTGCCGAACTGCGCCACGGGCTGTTCGTCGCGCGGCTGGATCGGCCCTGGCGCGATTCGCCGTTTCTCTTTCAGGGCTTTGTGGTCAGGAGCGACAAGGAACTTGAGCAGATCCGGGCGCTGTGCGAATGGATCGAGGTGACGCCCGAGCGATCGGACCCGGCTGCGTGGCGAAACGTACCGAAGGAAGCGCAGTCGCCGGCCGGCCGCCCGCCCACCGGCGATCCGATGGCCATGTCACGCCCGCGGACCATGCCGCAGACCAAGGCAAAGGCGCCGACCGTGCCCGACAACCTGGCGCGCCTGATGGCCGAGCGCAGGGCCGCAGCCGGCCGCGGATCGCCGACAGCGTCGGCGAGTGCGACCGCAAGCGCCACACGGCAGGCGCCGGTTGCTGCGCTCGCCCCGGTCCGCGGCGTTGGCTGGTTCCGTGCGCCGCGTGGACAGATTCCGCTGCCGCCCGGGGCGCTGGCTGTCCGTGCCGTGCAGACCCTGCCGGCAACCCGGCCGGTCGATGCGGCGCTGCTGCCAGCCAACGTGCAGCCGGTGATCTACGCGGAACCGGTACCGGTGTCCCACGAACTGCCGCATGCCAGTGCGTCGGCACTGACTGCGTCGTCGTCGCTTCAGATGCATCTGCGCGTGCTGCGCGCATCGGGCACCGCCTCCTGCGCCGAACTTGTGGACTGCGCTCGGCAACTTGCCGTCAGCATTGTGCACAGCCCGGATGCGCTGCAATGGGTGGCGCGCATGCGCAGCCGCGACACGGCGCTGCACGAGCACGGCGTGCGGGTGGCGGTCTACATGATGGCGATCGGACGGCACCTGGGCTTCCCACCCGACGATCTGGCCAAGCTCGGCCAGATCGGGCTGCTTCTCGATGTCGGCAAGCTGTTCATCGATCCGGCGCTGCAGATGCGGGCCGGACCGCTGAACGATGACGAGCGACGCGAGGTGCGCTCTCACGTCGAACGCGGTCTGGAGCGGCTGCGCGGCTCGGAGTCGCTGTCGGAGTGGGTGCTCGAAGGCGTCGCCCATCACCACGAGCGACTCGACGGCTCCGGTTACCCCGCCGGCCTGCGCGACCGCGAAATCTCGCTGCAAGGGTCGATTGCCGCCGTGGCCGACAAGTTCTCCAGGATGATTTCGCATTGGCCCTACGCGCCGGCGATGACCGCATTCGAGGCGCTGCTGGCCCTGCGCCGGATCGCAGGCGCGAAATTGCACGGACCGATTTTCGAGCACTTCCTGCAGGCGGTGGGCGTGATGCCCACCGGCTCCCTGGTTGAACTGTCGAACGGCCAGGTGGCGGTGGTCACGCGCCAGAACCGCGTCAACCGACTGGAGCCCGAGGTCCTCGTGCTGACCGACGCAGCCAAGCAGATCCTGCGCGAGCCGGTCGAGTTCGACCTGCGGCAGGCCGGAGCGCCGGCAGGTTCGCGTCGGCTGGCGATTGTCGGCTCGCTGCCGGACGGCGCCTATGGCATCAACCTGTCGACCCTTTATGCCGGCTGACGACATCACTCAACTGCTGAAGCGCACGCCGGCATCGGGCGCGCGGGTGCTGGCACGCGCGGCGTTCGAATCGTTGCTGGCGCGCCGCTGCGCTGCGCCCTCGCCCGATGGCCGTGCCAGCTTTGCGCTGCTGCTGCTGCGGCTGCGCTGCAATGGCGACAGCCAGCAGATGTTTCGGAGTGGGGGGCCATCGGAGGCCGTACGCGAAGCCATCCAGCGTATTGCCGTGCTGTTGAATCGCGCCGACTGTCTCACCGATTGCCGCAACAACGAGATCGCGGTACTGATCGACCATGCATCGCAGCCCGCGCTGGTGATGCTGGCAGCGCGCCGCATCTTCGAAGCGGTAGGTGCCGACGAGCGCATCATGCAGGCACAGATCGGTGCGGCGCTCGCAGGCGGAGATACCGTGCTGCTCGAGTCGATGCTGCGCGCGGTCGATCGCGCCTGCGACGAGGCGGCGTTTGCTGCCGAGCGTGTTGCCTTCGCCGACCAGCGCGTGCTGGGCAGCGCGCACGAGACCCTGGTGCCCGGACTGCGCCGCGCGCTCGCCTCAAATGCGCTCGCCCTGGTCTACCAGCCGCAGTACGACCTGCGTTGCGGCCAGTGGACTGCGATGGAGGCGCTGATCCGCTGGCCGGATGCGCCTGCTGGCCAACCCGTCGATGCTGGCACGCTGGTCGATCTGGCCGAGCGCCACGGCATGATCGAGGGCCTCACCGATTTCGTCCTGAACACCGCGTTGCGTCATGCGCGGCACTGCCAGATGGCCGGACTGCGCATGCGCGTGGCGATCAACCTGTCGCCCAGTTCGCTGACCGATGCGCTGCTGCCCGATCGCGTCGCGCAGGCGCTCAGCACCTGGGATGTGGCGGCCGATCAGGTTGTCTTCGAAGTCACCGAGAACTCGATCGTGCAGGACGCGGCCGCCGCCACCCGGGTGATGTGCCAGATCGCCGAACTGGGTGCGGGCTGGTCGATCGACGACTTCGGCACTGGCCATTCGTCGCTGCTGCGGCTGCGCGACATGCCGGTGACCGAACTGAAGATCGACCGGACGTTCGTTGCCTCGATGCTGTCGCGACCCGACGATCTGAAGATCGTCCGCGCAGTGATCGAACTGGCGCACGGTCTTGACCTGCACGCGGTGGCCGAAGGGGTCGAGGATGCTGAAACCCTGGCCGAGCTGCAGCGCATGGGCTGTGACATTGTCCAGGGCTATGTCTGTGCCCGTCCGATGCCGGCGAGCGAACTCGTGCGCTGGTGGGCGGCGCGGCCGATGGTGATCGCAGCGCAGGCCTGAAGCGCCCGGCTGCGACCGGTGCCCCGGCGCCGCGCGCGAGCGCTTCCGGGTTGATCGGAGTTGAGCCCGCGGCGGCGGCGGCGATAATGTCGCCATGAAGCACCTGACCCCCGAGCAGGCCCATGCGGCGCTGCAGACCGACCCCGAGTTGCTGCTGATCGACTGCCGCACCGAGATCGAGTTCTTTTACATCGGCCATCCGGTGGGCGCGGTCAACATCGAATGGCACCAGTTGCCCGACTTCGAGGTCAATCCGACGTTCGTCGCCGAAGTCGAGCGTGAGGCCGGGCGCAAGGATCGGCCGCTGCTGCTGATCTGCCGCTCCGGCAAGCGCACGCTCGATGCCGGCGCCGCACTCGAAGCGGCCGGCTTTACCGACGTGACCAATGTGCTCGAGGGATTCGAGGGCGACCTCGACGAGAACTTCCACCGCGGCACGCTGGGCGGCTGGCGCAAGGCCGGGCTGCCCTGGCAGCAGATGTAGCGGACCTCGGGCCGCTGCCGCACATCGCTTCCCTGATCTGCTCCGCACGCCATGATCCGCCCGTTGTCGTCACATCGAAGCCAGGAAGCCGCGGAGCGTGCCGCTCCCACGGTGGCGCTGATCGGCGCGCCCACGGACGTTGGCGCCGGCGTGCGCGGCGCCAGCATGGGTCCCGAAGCGCTGCGCGTGGCCGGTCTGCGCGAGGCGCTGCAGGCGCGCGGTCTGGTCGTGCATGACCGTGGCAACCTGGCCGGCCCGCCCAATCCATGGCGGCCTGCGGTCAACGGCTACCGGCATCTGGACGAGGTGATCGCGTGGAATCGTGCCGTGCACGCCGCGGTCCATGCCGAGTGCGCAGCCGGTCATCTGCCCATCCTTCTCGGTGGCGATCACTGCCTTGGCATCGGCTCGATCAGTGCGGTGGCGCGCCACTGTCGCGAGACCGGCAAGGGCCTGCGCGTGCTGTGGCTGGACGCGCACGCGGACTTCAATACCCGTGAACTGACGCCCAGTGGCAACCTGCACGGGATGCCGATGGCCTGCCTGTGCGGCCATGGCCCGGAGGCGCTGGTCACGCTGGGCGGCAGCGTGCCCGCGCTCGACCCGCGGCAAGTGCGGCAGATCGGCGTGCGCAGCGTCGATCCGGGCGAGCGGCGTTTCGTGCATGACCAGGGGCTGGAGGTGTTCGACATGCGCTACGTCGATGAACTCGGCATGCGCCACACGATGGAGGTGGCGCTGGCCACGCTCGACGCCAACACCCACCTGCATGTGAGCTTCGATGTCGACTTCCTCGATCCGGAAATCGCGCCGGGCGTGGGAACCACCGTGCCCGGCGGGCCCACCTACCGCGAAGCGCAACTGTGCATGGAAATGATCGCCGACAGTGGCCGGCTTGGCTCGCTCGACGTGGTCGAGCTCAATCCGGCGCTCGATCTGCGCAACCGCACGGCCACGCTGGCGGTTGACCTGATCGAGTCGCTGTTCGGCAAGAGCACGCTGATGCGTGCCTAGCCGCGGTGGTCAGGCGGCCGACGCGTACAGCGATTCGATGTCGATGCGGCCGCGTGCGTACAGCGCGGGCACGTAGTCGCGCACGAACTGCTCGAACTGCTCGGGCGGCAGCGGCTTGCTGATCAGGAAGCCCTGGATGCTGTGGGCGCCGTGGCGGGCCAGCAGCGTCAGTTGCTCTTCGGTCTCCACGCCCTCGACCACCACGGTCTTGCGCAGCGTGCGCGCCATGTGGATGATCGAGGCGGCGATCACGTCGGCGTCGTCATCGTTGGCGATGTCGATGACGAACGAACGGTCGAGTTTCAGCACGTTGGCCGGCATCGTCCGCAGATAGCCGAACGACGAATAGCCGGTACCGAAGTCGTCGATCGCCACGCATACGCCGGACTGCTGCAGGCCCGCCAGCACGTGAGCGGCGCGCTCGCCGCCGTCGATCACCATCGACTCGGTGATCTCGATCTCCAGCTGTTCCGGACGCCGCTTGTGGGTGACCAGCGCCATGTCCACGGTCGACACGAAGGTTGCCTCGCGCAACTGCTGGCCCGAGGCGTTGACGGCGATGCGTGGCACGTGCAGGCCGGCCTCTTCCCACTGGCGGTGCTGCCAGCAGGCGGTCGACAGCACCCAGTTGCCGATCGACTCGATCAGGCCGCTTTCCTCGGCAAACTCGATGAATTCGCCCGGTGGCAGCAGGCCGCGCGACGGGTGCTGCCAGCGCAGCAGCGCCTCGGCGCTGGTGATCACGCCGGTCATCACGTCCGTCACCGGCTGATAGTGGAGCACGAACTCCTGCCGTTCCAGCGCCTGACGCAGTTCGCGGTACAGCGTGGCGCGCGCGTTGACCTCCAGGCCCATGCTCTGGCGGAAGAACGCGTAGCGGCCGCGGCCGCGCTCCTTGGCGCGATACATCGCGGTGTCGGCGCGCTTGAGCAGTTCCTCAGCGCTGCGGCCATCGTCGGGAAACAGCGCGATGCCGACGCTGGCGCCGGCGTAGACCTTCTGGCCATCGATCTCGAACGGCCGCGCCAGCGCGGTAGTCAGGTTGGTCGCCACCAGTCCCGCATCGCGGGAGCTGGCCAGCGCCGGCAGCACGACGGCAAATTCGTCACCGCCGATGCGCGCCACCGTGTCGCTTTCGCGCACGGCGATCCGGATGCGCTCGGCCGCCAGCCGCAGCAGCGTGTCGCCAGCCGCGTGGCCCAGCGTGTCGTTGGTCTGCTTGAATCGGTCCAGGTCGAGGAACAGCACGGCGCCGCGGTGGTGGTCCTTACGACTGGCCGCCACGTGCTGCGAAAGCAGTTCGAGCAGGTAGGCACGATTCGGCAGCCCGGTCAGCAGGTCGAAGTTGGCCTGCACGTGCAGCCGCCAGTCGCGTGCCGCAGTGGACAGCGCCACCGCCAGCCGATCCACCACGCCCGACAGCATGGCCGCGCGGTCGGCATCGACATCCTCGGACAGATCCTGGCTCAGCACGACCACGCCCCAGAAACTGCCCGCCCGCGAAATCGGCAGCACGCGCAGCGGTTGACCGGGATCGGGCTTCAGATGCGCCATGTACATCGGCGGCAGCATCGGCGCGTTGGATTCCGAGGCATCGCCCAGGCGCTGCGCGCCCTGCCAGTGCAGCTCGATCTGCTCGACATTGCGCGAGCCGGCGCGCCGCGTCTGCACCACCATCCGCTCCGGCGACTCCGGGTAGATCAGCCCGATGCTGATCAGGTCGGCCTTGACCACGTGCCGAAGGCAGCGGATCGAATTGGTCGCCACCTCGGTCAGGTCGACCGAGTTGAGAATCGCGCGGTCGATCCGCGACATGGCGCGCATCGTGCCGATCTGGGTCCGCAGCCGGTTCGTCATTTCGTTGAACGAACTGGCGAGCTTGCCGAACTCGTCCTCGCTGTCGACGCTGAGCTGGGTGCCAAAGTCCCGATCAGCGACCCGCTTGGTGCCGAGCAGCAGTTCGCCGATGCGCTGGCGCAGCCACTGCGTCTGGCGGGTCGCCATCGCCAGCACCAGCAGCAGCCCAGCGCCGGCGATCACAATCGATGTCAGCCGGAACTGCCGCACGGGCGTCAGCGCGAAGTCGGCCGGCTGCACGGCGAAAACGGTCCAGTCGTCGCCGGCCAGGTGCGGACTGGCTTGCACCGACCAGGCGCCGGCGCGCATCGTTTCGCCGTTGACCGACCATTGCAGTCCTCCATGGGCGCCGCCACGCGCCTGTGACAGCGGCGGCTCGCCGACCGTGCCCGAGGGACAGTCGATCTTGCGGCTGCCAGCCACGACGCAAAGCGTGGTCATGCCCGGGATCTTGTCGGCGCCGCCCCACAGGTAGTCGGGGCTGACCGCGGCGGCCAGATAGCGTGCGGAGGCCGACGGGCTCGCGATTGGCACCACCAGCGTCACGGGCGTGCCCGGCCCGGCGGGTGTCAGCACGACCGAACGGCCCCGCAGCAGTGCGTCGCGCTGGGTATCGGCCAGTGTGTCGATCCGGACCTGCTTGGGGGCGAAGTCACCGGCAGTCTCGACAACGAGGCCAGCTGCGTCCAGCTTTGCCAGCGCGACCACATCGCGATGATGGGCGGCCAGCGCGCTGTTCCAGCGAACCTGCGACAGCGTGGCGCCACTTGCCAGCTGCGGCTGGGTGGCCGCGATCAGTTCGTCGATGCGCCGCAGGCGCTCGATGATGCCGCTGGCAACGTTGCGGGCGCTGAGCGAAAGCTCAGCGTCGCGTTGTGCGCCGACGGTACTCGACATCTGCAGATCGGCCAGCACCGCGAGCAGCGTGATCGGCGCGAGCGCGGCCACGACGAGCACGCCGAGGAAGCGGCGCCCGAGGGGGCTGTCGCGCAGCACGCGCGGGGTCAGGAGTTGCATCGGATATCTTGAAGCGGACCAGCGGTTGATACAGGCCGCGTCCGGGCAGGCCGACGACCGGTACGCGCTCGCGCGGCGGGATCATCCCGCAAATTGGCGGGGTGCGCGGGTCGGACTTTGGCGGACATGGTGCTATTTCATCGGGACGCGACGCTGCCGCATCGTTCGATAAGCAGGCCGCCGCGGACCCAATTCTGCGGTCGCCGGCAGGCGCTAAGCTGCTGGCCCCGACAGGAAAACGCGCTGGTCAGGCCGTCAGCCCAACAATCGTGGAAGCATTCTTCATCTCTACTGCGCTAGTGGCGCTGGCGGAAATGGGCGACAAGACCCAATTGCTGTCGTTCGTGCTGGCCGGCAAGTTCAAGCGGCCGTGGCCAATCCTGTGGGGCATCCTGGCGGCCACGCTGGCCAACCACTTTCTTGCCGGCTGGGTCGGCGTCTGGCTGGCATCGCTGGTGTCGCCGCAGACGCTCAAGTGGATCGTGGCGGGCGCCTTCTTCGCCTTCGGTCTGTGGGCGCTCAAGCCCGACACGCTCGATGGCGGTGACAGCTACTCCAGCCGCAGCGTATTCCTGACCACGCTGGTGGTGTTTTTCCTGGCCGAAATGGGCGACAAGACGCAGTTCGCCACGATCGCACTGGCTGCGCGCTTCGAACCACTGGTTGCGGTGGTCGTGGGCACCACGCTGGGCATGATGATCGCCAATGCGCCGGCGGTCTGGCTCGGCGAGCGTCTGGCGCAGAAGATCAACATGAAGGTGATGCGTTGGGTGGCCGCGGGGTTGTTCATCGCGGTCGGCGTGCTGACGCTGGTGCTTTAGCGCGGCGCCTCACCCGTTCAGTCCCGGTCAGGCGTGCCGCTTTCGTCCGGCAGGCGGCGGTCCGACCTGGCCCCAGAAGCGCGAAAACGACCCGGCAAAGCGGTCCGGATCGGCGTGGTGCCTCGGCACGGGATGCAGTTCGCTGCAGACTTGAGTCAGCCTTTCGGCGTAGCCCGGATGGAGTGTCGCTTCGCTGACGACGCAGCCGGCTTCCGACAGGGGAGTCGCCAGCGCGTCGAGGTGGCCGATCCACAACGCGTCGACCTGCGGCCGCATCAGGTCCAGCACGAAGCGCCAGCGCGCGGCGCTCCACGGAAAGCGGCGGTGAAACGGGGCATGCAGCACGCCAATCGCGCAGTCGGCCGCTGGCCGTCGGCCCAGCATCCACGGGTGAACCAGCGCGACCCGGCGTCCGGCCAGCGGTGGCAGGTGGTCGGTGGCGCCGTCGAGGGTCAAGGCGTTGTCGTTCACCTGATGGGCCGTCCCGAACAGGTCCGGACCCTCGCGGTCCGGGCCGCCGGGCGGCGCAGCACACAGCATCGGCTCGGCAACTCCGTCGGCCGGCGCATCGTGTTCCGGACCCAGCACCGTGCCGCTGCGCGCCAGCGCATCAAGTGCCTCGTAGCTGCGGTCAGGCGCGCTGCCGGGGCTGGACAGCGCGGGTGCGTAGCGCGCCACGTTCTCATCGTTGAACAGGTACGGCTTGCCGGTCCAGGTGCCGGCTACCCACTGCCACGACAGCGTATTGGCCGCCAGGTCGCCGTCCAGCAGATGCGGGTACATCCATGCCGCGCCGGCGCGCCAGTCGATCTTGCGCAGATGCACCAGATAGGAGGCAAGCCACATGCGCGCATGGTTGTGCACGTAGCCGCTGTCGTACAGCGCGCGCACGGCGGCGTCGATGACCGGCACGCCACTGCGTGCCTGCCGCACATCGGCGGGCACTTCGGTTGCGTAGCGGCCATGGCCAGAGGCCGGCAGCGGCTGGCGGCTGTCGAAGATCGCCTCGCCCAGATGGCGCCACGCGTGCTGCCAGTACTCGCGCCAGGCCAGCTCCATCACGATCTTGTCGTCCGGCCGGGCGCCGCGCGCGGACAGTCGCGTGATCACCTCCGGCACGCTGATCACGCCATGAGTCAGGTACGGCGACAGCCGGGACACCGCGCCGTCGAGGTGATTGCGGGTGCGCGCATAACGCGCCGGGTCGATCGTTTCGACGCGATCGAGCGCTGCCTGCCGGTCCGGGGGAAAGTCGGTCATCGGTCGTCATCCTGTTGCCGGCGGTAAGGCCGTATCGCAGCAGCCGCTGCACTGCACCGCATCCGGGTGTTTTCCGCAGGTATCCTTGCGGCGCACATCTTGCCGGAGAACATCATGTCGCTGTCCCGCTGCCTTGCCCGCGTTGCCGTCGCCGCGGTCCTTTCGACTGCCGCTGCCGCGTCTGCCGTGGCGCAGGATCTCGTCGTCGGCCTGTCGACGCCGGTCACGTCGCTCGACCCGCACTTCCACAACCTGACACCGAACAACAACGTCGCCGATCACGTGTTCGAGAAACTGGTCGGCAAGGACGCCAAGGAGCAGCTCAAGCCGCTGCTGGCCGAGACCTGGAAGGCGCTCGACGAGACCACCTGGGAGTTCAAGCTGCGCAAGGGTGTCAAGTGGCACGACGGGGCCGACTTCACCGCCGATGACGTGATCGCCTCGATCAAGCGCATTCCCACGGTGCCGAACTCGCCGGCCAGCTTCGCCACCTACACGCGGCCGATCGCCGACATCACCGCGGTCGACAAGCACACGCTGCGCATCAAGACGCTGCGCGCGCACCCGCTGCTGCCCAACGACCTGGTGGCGGTGCGCATCATCCCGGCGCGTCTGGCCGCCAGTGCCAAGTCCGAGGAGTTCAACAGCGGCAAGCTGATGATCGGCACCGGTCCGTACCGCTTCAAGGAGTACGTGGCCGGCGACCGCGTGGTGCTGGAACGCAACGACGCCTACTGGGGCGCCAAGCCGCACTGGAAGACGGTGCGGATGCGCATGATCACCAACGCGCCGGCGCGCGTGGCCGCGCTGCTGGCCGGCGACGTGCAGATGATCGAGGCGGTGCCCACGGCCGACATCGCGCGGCTGGAGAAGGACCCCAAGGTCACGGTGGCCAGCTCGGTCAGCAACCGGCTGATCTACCTGCACATGGACTCCGACCGCGCGGTCTCGCCGTTCGTCAGCGGCCGCGACGGCAAGCCGCTGGACCGCAACCCGTTCAAGGATGCGCGCGTGCGCAAGGCGGTGTCGCTGGCGATCGACCGCAATGCCATTGTCAGCCGCATCATGGAAGGCCAGGCGCAGGCGGCCGGCCAGTTGCTGCCCGAGTTCTTTCCGGGCACCAGCAAGAAGCTGCTGCCGCCGAAGCCCGATGCCGAGGCGGCGCGCAAGCTGCTGGCCGAGGCTGGCTATCCGAACGGGTTCTCGGTGGTTCTGCACAGCCCGAACAACCGCTACATCAACGACGAAAAGGTGGCGCAGGCGATCGCTGGCATGCTCAGCCGGGTCGGCATCGAGACCAAGCTGGAAGCGATGCCCAGCAACGTGTTCTTCTCGCGTGCCGGCAAGCTGGAGTTCAGCTTCTTCCTGGCGGGCTGGGGTGCGGAAACGGGCGAGACCTCGTCGCCGCTGCGCGCGCTGATCGGCAGCTTCAACAGCCAGACCGGCATGGGCCAGGCCAACCGCGGCCGCTTCTCCGACGCTGGCGTCGATGCGCTGATCCTGACAGCGATGACCAACATCGACGACACCAAGCGCAACCTGATGCTGGCCGCTGCCAGCGACAAGGCGATCGGCGAGCTGCAGGCGCTGGTGCCGGTCCAGTACGAGGTGTCCAGCTGGGGGCTGCGCAAGGGGCTCGCCTACACCGGCCGCGCCGACCAGTACACGTACGCGTTCGAGGTCAGGCCCGGCAAGTGATCGTGAGGGCGCAGTCCCGGGCCGCGCGGCTCGGGACGGGCCCGCGCGCGATCACGCCTGAGCGTTTCGCCGCAGCCTTCCGGCGCCTCTTTCCACCCTCTGTTCCCTACCGCTCGTGACGGTCTTCATCCTGCGCCGCCTGCTGCAGACACTGCTGGTGCTGGCGGTCACCTCGCTGATCGTCTTCTTCGGGCTGTACGTGATTGGCGACCCGGTCGAGATCCTGGTCAACCCGATCGCCGACGAACTCGAAAAGGCGCGCGCCCGCAGCGCGCTCGGGCTGGACAAACCGATCATCGAGCAGTACCTGGTGTTCCTGAAAGGCGCGCTGACCGGCGAGCTGGGCACCAGCTTCGTGTTCGGCCGGCCGGCGATGGAGGTGATCGTCGAGCGCATGCCGGCCACGCTCGAACTGGCGTTCCTGGCGATGCTGATCGCGGTCTTGCTTGGCGTGCCGCTGGGCATGCTGGCGGGACTGCGGCCCGGCCGCTGGTACAGCAAGCTGATCATGGCCGGCTCCATCGTCGGCTTCTCGCTGCCCACGTTCTGGGTCGGCCTGCTGCTGATCCTGGTGTTCGCGGTGCAGCTCGGCTGGCTGCCCTCCACCGGCCGCGGTCCGACCGAGACCTGGTTCGGCATCCAGATCTCGATCCTGCACTGGGACGGTCTCAAGTACGCGCTGCTGCCGGCGTTCAATCTGGCGCTGTTCAAGCTGAGCCTGATCATCCGGCTGACGCGGGCGCAGGTGCGCGAGCAGAGCCTGCTCGACTACATCCGCTTCGCGCGCGCCAAGGGTTTGCCGGCGCACCGCGTGATCGGCGTGCACCTGTTCAAGAACATCCTGATCCCGCTGGTCACCGTGATCGGGCTGGAACTGGGCTCGGTGATCGCGTTCGCGGTGGTGACCGAGACCATCTTCGCCTGGCCGGGCATGGGCAAGCTGGTGATCGACTCGATCTTCCAGCTCGATCGGCCGGTGGTGGTCGCCTACCTGCTGATGATCGTGTTCATGTTCATCATGATCAACCTGGTGGTCGACCTGCTGTATTCGGCGCTCGACCCGCGCGTGCGGCTGGCGCAGCAGAAGTGACATGAGCGCCGCCGCCTCCACTCCGCTGGCCGAATCGCGGCTGCGCCGCTTCTGGCAGCAGTTCGCCGAGAGCCGGCTGGCGCTGCTCGGGCTGGCGCTGCTGCTGGCGGTGATCGGCGCGGCGCTGCTGGCGCCGCTGATCGCTCCGCAAAACCCGTATTACCTGGCGGGCCTCGACCTGATGGATGCGCGGCTGCCGCCCGGCGAGCAGGCCGCCAGCGGCGCGATGACGTATCTGCTCGGGACCGATGGCCAGGGCCGAGACATGCTCAGCGCCATTCTCTACGGGCTGCGCGTGTCGCTGTACGTGGGCGTGATGAGCGGCGCGATCGCGCTCACGCTGGGGGCCGTGCTCGGCGTGCTGGCCGCCTACGTGGGCGGGCGCTTCGAGCAGGTGCTGATGCGCGTGGTCGACATCCAGCTCGGCTTTCCGGCGATCCTGGTGGCGCTGATCCTGCTGGCGGTGCTGGGCAAGGGCGTGGACAAGATCATCATCGCGCTGGTGGCGGTGCAATGGGCCTACTACGCGCGCACCGCGCGCAGCGCTGCGCTGGTGGAGCGCAACAAGGAGTACATCGAGGCGGCGCGCGGGCTGGGGCTGTCGGCGGCGCGCATCGTGCTGCGTCATCTGCTGCCCAACGCGCTGCCGCCGCTGATCGTGGTGGCCACCGTGCAGGTCGCGCATGCGATCGCGCTCGAAGCCACGCTGTCGTTCCTGGGGCTGGGCCTGCCGACCACCGAGCCGTCGCTCGGGCTGCTGATCGCCAACGGCTACGAGTACCTGCTGTCGGGCAAGTACTGGATCAGCGTCTACCCGGGCGTGGCGCTGCTGGTGACCATCCTGTCGATCAATCTGGTCGGCGACCAGTTGCGCGACGTGCTCAACCCGAGGCTGTCGCGATGACGCCGCTGCTGCAGGTGCGCGACCTGACCACCGAGTTCGCCACCCGCGATGGCGTGCTGCGGGCGGTGCAGGGCGTCTCGTTCACGCTGGCGCGCGGCGAGGTGCTGGGTCTGGTGGGCGAGTCGGGCTCGGGCAAGAGCGTGACCGGCTTCTCGATCCTGGGGCTGATCGATCCGCCCGGTCGCGTCAGCGGTGGCAGCGTGCTGTTCGATGGCCGCGAGCTGGTTGGCCTGCCCGAGGCGCAGTTGCGCGCGCTGCGCGGCAAGCGCATCGCGATGATCTTCCAGGACCCGATGATGACGCTCAATCCGGTCCTCAGCATCGAGACCCAGATGGTCGAGACGGTGCTGGCGCACGAGCCGGTGTCGCGCGCCGCCGCGCGCGAGCGGGCGCTGGCCGCGCTCGGCCGGGTCGGCATCGCCGATCCTGCCAGCCGTCTGCCGCAGTACCCGCACCAGTTCTCGGGCGGCATGCGGCAGCGTGTGGCCATTGCGATTGCGCTGCTGAACCGGCCCGATCTGATCATTGCCGACGAGCCGACCACCGCGCTCGATGTCACCGTGCAGGGGCAAATCCTGTACGAGATGCAGACGCTGGTGCGGGAGTCGGGCAGCGCGCTGATCTGGATCACGCACGACCTGGCGGTGATCGCCGGGCTGGCCGACCGCATTGCGGTCATGTATGCCGGTCGCATCGTCGAGACCGGGCCGGTCGATGCGGTGCTGTCGCAGCCGCGCCATCCGTACACGCGTGGGCTGCTCGATTCGGTGCCGGCCGCCAACACCGGGGCCGCCGGTGCGCGTCGCCGGCTGCGACAGATTCCGGGCATGACGCCGTCGTTGCTCGCGCTCGATGCCGGCTGCGCGTTTCGCAGCCGCTGCCCGCGTGCCGAGGCCGATTGTGCGCAGATGCCGGCGCTCGGCGCGCCCGGCACCGACGAGGCACAGCCGGTCCGTTGCCATCACCCGCTCGATGCGGCGCAGGCGGTCGCATGAGTAAAGCTGCCGCAAGCGATGGCGTGGCCGCGCGTCCAGCCGACGGGTCGCAGCCGATGAGCGCGCGTGGACCGGTCGGCCATCGCGTCGCTGCAGCAGACGTCGGGTCTGCCGCGACCGAACTGCTGGCGTTCGACGCCGTCAGCAAGCGCTTCACGCGCCGGCTCGACGCGATCGAGCGACTCGCCGCCCGCCTGGGTGCCGACCTGCGCGAGACCACGGTGCACGCGGTCGATCGGGTCAGTTTCTCGGTGCGCGCTGGCGAGGTGGTCGGGCTGGTCGGCGAGTCGGGCTGCGGCAAGTCCACGCTCGGTCGCGTCGGCTGCGGCCTGCTGGCGCCCACCGAGGGCACGGTCCGCTATCGCGGCCAGCCGCTGCCCGAAGCCGGCCGGCGGCCGGTGCAGATGATCTTTCAGGACCCGTTCGCCTCGCTCAATCCGCGCATGCGCATCGGTGACGCGATCGCCGAGGCGCCGCGTGTGCACGGGCTGGTCGATGCCGGCGGCGCGGCCGACTACGTGGCCGAACTGCTGGCGCGCGTCGGCCTCGATCCGTCGGTGGCGCGGCGCTATCCGCACCAGTTCTCCGGCGGCCAGCGGGCGCGGGTGGGCATCGCCCGGGCGCTGGCGGTGCAGCCCGAGTTCCTGATCTGCGACGAGGCCGTGGCCGCGCTCGATGTCTCGATCCAGGCGCAGGTGCTCAACCTGTTCATGGACCTGCGCGAGCAGCTGAATCTCACCTACCTGTTCATCAGCCACGACCTCGGCGTGGTCCGGCATCTGTCGGACCGGGTCGTGGTCATGTACCTCGGTCGGGTCGTGGAGGCAGCGAACGCCGAGGCGCTGTTCGAGGCGCCCAACCATCCGTACACGCAGGCATTGCTGGGCGAAGTGCCGCGCCTCGATCGCGGCAAGCGGCACTATGTGCCGATCCGCGGCGAGATCCCGTCGCCGCTGGCGCCGCCCGCCGGCTGCCACTTTCATCCGCGCTGCCCGCAGGCCAGCGCGCGCTGCGCGGTCGAGGCGCCGGTGCTGCGCGAGATCGCACCGGGCCGCTGGTCGGCCTGTCACCTGAACGACGCCGGCTGAACCGCGTCAACGACGAGGTATCGCCGCATGGACTTCCAACCGATCGCGCTGCATGGCCCGGCCCGCGCCGAGGTGCCGCTGGTGCTGGACTCGCCGCACTCCGGCACCCGCTTCCCGCCCGACTTCAATGCTGCGGTCAGTGACTTCGACCTGCGCGATGGCGAGGACTGCTTCATCGACACGCTGTACCTGCCGGCTACCGCGCTCGGCGTGCCGCTGCTGGCGGCGCAGTTTCCGCGCACCTACCTGGACCCCAACCGACATGCCGGCGACATCGATCTCGATCTGCTCGATGGCGACTGGCCGCATCCGCACATGCCCAGCGGCAAGCACCACATCGGCAAGGCGCTGATCTGGCGCACGCTCGACGACGGCCGGCCGATCTACGACCGCCGCCTGTCGGTAGCCGAAATCGTCGGCCGCATCGAGCGCTGCCATCGGCCGTACCATGGCGCGCTGGTGCAACTGCTCGACGACGCCCATGCGCGCTTCGGCCGCGTGTTCCACATCAACTGCCATTCGATGCCCGATGTCGGCGGCAAGATGGGCGAGGGCGGCGCCGGCCGCCGGCGTGCCGACTTCGTACTCGGCGATCGCGATGGCAGCACCTGCGACGCGGCGTTCACCGCGCATGTGGCCACGGTACTGCGCGAGCTTGGTTACCGCGTGGCCATCAATGACCCGTACAAGGGCGTGGAACTGGTGCGCGCCTACAGCGATCCGGCGCGCGGCCGCCACAGCCTGCAGGTCGAGATCAACAAGCGGCTGTACATGGATGAAGCCGCGCGTCAGCCGCATGCCGGGTTTGATGGCCTGCAGCGCGACCTGATGACGCTGCTGCGCGCGGTGATCGACTTCGCGCAGCAGCACTGATCAAGGCAGCAGGAAGCCGGGTGAACTTCACCCGACGCGCTGCGCCACGGAACCTTCCGCGCCGCCTGGCCCCAGGCAATCGAGTCACCGACCCACGAGCCCGCCGATGAGCACTGACAACCACCCGATCGAGATCGCACCCCCCGACATCGCCCGCTTCCGTCACGGCAATGCAGGCGTCGATTACGTGCACGTGTTCGACTCCGGCCGCGCCGGGCCGACGGTGATGGTGCAGGCGCTGACGCACGGCAACGAGTTCTGCGGCGCGCTGGCCGCCTGCGAGCTGCTCGATGCGCGGCCGGTACCCGCCCGCGGGCGGCTGGTGGTGGCATTTGCCAACGTGGAGGCGTTCGCGCGGTTCGACTTCGACGATCCCGACCGCTCGCGCTACATCGACGAGGACTACAACCGGGTGTGGGCCGATGAGGTGCTGTTCGGCCCACGCGACTCGGCGGAACTGCGGCGCGCACGCCAGTTGCAGCCGTTCGTCGATGCCGCCGACTTCCTGCTCGACCTGCACTCGATGCACGAGCCGTGCCGGCCGATCATGGTGTGCGGCGTCGGTGGCCGCGGCGGCGACAAGGCGGTGGCGCTGTCGCGCCAGCTTGGCGTGCCGGGTCATCTGCTGCTCGATACCGGTCATCCGGCCGGGTTGCGGATGATCGAGCGCGGCGCCTTCGGCGATCCGGCCAGCGAACGCACCGCGCTGCTGATCGAGTGCGGCCAGCACTGGGAGCGCTCGGCGGTCGAGGTCGCGCGCGACACGCTGCGGCGTTTCCTCGTAACCACCGGCGTGATCGATGCCGCGGCCGCACAACGCGATCCGCGTTCGCCGGCCGACGGCGGTCAGCGCGTGATCCGCGTCACCGAACCGGTGGTGGCCGAGTCGATGGCGTTTCGCTTCGCTGCCGACTTTCGCGGTCTCGAAGTCATCGCACAGGCCGGCACGCCGATCGCGTTCGATGGCGAGCGCATCTGGTCTGCGCCCTATGACGACACCGTGCTCGTGATGCCCTCGCTGCGTCACCTGAAGCCCGGTACGACCATGGTGCGGCTCGGCCGTATCGACCCCCCGGCGAGCTGACCTGCAGGCGCTGCGCGCCTCGCCACGCCTCGACTCGCCAATCCACACGGCCGCGGCGTCGTCGCCTGACCGCCGCGCGCCGGGCAGCAGCCTTGCGCCACGCGTGGCGTTCCGTCCCGAGCACACGCACGTGTGTAACGCGTCCAGTTACACGAACACAGCGTCGACGGACGGTCCTTCTTCCCATTTGACAGCGGTCAACCGGCACCGGCGCGCCTCGGCGCAACCTTCGCGGCATCTGCAACGGGATTTCGCAGTAAACGCGCCGCGCGTACCCGTCCTCCAGGACGCGCGGGACCGAAACCAAACCTGTGTGGGAGGCAGGTCATGATCGAGACGTTCTATGACGTGATGCGCCGACAAGGCATCACGCGCCGCAGTTTCCTCAAGTACTGCAGCCTGACCGCCGCGTCGCTTGGCTTCGGCCCGGCGTACGCGCAGCAGATCGCGAAGGCGCTGGAGACCAAGCCGCGGATGCCGGTGGTGTGGCTGCACGGACTCGAGTGCACCTGCTGCACCGAGTCTTTCATCCGCTCGGCGCACCCGCTGGCCAAGGACGTCATCCTGTCGATGATCTCGCTCGACTTCGACGACACCATCATGGCCGCCGCCGGCGATCAGGCGATCGCTGCGCTCGAAGACACGATCGCCAAGTACAAGGGCAACTACATCCTCGCCGTCGAGGGCAATCCGCCGCTGAACGAAGACGGCATGTTCTGCATGCCGCGCGGCAAGCCGTTCGTCGAGAAGCTCAAGCACGTGGCCAAGGACTGCAAGGCCGTCATTGCCTGGGGCTCGTGCGCAAGCTGGGGCTGCGTGCAGGCTGCCAAGCCCAACCCCACACAGGCGGTGCCGATCGACAAGGTGATCACCGACAAGCCGATCATCAAGGTGCCCGGCTGCCCGCCGATCGCC
>CAZTUT010000046.1:0-6218 GCA_964616395.1 uncultured Burkholderiaceae bacterium
GCGGCCAGCGAGGCGGCGCCCGCACCTTCGGCCACGTTGTGGGTGGCGCTGAACAGCAGCCGGATCGCGTCGGCAACCTGGGCGTCGGTCACTTCAACGATCCGTTCCACGTTGGCGATGATCACTTCGAGTGCGCCGGCATCGGCAACGCGGCAGGCGAGGCCATCCGCCAGTTCGGTGCTGACCGGTGCGTCGACCGGCGTGCCGGCAGCGAACGACAGCGCATAGCAGCGCGCGTGCGCTGAGACCACGCCCACGATCCGCGTGCGCGGTGACAGCGCATTGCGGGCCGCGGCGCAGGCGCAGATGCCCGAGCCCTGACCGACCGGCACGTAGACAACGTCCAGCCCCGGCACCGCGCGGAACAGTTCGGCCCAGTAGGTGGCCACGCCGCGCACCAGCGCCGGGTGGAACGAGGCAACGAAATGCAGCCCGTCGGCCTGCGCCAGTGCCGCCGCGTGCTCGCGCGCGGCCTGAAAGTCGTCGCCGTGCTCGATCAGTTCGGCGCCGAGCGCGCGCATTGCGGCGTTCTTCTCGCGCGAGTTGCCGCGCGGCACCACGACCACGCAGCGCAGACCGGCGCGGCGGGCCGCGAAGGCCATCGACTGGCCGTGATTGCCGCGGGTGGCGCCGATCACGCCGGCAACGGCGCCGCCGCGCGAGAGCGCGTCAAAGTACGTGAGGCCGCCGCGCACCTTGAACGCGCCCAGCGGCGTGTGGTTCTCGTGCTTGAGCCAGGTCTCGGTGCCCAGCGCCTGCGCCAGCATGGGCCACGCGTATTGCGGCGTGGGCGGCATAGCGCGGTAGACCACGGCGGCGGCGGAGTCGATGTCTTCAAGCGTGGCCAGCATGAGGGCGCAATTCGTTCAGGGCGAAGGCGAGCACTCTAGCCGAGCGGCGCCTTGCTTGCGCGTGGCGCGGCCGCGCCGGTTGCGTGGCGGCGCTAAAGTTCCGTCTTTGAGATGGAGTTCGCAGATGCGCTGGTCTTGTGTTTTGCCGCTGGCGGCGGTGCTGGGTCTGGCTTCAACGGCCACGCTGGCGCAGGTCACGGTCAGTGAGCCCTGGGTGCGCGGTACCGTGGAATCGCAGATGGCCACCGGCGCCTTCATGCGCCTGACTGCCGCCACCGACGCGCGGCTGCTCGGCGCCCGTTCGCCGGTGGCCGGCATCGTCGAGATTCACGAGATGGCGCTGGAGAACAACGTGATGCGGATGCGCGAGATCAGCCGGCTCGATCTGCCGGCCGGCCGCACCGTGGAATTGCGCCCCGGTGGCTATCACGTGATGCTGCTGGACCTCAAGCGCACGCTGAAGCCCGGCGAGGAAGTGCCGATCACGCTGGAGATCGAGCAGGGTGGCAAGCGCATGTCGGTGCAGGTCAAGGCAATCGTCCGTCCGCTGACCTCTGCCACCACCGCGCCCAAGCACTGAAGAACGGCGCTGCGCCGCTAGAATCTGGTTATTCACAGGCCGCGGCGTTTGCCGCGGCCTTTTTCGTCTGCCGCCGTGTCTGATCCGCTCCCGCTCCCAACGCAATCGCTGCACCGGCTGATCGCCGGTTTCGTGCGGCGGCATGGGCGCGCGTACATCGGCTCGGGTCTGATGCTGGTCGGCGTGGCTGTGCTGACGGTACTGATCCCGCGGCAGGTGGGCCGCGTGATCGACGGTCTGGTCGATGGCTCGGTGCGCGGCGAGGCGGCGCTGTTACAGGTGCTGCTGATCGTGGCGATGGGCGTGGCCATCTATTTCCTGCGCGTGGGCTGGCGCCTGGTGCTCTTCTCCGCTGCGTACCGGCTCGGCGTGGAACTGCGCACGCGGCTGTATCGGCGCTTTGCCGAACAGGGGCCGCCATTCTTCCGCCGCCAGCGCACCGGCGACCTGATGGCGCGCGCCACCAACGATGTCGATGCAGTGGAGATGGCCGCCGGCGAAGCGTTCCTCGCGGCCTTCGACGGCACGCTGACGCTGGTGCTGGTGGTGGCGATGATGACGCTGGGCATCGACTGGCGGCTCGGGCTGGTGGCGCTGCTGCCGTTTCCGCTGATGGCGCTGGCGTTCTGGGTGATCTCGCGGCGCGTGCACGATGCCTGGGCCGACTCGCTGGCGCGCTTCTCCGCGCTCAACGAGCACGTGCAGGAGACGGTGGCCGGCGTGCGCACGCTGCGTGCGCTCGGCCTCGAACAGCGCACCGAGCGCGACTTTGCCGACCGTGCCGGCGCGGCTGCGCAGTCCAGCTTCGAGGCGCAGCGCTGGGAGTCGGCCTACGAGCCGGCGGTCGGCCTGACACTGACCGCGGCCACCGTGCTTACGCTGTCGCTGGGCGGCTGGCTGGTCTGGCAGCGCGAGCTGACGGTCGGCCAGTTGACCGCCTTCACGATGTACCTGGGTCAGCTGATCTGGCCAATGTTCGCGGCCGGCTGGGTGCTGTCGCTGCTGGAACGCGGCAAGGCGGCCTGGACCCGGCTGGCGGCGGTGCTGGAGGCGCCGCTGAGCGTGGCCGACACCGGCACATTGACGCAGGCGCCGCGCGGCGAGCTGTGTTTCGACCGTGTGAGCTTCCGTCACCCGCGCAGCGACGAAGCGGCCACGACAGCGCCGGACGCGGCGCGGGATGCGCAATCGGCAACCGGGTCTGCTGCGCAGGCCGCTTCCGCGTCGGTGGCTCCGCTGGCGGCCCGGTCGGCTGCGCTGTCGGACATCAGCTTCACGCTGGCGCCGGGGCAGACGCTGGGCATCGTTGGGCCGACCGGCGCCGGCAAGACCACGCTGCTGGCGCTGCTGCAGCGGCAGGTGGCGCCGGAAAGCGGGTCGATCCGCTGGGGTGGCGAGCCGATCGAGCACTACCGGCTGGCGGCGCTGCGCGGTGCGATTGCCTGGGTGCCGCAGGAGGCGTTCCTGTTCTCGGCCAGCATTGCCGACAACATCGCGCTGGCGCGGCCGCAGTCGACCCGCGCCGAGATCGAGGCGGTGGCGCGCACCGCCGCGCTGCACGACGACGTGCTGCGCTTTGCCGAGGGCTATGAGACGCGGGTGGGCGAGAAGGGCGTCACGCTGTCGGGCGGGCAGCGGCAGCGGGTGGCAATCGCCCGCGCGCTGCTGGCGCAGGCCGAGCAGGCGGCCGACGACGCGCCGCTGCTGCTGCTCGACGATGCGCTGAGCGCGGTCGACACCGGCACCGAGACCCGCATCCTCGACTGCCTGCGCGGCACGCTGGCGGCCGGCGGCGCCCGGCGTGGCGCGATCATCGTCAGCCACCGGTTGAGCGCGGTGGTCGATGCCGACCAGATCCTGGTGCTGCGCGAGGGCCGCGTGACCGAGCGCGGCACGCACGCGCAACTGCTGGCGCTGGATGGCTGGTACGCCAGCCAGTGGCGCTACCAGCAGTTGCAGGCCAGCCTGGATGCCGACTGAGCCCACGATGGCCGACCGCGATTCCGCCCCCCATCCCGACCTGCAGACCGCCGCGCCTGGCGAACGGCGGCGGGCGCTGTCTCTGCTGTGGCGCGCCGCGCGGCCGGACCGGCGCCAGCTGGTGCTGGCCACGCTGTTCCTGGCGCTGGCCGGCGTGCTGGAGGCGGCCGGCCCGATCCTGGGCAAGCACTTCATCGACCGCCACCTGGTGCCGGCGCTGACCAGCGGAACCGCGCCCGACTGGCATGCGGTCGCGCTGCTGATCGCCGGCATGCTGGCCTGCGGCTGGGTGGCGACGACGATCCGCTACTTCCAGCTGGTGCGCCTGGCGGGCCTGGCCATGCGCTCGGTACGCCGGCTGCGCGAGTGGGTCTACGGCCACGTGCTGGGCCTGCCGATGAGCTTCTTCGACCGCGCGATCACCGGCCAGCTGGTCAGCCGGATCACCAACGACACCGAGGCGGTCAAGCAGCTGTACACGCAGGTGCTGTTCGAGGTGCTGTACGGCGCCACCGTGCTGCTGGGCGTGATCATCGCCATGCTGTGGCTCGACTGGCGACTGCTGCTGGTGCTGCTGCTGCTGGTGCCGGCGGCGGTGGCGATCGTCTGGGGCTACCAGCGGCTGTCGGCGGCGGCGGTCACGCGCTCGCGCGAGCTGCGCAGCGACATCAATGCGCAGTCGGCCGAGGGCATCGCCGGCATGGCGGTGCTGCAGGCCAGCGGCGCGCAGCAGCGCTTCGCGCAGCGCTTTGCCGACACCAACGAGGCGCACTACGCGGCGCGCATGGGCGAGATCCGCGCCAACGCGTGGCTGCTGCGGCCGGCGCTCGATCTGGTCGAGATCCTGCTGATCGCGGCGGTGATCGCGGCGGTGGGCAGCGGGCACGTGGTCGGCATCGAGGTCGGTCTGCTGTACGCGTTCATCGCCTACATGCAGCGCGTGACCGAGCCGATGATCCAGGTGACGATGCAGTTCTCGATGCTGCAGCAGTCGATGATCGCGGCCAGCCGCGTCAACACGCTGCTGAACGAAGACGCTGGCGCGAAGCCGACGGCAGACCGCAACATCGGCGATGGCAGTCTGTCGCTGCGCGATGTCAGCTTCGGCTACGACGCGCGCGAGCCGGTGCTGCACGACGTCCGGTTGCAGTTCGATGCCGGCGGCTTCTACGGCATCGTGGGCCACACCGGCAGCGGCAAGAGCACGCTGCTGTCGCTGCTGCTGCGCTTCTACGCGCCGCAGTCGGGCCGGATCGAGATCGGTGGCGTTGCGCTCGACCAGATCGGCGACGAGGCGTTCCGGCGCGAGGTCGGACTGGTGCCGCAGGAGCCGTTCCTGCTGGCGGCCAGCGCGCGCGAGAACATCGACATGGGCCGCGGCCTCGATGAGGCGGCCATCGTGGCGGCCGCCCGCGCGGCGCGGGTGCACGACGTGATCGTGGCCCTGGAGCAGGGCTATGACACGCCGCTGGGCGAGGGCGGGGCGCGGCTGAGTTCGGGGCAGAAGCAACTGGTCGCGCTGGCCCGCGCACTGGCGGGCGCGCCGCGCATCCTGTTCCTCGACGAGGCGACTAGCCGGATCGACAGCGAGACCGAGCGCCAGGTGGCAGCGGCGCTCGATGAGCTGCGCGGCCGCGTCACGGTGATCGCGATCGCGCACCGGCTGTCGACGATCCGCGCGGCCGACCGGATCGTCGTGCTCAACCATGGTCGCGTGGCCGAGCTGGGCACGCATGACGAGCTGATGACGCACGACGGCGGCATCTATCAGCGGCTGTACCTGTTGCAGCAGATTGGCGACTGATGGCGGCCGGCGTGCTGTTCGCGCTCGCGGCCGGGCTGCTCTGGGGGCTGGTGTTCGTGGTGCCCTTGCTGCTGCCCGACGTCTCGCCGGCGCTGCTGTCGGCCGGGCGCTACCTGGCGTTCGGTCTGATCGCGCTGCCGCTGGCGTGGTTCGATCGCGCGGCGCTGCGCGACCTGTCGCGCGCCGACTGGATCGAGGCGCTGCGGCTGGCGCTGGTGGGCAACCTGCTGTACTACCTGCTGCTGTCGGCGGCGATCCAGAGCGCCGGTGCGCCGCTGCCGACGATGATCATCGGCAGCCTGCCGGTGGTGATCGCGATTGCCGCCAACCTGCGGGCCGGCAGCCGGCCGGGGGCGCCGCGCGCCGAGCGGTTGCCGTGGCGGGTACTGGCGCCGTCGCTGCTGCTGATCGGCGTGGGCGTGGCGCTAGTTCATCACGCCGAGTTCGTGGCGGCGTCGGACTCCCCCGCGAACGACAATCGCGCGGCGCTCTGGGGCGGCCTGCTGGCGCTCGGCGCGGTGGTCTGCTGGACCTGGTATCCGCTGCGCAACGGCGAATGGTTGCGTGCGAACCCGGCGCGGCGGCCCGCGACCTGGGCGACCGCGCAGGGTCTGGCCACGCTGCCGCTGGCGGCCGTGGCGCTGCTCGGCGTCGTGCTCACCGAGGCGTGGCGCGGGCAGCCGCTGGCGGAGGCCGTGCTGACCGCCGATCCGCTGCGATTCGTGCTGCTGATGCTGGCCACCGGCCTGCTGGCCTCGTGGCTCGGCACGCTGTGCTGGAACGAAGCCAGCCAGCGCCTGCCGACCTCGCTGGCCGGGCAACTGATCGTGTTCGAGACGCTGGCGGCCCTGGCGTTTGCCTACCTGCTGCGCGGTGCGTGGCCGGTGCCGGCGGCAGCACTTGGCATCGCGGCGCTGGTGGCCGGGGTACTGGTCGGGGTACGCAGCGGCCAGGCGGCGGGGTTGAAAGCCGGCCCGGCGGCCGCATCTGACGCGCGTCAGGG
>CAZTUT010000046.1:6318-19124 GCA_964616395.1 uncultured Burkholderiaceae bacterium
GCGACCGCCTGCAACAATTTGATGAACTTGCGAACTTCAAGGATCGACGATGGGTGCGACCGACGCCACGATCAAGCAGACACTGGGCTTCCAGACCGAGGTGAAGCAACTGCTTCACCTGATGATTCACTCGCTGTACAGCAACAAGGAAATCTTCCTGCGCGAGCTGGTCAGCAACGCGTCCGATGCCTGCGACAAGCTGCGCTTCGAAGCCATTGCCTCGCCGGCGCTGCTGGGCGATGACGCCGAGCTGGGCATCGTCGTTGCGTACGACGCCGCGGCCCGCACGCTGACGATTTCCGACAACGGCATCGGCCTGAGCCGCGACGAGGCGATCGCGCATCTGGGCACGATCGCCAAGAGCGGCACGCGCGAGTTCTTCGCCAGCCTGACCGGCGACCAGCAGAAGGATGCGCAGCTGATCGGCCAGTTCGGTGTGGGCTTCTATTCCAGCTTCATCGTGGCCGACCGCGTGACCGTGGTGTCGCGCCGCGCCGGGCTGCCGGCCGATCAGGCGATCCGCTGGGAAAGCGAGGGCGCCGGCGACTTCACGATCGAGCCGGCCACGCGCGAGCGCCGCGGCACCGACGTGATCCTGCACCTGAAGGACGGCGAGGACGAGCTGCTGTCCGGCTGGCGGCTGAAGTCGATCCTGACGCGTTACTCCGACCACATCGCCACGCCGATCCGGATGGCGAAGGAAGAGTGGGACGCCGAGCGCAACACCCACGTGGCCAAGGACGAGCTGGAGACCGTCAACCAGGCCAGCGCGCTGTGGGCGCGGGCGCGCGCCGACATCAGCGACGAGCAGTACAAGGAGTTCTACCGCCATGTGAGTCACGACTTCGGCGAGCCGCTGGCGTGGACCCACAATCGCGTCGAGGGCAAGCAGGAGTACATCCAGTTGTTGTACCTGCCGTCCAAGGCGCCGTTTGACCTGTGGGACCGCAGCCAGCGCCATGGCATCAAGCTGTACGTGAAGCGCGTGTTCATCATGGACGACGCCGAGCAGCTGATGCCGCCCTACCTGCGCTTTGTGCGCGGCGTCATCGACTCGGCCGATCTGCCGCTGAACGTCAGCCGCGAGATCCTGCAGGAGTCGCGCGATGTGAAGGCGATCCGCGAGGGGTCGACCAAGCGCGTGCTCGGGCTGCTGGAAGACCTGGCCGAAAACCGCAAGGACGATTACGCGAAATTCTGGGCTGAGTTCGGCCAGGTGCTGAAGGAAGGGCTGGGCGACGACTTTGCCAACCGCGAGCGGCTGGCGAAGCTGCTGCGCTTTGCCTCCACGACGAGCGACGGCGCGCAGACGGTGGCGCTGGCCGACTACGTGGCGCGTCTGAAGGAAGGCCAGAAGGCGATCTACTACCTGACCGCCGATACGCCGGCCGCGGCGGCGGCCTCGCCGCACCTGGAGATCTTCCGTAAGAAGGGCGTGGAGGTTCTGCTGCTGACCGATCGCGTCGACGAGTGGATGCTGTCGCATCTGCGTGAATTCGACGGCAAGTCGCTGGTCTCGGTGGCCAAGGGCGACCTCGACCTCGGCGACCTGGCCGACGCCTCGGAAAAAGAAGCGCAGGCGCGGGTGGCCGACGAGTACAAGGAGCTGGTGGCCCGGGTCAAGGCGGCGCTCGGCGAGCGGGTCAAGGAGGTCCGCGTAACGCTGCGGCTGACCGACTCGCCAGCCTGCGTGGTCGTGGACCGCGACGCGATGAGCCAGCATCTGCAGCGGCTGCTGAAGGCGGCCGGGCAGGGCGCGCCGGCGGCGCCGGCGGCGCCGATCCTGGAACTGAACCCCGAGCATCCGCTGGTGCAGCGCCTCAAGGGCGAGGCCGACGACCGGCTCGCCGACTGGGCCGCGCTGCTGCTGGAGCAGGCCACGCTGGCCGAAGGCGGCGCGCTCGATGATCCGGCTGGCTTTGTGCGGCGCATCAACCGGATGCTGCTGGATGGCGGTCGCCCCGCCTGAACGCGCGGCGCGTGACCGCCACGGCGCGGTGATCGCGCCCGCCCTGCCGCCGTTCGCCCTGCTGGCCGGCTTCGCGCCGGTGGTCGATGCGCGGGTCGAGACGCTGATCCTGGGCAGCTTTCCGGGCGGTGCGTCGCTGGCTCGCGGTCAGTACTACGCTCATCCACGCAACCAGTTCTGGCCGATTCTTGGCGCGGTTCTGGACGAACCGCTGGCCGACCTGCCGTACCCGCGCCGGCTCGACCGGCTTCTGGCCCACTCGATCGGCCTGTGGGACGTACTGGCCGCCTGCCAGCGGAAGGGCAGCCTCGACGCCGATATCCGGGCTGCCCAGGCAAACGACTTCGAGGCCCTGCTGGGGCAGCTTCCCGCGCTGCGCCGCGTGCTGTTCAATGGCCGGACCGCGGCGCGTTTTGCCGCCTCGTTCGCCGCCCGCGGGCTCGAGGTTGCCGTGTTGCCTTCGACCAGCCCGGCGCATGCGGCAGTCCGGCTTGGCGATAAGGTCAGTGCCTGGCGCGCGGCCCTGACACGCTCGTCCGGGTCGGCGCGGTAGGCTTCGCCGGCGCGGATGCCGGTCAAAAGGCCGATTTGCACCGAAGGCCGGCTGCGTTATCTTGCTTACTTGCCCGTCGGGTCGGGCAGAATCCAGCATTCTCGCGAGTACGCCAATGAGCAACGATCTCCTGACTCTCCTGACGAAAAAGCCGGTGGCCTCGGTGGCGAGCCTGCGCCATTCGTCGCGTGGCTTGCTAGAGGGCTGCTGGACACCCCTTTGGATGGTGTTCGATTCGCGCCTTCAGGAGGTGTTGACCGAGTCGCTGGTCCCGGTGTCCCGCCTGCAGGACGCCGACCTGGCGAAGCCCGCCAAGCTGGTGCTTTGGAGCGACCGCCAGTTCTGCACCGAGTACGAGACTGCGCTTCGCAAGCAGTTCGAGCAGTTGACCGAAGACTTCGTCAACGACCGCCTGCGCAATTCCGGCACGGTGGCGCTGGATGATGGCTCCACGGCAGAGAGCCGGCGCAACCGGCTGGCGCTGGTCGAATTCGGCGACATGGAGCTCAACACGCTGGTCGAGGCGGCCTCGACCCGGGTGCTGAATGCTGCCGACGAAGTCGAAGCCTCGCTGCGCATGCGGCTGGCCAATGCGATTCAGGAAGTCGAGGTTCGGCCGAGCGAAAGTCCGGTCCGGCCGAACATCTTCTTTCGCGCGCTGCACCAGGCGCTCGAGCACATCGACGGCATGCATCCGTCATCGGTGATGCAGTTGATGCCGTTCTTCGATTCTCACCTGACGCAACTGATCATCGAGGCGTATGCGGCGATCGACGCGCATCTGGCCGACCACGGCTACCTGAACGAACTGTCGCCCAGTCTTGCGTTCCGCAACACCTCGGCGCTGCGTCCCTCGTGGCTCGGCGGTGGTGGTGGCGGAGGCGGTGGCGGGGGAGGTTGGGGCGAGGGGATCGGTGCATCGCACGCGGCTGACATCCTGGCCGCACTTGCCGCGCGGCTGCAGACAGTGCAGTCCACGCCGATGATGCCGGCCGGCTACGCCGGTGTTCCGATGGCGGCGGGGCAAGGCGGATTCGACACGCCGACAGTCAGCGGCCACATCGTCGGCGGCCAGATGGTCGGCGGCATGCCTGGCGGCTACCCGCAGGTTGTCCCCATGACGATCGGCACGGTGCCGGCCATGCCGGGCACGGTGGCAGGGGTGCCGGGCACGTATGGTGGACTGGGTACGGCGGCGGCGATGCCCGCCATGCCAGGGGCAGGCCCGATCGTTGGCGGCTACGCGCTGCCCGGAACGGTGGTCGCGCTGCCCGGCGCGCCGCTACCGATCAGTGCCGAGCTGTTCAACGCGATCAACGAGTTTCAGAAGCGCAGCGTCCAATCGCTGGGGGCTGTCCAGCGCGGCGAGCAGGCGCCGCCGGCCCGCGAGGAAACCGCGGAGCTGCGTAACCAGTTGATGGAGACGGCGACCGAGCAGGTCGACAAGCTGACGATCGAACTGGTTGGCCTGCTTTTCGAGCGCATCAACGCCGACCGTCATCTGCCGCAGCAGATCAGGGATCTGCTGCAACAGTTGCAGTTCCCGCTGATCAAGGTCGCCGTGACCGATCCGGCGCTATTCGTTTCGCCCGAGCAGCCGGCGCGTCGGCTGATGGACCGGATCGCCAGCAGCGCGATCGGATGGACGCCGGAAGGCGAGGCCAACCAGCGGTTCCTCGAAGAAGTCGAGAAGGCCGTCCAGACGGTTCTCACGGCGCCCGAAGAGGGCATCACCGCCTTCGACCGCGCGCTGCGCGTGTTCGAGTTTTATCTCGAAGATGAACGCACCCGCGACGACGATCCGGTGATCCGCGCCAAGCGTGCGCTGGCCGAAGCGGAGAAGCGCGAGGTCATGGCCATCAACGCGATGATCAAGATCCGCAGCGCCTTCGACGGCGTGCAGATCGAGTCGTACCTGCGCGAGTTCCTGCTCGAAACCTGGGTGCGCGTGCTGGTGGCGATCAGCCTGCGCGATGGCGGCGATCACACGTCGGTCAACAAATACCTCGGCATCGTGCCCGACCTCGTGTGGAGCGTTCAGCCCAAGCTGACCCAGCAGGACCGCAAGCGGCTCGTGACGACGATTCCGCCGATTCTCGGTGCGCTGCGCAAGGGTCTGATGCTGATCGAGTGGCCGAAGGATCGGATGCAGGCGTTTTTCGCGCAGCTGATGAACTCCCATGCGCAGGCGGTCAAGGCGCTCGAACTCGCGCATGGCAACCCCGGTATCCCGTTCGAACCCTCGACGATGCGGATCAAGCTCGACGGTATCCGTCTCGACGACACCACGCCGCCGCCGGCCGATCAGCCACTGATCATTCCTGAAGATCAGGTCAAGCATGCGCTCAAGGCGGTTGATGCCGATGTCAATTTCCTGGAGCCACCCACCATCGATCAGACGGTCGAGCAGCTTTACCCGGGTGTCACTGACGAGCAGCTCGACGAGCAGATTGCTCGCTGGAAGCGCGGCGACTGGTTCGACCTGAAATTTGGCGAGATCACCGAGCGCATGCAACTGCGCTGGATCAGCCCGCGGCGCACGCTGTTCCTGTTCATGTCGTCGGAGAACAAGGGTGGCCACTCGCTGTCGCCGGAGTCGATCCGGGCCTATCTGCGCAGCGGTGATCTGTCGCCGGTCGAGACCGAGCCGTTGTTCGAGCGCGCAGTACACGACGTGGTCAGCGGGCTTCAGCACTCGTCGGCCGTCGACGCCCATGCCCTCAACTAAGCCAACTTGATGCGATCCGCAGCGGTCACTGCAACGGTCAGCGGCGCGGCACGCCTTCGTGCTGCCGGCGCGCGGCGCTATGCGCTGCCGGGTCAGCGGCCGGTGTCGCCCAACATCACCCTGTCAGAGACGGATGGGGTGCGCTATCTGCACTTTGGCAGCATCTGGGTGCAGGGGGCGATGCGGATTGCCCGTCCGTTTTCGCTGGAGGTCGAATACCAGCAGCAGATGATGGCGCCAGCCCTGCTGCAGCCGCGCCCCGCGCATGTTGTGCAGCTTGGTCTGGGCGCTGCTGCGCTCGCAAAGTTCTGCTGGCGCGAATTGCCCGGGGCGCGTGTTTCCGTCGTGGAGATCAGTGCCGAGGTCGTCGCGGCGGCCCATCGCTGGTTCAAGCTGCCGCTTCCCGATGATCGGCTGCGGATCGTGGAGGGCGATGCGGCGGCCGTTGTGCTTGACCCGACGCGCGCGGCGTTTGATGGTCAGCGTGCCGACTGGCTCCAGGTCGATCTGTACGACGCGGAGGCGGCCGGTCCCGTTCACGATAGTCCCGAGTTCTATGCCGGTTGCAGGCGGCTGCTTGCGCCGCATGGCGTGGCCGCGATCAATCTGTTCGGCCGGAGTTTCGATCAGAGCCGAGCGGCGATCGAAGCGGCGTTCGGCAGCCATTGGCTCGCGCTGCCCGAAGCCGATGCTGGCAACCGTGTTGTGCTGGCATTCGCCCGGCCGACCCCGGTTGCCGCGTCGACGCTGTTTGCCCGCGCGGTTGCGATGGAGACGCAGTGGCGAGTGCCAGCGCGCCGGTGGATCGGTGCGCTGCGCGAGGCCGGGCTCATCAGAAAACCACCTCGAAGCAAGTAGATACACGTATTTTTTCTGTCGTGAGTAACGTATCCGCGTGATGCCATCGTCCAATCGAATGAATCTCCCTGCTGCTCACCGTTAAGGTTCGCCTGAGCGCCCTGCCATGAATATCGAGATGCCCTTGCCTGACATGCCGCCGGTTACCGGCAGCGGGCTGCCGTATGTGACGGCGGCACAGGCAAATACCGTGCTTCGGTCGGGGCTCGCGATTGCCTGTGAGCTGTCTGGCAGCGCGCTGCCAGCGGTATTCAAGGCGATGACGGTGTCGCTCGACGCGCAGTGGGAAATCGATGCCGAGTCGTTCTTCATCCGGCGTCTGCTCAATGGCCGCGACGCGGAACTGCGTAGCGCAGCGCTGATCAAGCTTCGTGACGAACAGGACCAGACGCTCGCGAAGGTGTTCCAGGCCGAGCAACTGAAGGCCGAGTCGCTGACGGCTGAAAAGCTCGAACTCGTCGAGGAGGGCGAGTCGGTTTCAATCGAGGCGATCGTCGATCCGGTCGCTCGTCGCATGGAGGGCGCCACCGACGAGCGCTTCCGCGACCTTCACCTGATTGTCCAGCACCTCACCGGTCGTCCCACGCTTCGTAATGGCGACGACCCGTTCGCGCCGCGCGTGTTTATCCGTGCGCTGCTGCTGGCAGCGATCGACCTGTCATTGACCGACAAGGGTTGGCCGCTGTTCGTTGGCATGTGCGAAAAGCCGCTGGCCGACGAGGTCGGCATGATCCAACTGGCCGTTCTGGATCACTTCAAGCGCCATGGCTTCGATGCCGCCGGAATCCGGCGAGACATCGCCGCGCGTCAGGCCGCCGAGCGTGCGGCGCAGACCAAGCAGCAGGCGGAACAGCGTGCGGCAGCGTCGCACTCGTCGTCGGCCGATGGCGGCCCGACGACGGTTCCCTTGAGCGGTTCGGGCGGGGACGGTGGCGCGTACGGCGGATTTGCAGGAGCGGTTGGATCTGGTTCCGGCGCGGACGGCTACGCAGCAGGGGGTTGGTCCGAAGCCGGCGCCCGGGCTGCGTCGGGGGCTGCGCCAAGCTATACGCCGCGCGGCGGGCTGGGTCGTGGTGGCTTCACGGGTCCACGCATCGATACGCCGCAGGCACCGACCGGCTATGTTCTGAACCAGCTGATGGCACGGCTGCAGGCCAATGTCTCCGGCACCGTGGCGCCCGCCGGCTTCGCGCCCTCCAGTCCGGCGGAGGAAGGCCTGCTGCGAGCCGTGGGCGACTTGCAGCAGCTCGGCCTCGAAGGGCTGGCCGGGGCGACGCTCGCCAGCGCGCAGCAGGGCGATGCCACGGCCTGGCGCGAGCATCTGATCAACACCGCCTCGCGCACGGTCGACAAGCTGACGATCGAGATCGTCGGCCTGATGTTCGATCACATGCTGCAGGATCCGGCCCTGCCGAGCGAGATCAAGTCGCTGCTGTCGCGCCTGCAGTTCCCGGTGCTCAAGGCGGCACTGATCGACGCCGATTTCTTCGCCTCCAATGGCCACCCCGCGCGACGCTTGATCGACCGCATCGCGATTGCGTCCGCCGGCTGGGAGCCTTACGGCGACGAGAACGATCGCTTCCTTGCGGAGGTCGACCGCATCGTCAAGGCCGTGCTGCAGCGTTTCGAAAAGGACTTCAAGGTCTTCGAGGAGCTGCGCGCCGAGTTCGAGGCCTTTCTTGCCGACCTGGGCCCGCGCGACGCCGATCCGGTGGCGCGCGCCAAGCGTGCACTGGAAGAAGCCGAGAAGCGCGAGGTGCTGATCGTCAACACCACGATCCAGGTGCGGCGTGCATTCGACAAGGTCGACCTCGATCAGCCCATCCGCGACTTTCTTGTCGGCCCCTGGGTGCAGACGCTGGTTGAGGCCGCGTTGCGCGACAACGAGACGCCCGGATTTTCCAAGCGCTTCCGCGAGGCAATCCACGATCTGGTGTGGAGCGTTCAGCCCAAGGCCAACAACGAAGACCGCCGCCGCCTGACCACGCTGATCCCGCACCTGATCCGGGTGCTGCGCGATGGCATGGCGCTGGCCCGCATGTCCGAGCACGACCAGCAGACCTTCCTGCGCCACCTGATGCAGGCGCATGCGGTCGCGGTCAAGCCGGTCGACCAGGCGACCTACATCAAGAGCTCGCTGGTCAGCAGCGAGGTCAAGTCCAAGCTCGACGACCTGAACATCTCGGGTACCCAGCCCATCATCACGCTGGCGGGCGGGTTCCGCGTCTCCACCGGCGCCGTGATGCGTGCGGCCGAGCAGTATCAGGCCGAGGTGCACATGCCGGTGGCGGTCACCGATACCGGGACGTTCGATCGCATCGAGGAGACCCGGCTCGACGAGGAAGTCTCTGGCTGGCAGCGCGGCACCTGGTTCGAGATGTACAACGGGACCGATACCGTCAAGGTGCGCCTGCGCTGGATCAGTCCGCTGCGCACGCTGTTCCTGTTCTCGGCGAACCACGAAAAGGATGCGCACGTCCTGCCGGCGGCTGTCATCAAGTCCTACCTGAAACGCGGCTACCTGAAGCCGGTTGGCGCCAGTTCGCTGACGCGACGCGCGGTCGACCAGGTCGTCAACGAGTTCGAGAAGCAGCCGCAGTTCGCAAAGCAGCTGACTGACCGCTACAGCGATCCGTCAGACGCCCGTCCGGCGGCTTCTATCGGCCCGGGCGGGTCGTCGTCGGCGATCCAGTGAACGCGCCCGACACTTCGCTGAAAGCCGTGGCGCGTCTGCCGTTACCGCAGGGAAAACTGCCGCTCGACTACGTGATCCGCGGGTTGATCGCCGACCGGCTGATGGACCCGGTGATTGGCGAACGGATGCTGTCGGTCAAGTCGCGCGGCACGCGTGTTCACCCGCTGGCGCTGGTCGCCAACATGAACCTGCGCACGCCCGACGCGGCGCACGAGCTGCTCGATCTCGAGCGCCTGACCGAGTGGCTCGCCGAAAAGGCAAAGCTGCCTTACCACCACATTGATCCGCTGCGTGTGGACTTCGCGCGCGTGGTCGATACGTTCTCGGCCAAGTACGCCACTGCGTATTCGATCCTTCCGCTGGCCGTCACCGGCAGCGAGGTCACGGTTGGCACCAGCGAGCCCTTCCTGACCGAGTGGCAGCCAGAGATCGAGCGGCTGACGCGCCGCTCGATCCGGCGCGTGCTGGTCAACCCGCTCGATATCGAGCGCTATACGGTCGAGTTCTACAAGCTCGCGCAGTCGATCAAGAATGCGGCGAAGAACAACGCGGGTGTATCGCCCGTCGGCAACTTCGAGAGCCTGGTCGAACTGGGCGCGAAGGTCGACGCCGAAAACGCCCACATCGTCACGATCGTCGACTGGCTGTTGCAGTACGCGTTCGACCAGCGCGCCAGCGACATCCACATGGAGCCCAAGCGCGAGCAGGGCGTGGTGCGCTTCCGCATCGACGGCGTGCTGCATCAGGTCTACCAGGTGCCATCGAGCGTGATGAACGCGATGGTCGCGCGCATCAAGCTGCTGGGGCGTATGGACATCGCCGAGCGCCGCCGGCCGCTCGATGGCCGCATCAAGACCCGGGTGTCCACTGGCGCACTGGCCGGCCGCGAGGTCGAGATGCGTCTTGCGACGCTGCCCACCGCGTTCGGCGAAAAGCTCGTGATGCGGATCTTCGATCCCGAGGTGGTGGTTCGCAGCTACGCCGAGCTCGGCTTCTCCGAGGCCGAGACGGCGATCTGGAAGACGCTGATCAAGCGTCCCAACGGCATCATCCTGGTCACCGGTCCGACCGGCTCAGGCAAGACCTCGACGCTCTATTCCACGCTGCGCGAACTGGCGACCGACGAGGTCAATGTCAGTACCGTCGAGGATCCGATCGAGAACATCGATCCGCACCTGAACCAGATGCAGGTCCAGCACGGCATCGACCTCGGGTTCGCCGACGGCCTGCGCGCGCTGATGCGGCAGGACCCGGACGTGATCATGGTCGGCGAGATCCGCGACAAGGAGACCGCGGAGATGGCCGTCAATGCCGCGCTGACGGGCCACCTGGTGTTCTCCACGCTGCACACCAACGATGCCGCCAGCTCGATCGCGCGGATGATCGAGCTGGGCGTGCCGTCCTATCTGGTCAACGCCACGCTGATCGGCGTGCTGGCGCAGCGGCTGGTGCGCACGCTGTGCCCGCAATGCAAGGAAGAGACCGATCCACCGACCGAGAAGGTGTGGCAGGAACTGGTCGCGCCATGGCGCAGCAAGCTGCCGCAGCGCGTCTACAAGCCGGTCGGCTGCCTCGAATGCCGGCGCACCGGCTACATGGGTCGCACCGGCCTGATCGAACTGATGGTGATCAGCGACGAACTGCGCAAGATCGTCGCAGACGGCGGCAACCTGACCGCGATGCGCGCGCAGGCGGCACGCGACGGCTTGCGCTCGCTGCGTGTCTCGGGCGCCGAGAAGATCGCCAAGGGCGTCACGACGCTGGACGAAGTGCTGCGCTCGGCGCCGCCGTACAACCCCTGATCGCCTGACCCGTCACTTGCTGAGCAGGCGCATCGCCCGCGTCAGCCCGTCGAGTGTCAGCGGGAACATCCGGTCGCCGAGGATCTGACGCACCAGCGAGATCGACTGCCGGTACTGCCACAGGCCTTCCGGCTCCGGATTGATCCACGCGTGTCTTGGAAAGTGCTGGGCGAAGCGCTGCAGCCAGACCGCGCCCGCCTCGGCGTTGTTGTGCTCGACGCTGCCGCCTGGCTGCAGGATCTCGTAGGGGCTCATCGTCGCGTCGCCGACGAAGATCAGCCGCCAGTCCGGGTTGTACTTACGCAGCACGTCCCAGGTGTCGAACTTCTCGGCAAAGCGACGCCTGTTGTTGCGCCACAGTCGCTCGTAGACGCAGTTGTGGAAGTAGTAGAACTCGAGATGCTTGAGTTCGCTGCGCGCCGCCGAGAACAGCTCCTCGACGCGCTTGATGTGCTCGTCCATCGTTCCGCCGACGTCGAGCAGCATCACGACTTTCACCGCGTTGTGGCGCTCCGGCACCATCCGGATATCGAGATAGCCGGCGTTGCGCGCGGTGCTGGCGATCGTGTCGGGCAGGTCCAGCTCCAGCTCGGCGCCCTGCCGTGCGAAGCGGCGCAGCCGACGCAGCGCCACCTTGATGTTGCGGGTGCCGAGCTCGACCTCGTCGTCGTAGTCGCGGTAGCCGCGTGCCTCCCAGACCTTGACGGCACTTTTGCCACCGGCCGACTTGCCGCCAACCCGGATGCCCTCCGGGTGCTTGCCGCCGGTGCCGAACGGCGAGGTGCCGCCGCTGCCGATCCACTTGCTGCCGCCGTGATGGGCGGCGTCCTGCTCGGCCAGCCGCTTGCGGAACTCCTCCATCAGCGTGTCGAAGCCGAGCTTTTCCAGCCGCGCCAGCTCGGCGTCGCTGAACTCGCGCTTCAGCAGCTCGCGAAACCATTCGTCGGGGATGTCGCGCGCCAGATCCAGGTGCGTGGTCACGCCCTTGAAGTACTCGCCGAAGGCGCGGTCGAAGCGGTCATAGTGCGCCTCGTCCTTGACCAGCGTGGTGCGCGCCAGGTGGTAGAAGTCGTCGATCGACGGTCCGATGACGTTGCCGCGGATGGCCTCCAGCAGGGTCAGCAGCTCGTTGATCGACACCGGCAGCCGGGCTGCGCGCAGGTGATAGAAGAAGCCGATCAGCATCGGGTCCCTCCAGCGCGACGGCGCGCGGCAGGCCGGCCGGCGATCAGCGCGGACGCTCGAGCTGCCATTGCAGATGGGCTTTCACATCCGGCCACTCGTGCGCGAGGATGCTGTACATCACCGTGTCGCGCACGGTACCGTCGCGCCGTGGGGCGTTATGGCGGATCACGCCGTCGCGATGCGCGCCCAACCGCTCGATCGCGCGCTGCGACGCAAAGTTCATGTGATCGGTACGCAGTCCGACGACCGCGCAGCCGAGTGTGTCGAACGCATGGCCGAGCAGCAGCAGCTTGCATTCGGTGTTGATGGCCGTGCGCTGAACGCGCCGCGCGTACCACGTGTAGCCGATCTCCACGCGGTCGGCGGCGGGCACGATGTCGTGATAGCGGGTGCTGCCGACGATCTGTCCGCTCGCCGGTTCACGGACGACGAACGGCAGCATGTGGCCGTCGTGCTGACCCATCAGTGCGGCGGCGATGTACATCGCCGCCTGATCGGGCTCCGGCACCGAGGTCACGCGCAGCTTCCACAGCTCGCCGTCGGCCGCGGCGGCGGCCAGGTCGGCATCGTGGCCGGCGTGCATCGGTTCCAGCCGCGCGTGGTGGCCGTACAGCGTGACCGGCTCGGGCTTCTTCATGCCGCGCGCCCTAGCGGTTGTGGCGCGCCATCATCACCAGCCGCTCGAACAGGTGCATGTCCTGCTCGTTCTTCAGCAGCGCGCCGGCCAGCGGTGGCACGAACAGCTTGTCATCGGCCGAGCGCAGCGCCTCGGCCGGAATCTGCTCGGCGACCAGCAGCTTGAGCCAGTCCAGCAGTTCCGAGGTCGAGGGTTTCTTCTTGAGCCCGGGCAGGTCGCGTACCTGGAAGAACACCGCCATCGCATGGGCCAGCAGTTCCTTGCGCAGGCCCGGGAAATGCACGTCGACGATCGCCTGCATCGTCGATGGATCGGGGAAGCGGATGTAATGGAAGAAGCAGCGCCGCAGGAACGCGTCCGGCAGTTCCTTCTCGTTGTT
>CAZTUT010000047.1:0-3764 GCA_964616395.1 uncultured Burkholderiaceae bacterium
GTCGCTCGACTCGGCGGCACAGTACGCACTACGTACCTGCGAGCGACACCTTTGGGCTTCTCCTCCGGACGTTACGGTTGCGCCAGGCGCGCCAAACCCCCCGAAGACGCTGCCTGTCTGTGCGCCGGGCGATACACGGTCGCACTGTATTGCCCGTTGTGCTGATAATGCGGATCAGCCTCACTGTCGTCCAGGCTGTGACACCAATCCCGCCCAGAGCTTCTGCACCCCGCGCAACATGGCAGGCGGCACCCCGGCGCCGGCGTGGCGAAACACCGCGTTCAATGCCGACTGGCAGCAACTCGGTGCAAATGCAGCCGAGATCGAGGAACTGTTCGGTGTCGGTGTCGTCGCCGCGCGCTGCCTGTTCGAGGAAGCGACGCACGAAGTGGAAGTCGTCCAGGCTTCTCCTTCGGGCCCTGCTGGCAGCCTTGCCAACGTTCCAGCCGCCGCGTGGCGGAAGTACCGCATCACTGCCGAGGTCGAGGGGCGGGACGCCATGATCGGCCGTGCGCAGGCCGAAATCCGCCTCGCCGTTGGCCCGTAGATTCCGGAGTACAAGCGATGAACCAGCCATCGGTTTCTTCCAAACCCTCGTCCTCGGAGCCGCTTCGGCCCGCGCCCATGTCCACGATGCGACGGATCGCACGGTGGATGATGCCGCTGATCACGATGACGGTGACAGTGCAACCGATGGCGTACGCCGCGCCCACGACCTCGTTGCTCTCCCAGCAGCCCGAGTTCGTCAACAGCTCCGTCGATGCGAACGTCGCGTTCATCATGGACGACTCGCGTTCGATGGAAGATATCGTCCTGTCACTGCCTCCCGGCCTTTCGCCAAGCGGCAGCCCGCAGGGAACGGTGACCATCCGCGGACGCGCAACAGGCTTCTCTGTTGCCGAAGGCTGGACGGTTGGGTCGTCAATCACGGTCGATCGGGATCTTGACTGGCTGTATCGCACGTCGGTTTTCAATCCGCTCTACTACAACCCGGCTATCACGTATCGCCCGTGGAACGACAATGGTCGCGGTGGTGCCGTTGGCCGGTTTGCCAACTCGGCCGTTGGCTCGTTTGGAGCGCCGACGGGAAATCAGTTTCGCGAAGGTGTTACCCGGCAGGATCTTCGCTACGTCGGTCCGAATCGCACTGCTGCGACCAGTTCCGCTGCGCAGCAGGCCGATCTGAGCGCGGCGACGGGCGCCAACCCGCCCGATGTTCCGCCGAGCATCGGATTTGCGAGCGCGCGCTTTACGGCCAGCATTTCAGGGACAACGCTGACCGTTACCGCTGTCAACAGCGGTGTCATCCAGACCGGCATGACGCTGGCGGCCGTTGGATTGGCGGCAAACACCCGCATCAGCGCGGCCGGTACGGGCACCGGTGGCACGGGCACATACACCGTATCCCCATCCCAGACAGTCGCGAGCGGCACGATGACTGGCGACCTGCGGGTGCGTGCGCCGGCCGGTGGTTTCGCCGGCGCGACAGATAACAGCACCGGCACAGTACGAAATCAGGACCTCTTCAGTTCCCTGATGGTCAAGTCCAATGGGGGCGCTGCCGTTTGTACCGTGGCGTCAACGCCGTCGAGTACGACCGACCGCAATACGGAGAACCGCAACGGCATCGCGCAGACAGTCAATGCGCGCGGTACGGATACGCGCCCTTTCACGCCCGCAACCACCAGCAATCGGGGCGAGGCAGCGCGATCTTCCACGCCGCGCGACGTGACAGTGCGCGATTTCGTTGGTCGCCTTTCGACCCCGGCGTCGGATGGCTCGGCAACAATCACGACCCGTGCCAGTTCCGGCCTGCTTGTCGTCAACCGTACGATTACCAACCGAACGCTCGGCACAACCACATCGACAATCGATCGGCTCTCGGCCCGCCCGTCGGCGACGTTGTCAGGTACGACGGACCGTTCGGAACAGAACAGGCCGAAGACCAATCGCCCGAATGACTACGACCGCGACATCACGTCTCGTACGACAAGCACGATTCAGACCTCAACGCGGACGAATACCGATCGCAACTCAACCGCAGTGCCCGCAACGTTCGACCGCACGATCGACGACCGGCCATCGGTGGCGCTTGGCGCGCCGACAGACCGAACCATCACCAATCGCCCGACCGAATGGCGGTGGGAAGAGGGTGTCTGCGGAACGGCCTTCGCGCCGAATTTCGGCTCATGGCGGCTGGATGCGCCGCCGTCGGGCGTGACATGCTCCAACCCGAGCGGGGAGTCGACGCCGTCAGCGGTCGAGAGCCGGCTACAGCCGTGTCCGTCAGGCACGGCCAACTATGGCGTCAACCAGTGCATCAGCAACTGTCCCACGGGAACGATCGCGTCAGGCACGCAATGCCTCGCGCAATGCGCGGCGGGTACAACGCTGATCAGCGGTCGTTGCTATGCGGCCTGCCCCAGTGGAACGAGCATCCACACGGTGACAACACAGTGCATCCAGAACTGCAACACGACGACGCATAACGCATCGGGTCTTCAGTGCGTCGGCAAGTGTGCCGGCACTGAACTGTTGTCGGGAGGCCGCTGCTACGGTACGTGCCCGACAGGTTTCACGCACGTCAATGCTGCAACCTCCACGCAGTGCATCTCGAATTGCGGCGGCGCCACGCCGATCATCGATTCGCTCAACACAAGTCAGTGCGTCTCATCGTTGTGCAACGGCACGGGCCAGGTCCGTGACGGCACGACCTGTTACGCCGCCTGTCCGGCGGGTACGACATCCTTCTCGTCGACTCAGTGCATTCAGACCTGCGGCACTGGCTACAGTACAACGCCGACACAGTGCATTGGCCTGTGTCCGACAGGCTTCTCAACGATCTCAGGCGGTGATGCCGACAAGTGTTATGCGGCCTGCCCCTCGATCGGCGGCATTGCCAGCAGCCCGATTCCGGGTGAGGAAACTCGCTGCCGAACGAATTGTCCTGCGCTGACCACGCCGACCGCAACGCAGTGCATCGGCGGTGCTTGTACAGGCACCACGATTGACGGCGCCTGCTACGGGAATTGTCCGGCGGGCACAAACATCTTTGCGACCAATCCGACGCAGTGTCAGCTGACGACCTGTGCTGCGGACGGAGTCCCCGACACACCCACGCAGTGCGTTGGCGGAGGCTGTGCAGCTGGATTTACCTCTGTGGGAGGGCAGTGCTACAGCAATTGCCCGGCCGGCACCAGCGTATTCGCCGACAATCCGACCCAGTGCATCTCCAACTGCGCTGCAGGCTACACGGCAAATGTGCGTGAAGGCGTGCGAGTCTGCGAAGCCTGTCCCTCTGGCTTCCCAACGCTCGCTGCCGGAACGACGACCTGTTATGCAAACTGCCCTGCTCCGTCCGTCGCTGATCCGTTGAACGCGGGCAGATGTCTGAGTTGCTCGTCGGGCTCACTGGATGCCCCGTCTGCAACGTGCACGGCAGCGTGTTCAGCGTCATTTCCGGACAAGATTGGTTCGATGTGTTATGGCGCTTGCCCGACCAACTACGCTGTGTCTGGCGCTACAGCAACATCAACGCAATGCAAGAGAACCTGCCCGACGGGTGCAGGACTCGACGCGACAGATGGCCTGTGTTTTGGCGCGTGTCCCGTTGGGTTCCCGAACCTTGAGAACGCAACATCAACGACGTGCTACGCGAACTGCGGCAGCATCACGGTCGATGGCGTGTCCCTGCCTTCGTCGCAGGTGGCAAGTTCCGGCCCCGGATACGCAACCTGTCGAACCAGTTGCCCAACCGGACAGAC
>CAZTUT010000047.1:3864-18843 GCA_964616395.1 uncultured Burkholderiaceae bacterium
CACATCGGTCTGTCGTCAGCCATGTCCGGCTGACTATCCGTCACTCATCATCGCGGACGAGAACCGTACTTGCTACGCAAACTGCCCGTCGAGTTTCCCGACTGTTTTCCCGACGAATGCAACGCGCTGCATGGCGGATTGCCCGGCCGGGAGCGTGACGTCGGGCACGACACAGTGCCGCAGCTGCCCAACAGGCAATTCGTTGTTCGATTCGAACTCAAAGTGCTGTCCGTCCGGCAGCCTGCAGACAGGTAACTGCCCATTGCCAGGCAACACGCCGTCAGGTTTTGCCTGCGAGGTCGGCAAGTTCATCCCGGACCTGGCGCTGCCAGCCATTGCAAATTACTACGCGTATGCGCCGTCGGTGACTGGCTGCGCGGCGGATCTGGCATCGGCCTCGGCCTCCTGCAAGTCCAACGCGGCCAACTACGTTCAGGTCGAACTGAACCGGGATCGAAAGATCACTGCTTTCCCGAAGGCGACTGGCCGGGTCTGCGACCAACCACTACCCGATGGCACGGTCGGTTGCTATCCGGGGCAGTGCGCCGGCGCGACCTGCACCTGGGATGAGGAGGCACAGAACTTTGCCAACTGGTACGCGTACTACCGCACCCGGCTCGCGGCCGCCATTGCGGTTACGTCGGCTTCGCTCTCGGGCCTGACCGTTACCAACAGCCTCGACAGGTTGCGGCTTGCTTACGGGTCGTTGAACTACTTCCCGAACGGCTTCGACCCGTACTCGCCGTCAGGATGCGACCCGTCATCGTCTTCGTGCCGGTATCCAACCTCCATGACGTTGGACGGCGTTGCGAGTAACGGCCACTTGGTTCGTGGCGTCCGACCGTTCGGACAGGTCCTTGACCCATCGACCGGGCTGCCTTCAACGCCGCCCTTCGGCGGAAATCCGCGCCAGGAAGTTTTCGACTGGCTGTTCAGTTTGCGTCCGGTGGGCGCAACGCCGGCACGCGAGGCTTACGACGCGGCCGGGCGGTACTTCGAGCGCGGTGACTCCCGTGGCCCATGGATTCAGGCTGACGGCACGATGAAGGCGTCCGATCCGCTTCTGAATAGCGAACCGGTCAGCGTTTCCGGTCGGTGGTCGTCGAGTGAATCGTCCTCCGAGCACTTCGCCTGTCGCCGCAACTACCTGATCATGGTTTCCGACGGCGAGTGGACCCGGGTTGCGTTCAATGCATCCGTTCCTCAGCAACCGGTCATTGAAAATATTTCCGGCATGACACTGAATGCGCTGTCGACCGACGGCCCATTGATGAGCGGTATCGGGTCGTACCAGTACAAGCCCGCGACCGAAGTTCAGTTCTCGACCAACGCACGCAACGATGTCACCAATCCGTTTACGGGTGCCTCCAACACCGGCGGTACGTTGAGCGATATCGCGCTTTATTACTGGAGCCGAGATCTTCGGACGGATCTTGCCAATGCGATCCGCCCCATTACGCCCACGGCGAGCAGTCAGGGTAATCGCGCGTTCTGGCAGCACATGACCTCGTTCCTGATCGGTTACGGGGTGACTGCGCCGTCGGATACACCCGACAACCGACTCAAGATTGCCGCGAGTGCTTCGAGTGCGCCGCAGGCAGTAGCGTGGCCAGCCGTCCGCATGGAAAACCGTCCGAGCGAAGGCGGCTCGGTGGTGACTGACCGCGACCGCGCACCGATCGACTGTCGGTACGACGCATCAACCAATCCGAGTGGGTGCGGGCGCGTGGATGACTCCTTCCGCGCGGCGATGGTGTCTCGCGGTGACTTCCTCGCGGCACCGTCTGTCGATCAACTGAGACAGGGCATCGTCACGTCGTTCCAGGCCATCGGCACCACGGACGGCTCGGCGACGTCCATCACGGGTCGCAGCAGTTCGATCCAGCCTGGAGACCGCTTCTTCTCCGCTGGCTATCGAACGAATACGTGGATCGGACGTGTGCAGTCGTTCGACGCGGCGGCTTACATCACGGCAGTCAACGCCAACCAGCCGCTGCCGGATGCAGCCAATGCACGGTTCGCCGCAGCGTCGAGCCGAAACATCCTGACCGCCAAGGGCTCAGGGGGATCCCAGGGTGCGTTGTTCGACTTTTCGGCCCAGGGCATGACCGCGGACCAGAAGACGGCGCTCGAAAACAATGCCAACTTGCTGGCATGGTTGCGTGGCGACCAGTCGAACGAGCAGCGTAATGGTGGGGGCTTCCGGAACCGTCCCAGCGGCGAACTGCTTGGAACGGTCGTCAACTCTCAGCCGATCTACTCGAAGGACGCGGACTTCGGCTATAGCGCGGTGGCCCGACCTGCTGCCGACTTCAGCACATCCGGGTCCTATCGAAATGACTTCCTCAAGGCAAAGCGTGACCACAGAAAGGCACGGGTTTATGTCTCTGCCAACAGCGGCATGCTTCACGCGTTCGACGCCGGCGGACAACCTAATGCAACGCTTATCGATGGCACGGTGAATCCCAAGTACAACCCGGATCACCTGAAGGAGGTGTTTGCTTACGTCCCGCGCGCTGCTTACGCAAACTCGGGGCTGGCGCGACTCGCATCGCCGACCTACACCCATCGCTATCTGGTGGATGGTCCGGTTGTCGAGGGGGACGTCTACATCAACGGCAAGTGGCGGACGGTGGTCGTCGGCACCACGGGCGCTGGCGCCAAGGGTGTCTTTGCACTCGATGCCACCGAGCTGAACAGCGCTCGGACGGCTGCTGCGCCGATCTCCAAAGACGACGTGATCTGGGACATCACTGCGACGGACTCGTCGGTGGAAGCCGGGGCGACTGCAGACCTTGGCCATATCCTGCAGCCCGGAGTGATCGGAAGCGCAAAGGATGGAAACTGGTACTACTTCGTCGGCAACGGCTACGAAAGCGCCAACGACAAGGCGAAGCTCCTGGCAATCTGCCTGGGCGGTGCGACGTGCACGCCTGGCAAGATCACTGCCATCGCAACGGATGCGGTGGGTGGCCCGAATCCGTCGGCTTCGACCGTTGAAGGCCGACCGAACGGCCTTGGCGGCATCACGCCCGTCTATGACAGCAACCGTAATGTCGTCGAGGTTTACGCGGGTGACCGACTCGGACGTCTCTGGCGCTTTGATCTCACCAATGCCAGCTCGTCGGGCTGGACGAGTACCAAGCTGTTCACTGCCTTCCGTGGCACGGTTGATGCGGCCAATGGAAGCAGTCGGCAGCCGATTACGGCCGCACCGCGCATAACGTCCAATCCGCAAGGCGGGCGGATGATCGTGTTCGGCACTGGCAAGGTGTTCGAGCAGGGTGACATGGTCGACGAGTCGCTGCAGGCCGTCTACGGCGTCTGGGACTTCAAGCGATCGAGTACGGATCCGGATGAAGTGCCAAAGTCGTCGCTCCGTCAACTGACGCTCGTTGACAGAGTCGACACAACGACCGGCGTTCGCCTGCGTCAGTTGACCGGTACAGCGGACCTCAACTACACGACGGACGACGGCTGGTATTTCGACCTTCAGACAGCCACCTCTGGCGCCGGTGAGCGGGTTGTCGCATCGCCGACAGAGGGCTTTGGTTTCGTCAACGTCGTCACGTTCTCCCCGACATCCGAGGCTGACCCGTGCTCTGGGGGAGGCAAGTCGTTCTTCTACCGCCTGGATGTCAGCGGATCCTTCACGCGGGCGCCGTTTGCGAACAACGGCGCGGTACAGAACGTTGCATCGCCGACCGTCCCGCTGTCCAGCCTGGTCGGCAGCGAACTGGGCGGCGGAACAACGTCGATTACGCCAATCGTGGGATCGTCGACGGCTGCGTCGGTGACCGCGCTGTCCGGGCCGCTGACACGCGATCAAATCAATGCGCTCGGGTCCGCATCGGCCTCGCAAAGCTTCGGCAATCCCTGCGCGGGAACAACGGCGACGGCTCAGTTTGTCGGCGGGGGGGCAGGCGGTGGTCTGCAACTGAGTTGCCCGCAGGCGGGGGTCAGAGTCTGGCGCGAACTGCCCCGCGGTCGTCGATAGCCAACACGGGAGCCTGAAGTGACGGATATCTGTTTGAAGCGTTCGGCGGGCTTTACGCTCATCGAGTTGATGGTTGTGGTCGTCATCCTGGGCATCCTTGCTGCGATTGCGATTCCGAACTACACCGAGTACGTGAACCGCGGTAGACGTGCGGACGCCAAGGCCGTACTGCTTCAGATTGCCCAGTGGCAGGAGCGCCGGCGTACCGAGCGAGGCGCGTATGCCACTGCCGATGCTGATCTGCCGGATGCGTTCAAGACGGTCACGGCGAGCGGGACCACCACGTATACGGTGACGATAAGCACGGATGCAGCGCCTTATCTGCTCACCGCGACAAGGACGGGTCCGATGGCAAATGACGGTTGCGGCAACTTCACGCTGACCGGCCTTGGGTTGCAGGGTATTGCAGACGCCCAGCGCACTCTCAACGAATGCTGGGGCAGATAAACCCGCAAACCCTTTTCCAAGGCCCGCCCCCGCGGGCCTTTTTGTTATCTTGTCCCCATGAACAAGGACCCCGCCCCCACCGCCATCACGCTGCACACGGCCTCGCGCGTGCTGGAGATCGGCTTTGACGACGGCCGCACGTTCCGGCTGCCGTTCGAGTTCCTGCGCGTTTACTCGCCGTCGGCCGAGGTGCGCGGTCACGGCCCCGGCCAGGAAACGCTGCAGGTCGGCAAGCGCGAAGTCGGCATCACCCGGCTCGACCCGGTGGGCCACTACGCGATCCAGCCGGTGTTCTCCGATGGCCATTCGAGCGGCATCTTCTCGTGGGGTTACCTGTACGAGATCGGCGCCAACCAGGAGCGGCTGTGGGCCGACTATCTGGCGCAGCTCGACGCGGCCGGCGCCAGCCGCGATGCTGACGACCCACGCAATGCCGCCTTCATGCCGGCGGCGCCGAGCTGCGGCAGCCACTAGCCGCGCTGCGGCGGTGCTTGCCACGCGCGGTGACATCGGCGCGCTGTCGCCTGCGGCGCGTGCGCCGTACGGTCTCGGCCGTTACGCCGCCACGTCCCTCGCCTGTCCTATAGTTCGTCCATGAACTCCACCCCGCCCGATCCCATCCAGGGTGCGGCCGGCAGCGGCTCGGCTGCGTCGGCGCGCGATGCTGCCGAGTCCTCGGCCTCCACCACCCACTTCGGCTACCGCCAGGTGCGCGAGGAGGAGAAAGCCGACCATGTGGCCGGCGTGTTCCACTCGGTGGCGCGCAAGTACGACGTGATGAACGATGTCATGTCGGCCGGTCTGCACCGCGTGTGGAAGGCCTTCACGATCCGCCAGGCGGGCGTGCGCCCCGGCATGAAGGTGCTCGACATTGCCGGTGGCACCGGCGACCTGGCGCTGAAGTTCGCGCGCCAGGCCGGCCCGCAGGGCGAGGTCTGGCTGACCGACATCAACGCGTCGATGCTGACCGAGGGCCGCAACCGCATGCTCGATAGCGGGCTGATGCTGCCGGTGGCGCTGTGCGATGGCGAGAAGCTGCCGTTTGCCGACAACTACTTCGACGTGATCACCGTGGCCTTTGGTTTGCGCAACATGACCCACAAGGACACGGCGCTGGCCGAGATGCGGCGCGTTACCCGTCCTGGCGGCAAGGTCATGGTGTTGGAGTTTTCCCGCGTATGGGCGCCGCTGGCGCCGTTCTACGATGCATATTCATTCAATGTGCTGCCGTGGCTCGGCAAGCGCATCGCGGGTGATGATGACAGCTATCGCTATCTGGCCGAATCGATCCGCATGCATCCGGCGCAGGAAGAACTTGCGCGCCTGATGGAACACGCCGGGCTGGAGCGGGTCAAATGGTTCAACCTGACCGCAGGCGTCTGTGCGCTGCATGTCGGGTACAAGCACTGACTTCCTTGAGGACGACGATGAACGTTTCGAAGTGGTTTGCAGGTGTGTTGATCGGCGTGGTAGCCGCGGCGTTCACGCTCGATGCCGAAGCGCAGCGCCGCATGGGCAGCGGCAAGAACCTCGGCAAGCAATCGCCGCAGGTCCAGCAGCGCCAGGCCACGCCGCCCGCGGCGCAGACGCCGCCGCAGGCTGCCCCCGCCGCGCAGCCGTCGCCCGCTGCTGCAGCGCCCGCCGCGGCAACCGGAGCGGCCGCCGCAGGCGCCGCCAAGGCGGCCAGCAGCCCGATGCGCAACATGCTGATCGGTGCCGCCGCCGGCCTCGGCCTGATGGCGCTCGCCTCGTGGCTCGGCTTCGGCGAGACGATGGCCACGATCATGCTGTTCCTGCTGATCGGCCTGGTGGCGATGATGGTGATCGGCTACTTCCTGCGCCGCTCGGCGGCCAGCCGTGCGCCGCAGCCGGCCTACCAGGGCGCGGGCGGTTATGGCGCGCCGGCGCCGCAGCCGATGGCCGAGCCCACGCCGCAGCCGATGCAGCGCTCGTCTGTCGAGCCCACGGTGGCCGGCAGCGCGCGGCCTGGTTCGGCGATGGATGAATTCCTGCGGGGCGGCGCGGTCACGCCGACCCAGCCGTGGGGCATCCCGGCGGGCTTCGACGTCGACAGCTTCGTCAAGCACGCTCGCGGCTACTACGACCGGCTGCAGGCCGCGTGGGACAGCGGCAATCTCGAGCAGCTGCAGGAGTTCACCACCAACGAGATGTTCATCGCGTTGACGCACGAGCTGCGGGGCCGCGGCGAAGCCACCCGCACCGAGGTCGTGAAGATGGACACTGCGTTGCTCGGCATGGAGACGGTCGGCGCCGATCACATCGCCAGCCTGCGCTTTACCGGCACGGTGAAGGTCGATGGCGAGCTCGAGCAGGTCGATGAAGTCTGGAACCTGTCCAAGCCGGTCAATGGCAGCCACGGCTGGCTGCTGGCGGGTATCCAGCAACTGAGCTGAGTCCGGCTCGATCCACACGAAAGCGGCGCTGCGAGGCGCCGTTTTCTTTTTGGGCTCGGAACGCGCACTCGGCCGCTGTGCCGGGCGAGTGACTACGGCGGGCGACCGATGCCATCTGCGACAATTGACGCGCGCCGGATTGTTTCCGCCATCGAGCCCCTGCCCACGCTTCGCGACACGCCATGCTGCCCGACCTCGCCGCCAGCGCCGCTGTGCGCCTGCTCAACCGCCAGCTCGAGCGCGAGCCATCGGCGCGCGAGCTGTTGCGCCCTTATGGCGGACGCGTGGCGCGCTTCGAGCTGCCGCCGTTCTCGCTGACGCTCGGCATCGACGCCGACGGCCGCTTCAGCGCGGCGGCGACCGAGGTTGCCGCCGATGTCACGCTGGCGGTCGATGCGTCGGCGCTGCCGGCTGCGCTGCTCGATCCGGCGGCGCTGATGCGCAAGCTGCGCCTGAGCGGCGATGCCGAGTTTGCGCAGGTGCTGTCACAGGCACTGCAACGGCTGCGGCCCGATCCGGAAGAGGAACTGGCCGGCGTGGTCGGCGATGCCGCCGCGGTGCGCATCGTCGGTGCCGCGCGTGCGCTGGCCCAGGCGGCGGCCGACGGTGCCACGCGGCTGGCGCGCAGCACCGGCGACTACCTGGTCGCCGAGAATCCGATGCTGGTCGACCGCGCCGAGGCGCGCCGTTTCGGCGAAGACGTCTCGGCGCTGCGCGATGCGGTCGAGCGCCTCGACAAGCGTCTGTCGATGCTGCAGGCACGCGCGCGTTGAGCGCGTCCGCATGACACGGCAGCGAACGCACGCATGAAATTCTTCCGGCTGCTTCGCATCCTGCTCGTCATCTACCGGTTCGGGCTGGACGAGATCGCGTTCTCCAGCCTGAAGAGTCCGTGGATGAAGCGGCTGGTGCGCATCGGCACCTTTGGCCGCAGCCTCGATGCGCCACGCGGCGCACGGCTGCGCGGCGCGCTGGAGCGGCTGGGGCCGATCTTCGTCAAGTTCGGGCAGGTGCTGTCCACCCGCCGCGACCTGCTGCCGGAGGACATCGCCAACGAGCTGGCGCTGCTGCAGGACCGCGTGCCGCCGTTCGACTCGCAACTGGCCGTGCAGCAGATCGAGCGCGCGCTGCGCCGGCCGCTGGCGGAGCTGTTCGCCACGTTCGAGATGACGCCCACCGCGAGCGCTTCGATCGCGCAGGTGCACTTCGCCGTGATGCGCGACGATCCGGCCTTCGGCGCCTGGGCCGGGCGCGAGGTCGCGGTCAAGGTGCTGCGACCCAACATGCTCGAGGTGATCGATCACGACCTCGCGCTGATGGATGTCGCCGCCGGCCTGATCGAGCGGCTGTGGCGCGACGGCAAGCGGCTGCGTCCGCGCGAGATCGTGGCCGAGTTCGACAACATCCTGCACGACGAGCTCGACCTGATGCGCGAGGCGGCCAATGCCTCGCAGCTTCGGCGCAACTTCGAGCGCTCGCAGTTGCTGCGCATCCCCGAGATGGCCTGGGACTTCTGCGCCGAGACCGTGCTGGTGATGGAGCGCATCTACGGCGTGCCGGTCAGCCAGATCGAGCGCATGCGCGAGGCGGGCATCGACATCAAGCGGCTGTCGGCCGACGCGGTCGAGGTGTTCTTCACGCAGTCGCTGCGCGACGGCTTCTTCCATGCCGACATGCACCCGGGCAACATCTTCGTCGGCATCGACCGCCAGCGCGACGGCGGGCGCGATTTCGGGCGCTGGATCGCGCTGGACTTCGGCATCGTCGGCACGCTGTCCGACGAGGACAAGAGCTATCTCGCGCAGAACCTGCTGGCGTTTTTCACGCGCAACTACAAGCGCGTGGCCGAACTGCACGTGGAAAGCGGCTGGGTGCCGCCCGATACGCGCGTCGACGAGATGGAAGCAGCGATCCGCGCCGTCTGCGAGCCGATCTTCGCCAAGCCGCTGAAGGACATCTCGTTCGGTCAGGTGCTGCTGAAGCTGTTCCAGATCTCGCGCCGCTTCAACATGCAGGTGCAGCCGCAACTGGTGCTGCTGCAGAAGACACTGCTGAACATCGAGGGCCTGGGCCGTCAGCTCGATCCGGAGCTGAACCTGTGGCAGACCGCGCTGCCGCTGCTGGAGCGCTGGATGGACGAGCAGGTCGGCCTGCGCGGGCTGGAGGCGCGGCTCAAGCGCGAAGCGCCGCTGTGGGCGCAGATGCTGCCGCAGATTCCGCGCCTCGCGCATCAGGCGCTGCTGGAGCAGCCGCGTCGCCATGCCGAGCTGGTCGAGGCGGTCGAGCGGCTGCGGCGCCAGACCGAGAGGCGCAACCGGCTGCTGCTGATCGGCGTGACCATGCTGGCCGCGATCGCGCTGATGGCGGCGTGGGCCTTCGTCGGCATTCCGCTGCCGGGTCGAGGCTAGGCAGCGCTTCGGTCAAGCGCCGCGTTGCGCGGCCAGACCTCAGTCGAAGCGCGCGGCGCGCAGCCGGTTCTCGATCACCGTGCCGCGCTCGTCGGTGAAGCGCAGCCGCACCGGCAGCCAGCACAGCGCCGGCGCGACCCAGGCTTCCAGGCCGTCATTCTCGGCGTCGCGCGGGCGCTCGAGCTTCCAGGTCTCGATCCGGCCGGCGGGCAGGTCGAGCGTCTCGGTGCCGCGCAGCAGCAGGCGGTAGGTCGAGATCCGGCGCGCGCCGGCCACCGGGATGTCGATCACCGCCTTCGACGCAGCGCCAGATGCGGCGAACGCACCGCTGTCGATGCCAATGCGAAGCTGCTGCCCGGCCTGCACCAGCAGGCTCAGCCTGTCCTGCAGGCCGGCGGGCGCGGTGGCCGGCTGGCCGGCATTGGCGCTGAAGCTGACCCGCCCTCCTACCTCCTCGATGCGCACGGTGCGCGGCTCGCGTCGGCCGCTGCGCTCGACGAACTCGGCCGGTATCAGCAACACGCGGCGGGTGCCCGCCGCGCCCTCGACGACGATGCGGCCGCTGGAGCGCTGCTCGGCGCCGACCATCGGCGCCCGCGTGTCGGAGCGCAGCGTGTAACGGTCGTCGCTGCGCTGGAATGTCAGCTCGGTGTCGCCATCGAGTGCCAGCGGGCCGAGCGAGGCCTGCGCTGAATACTCGAGCCGGAACTGCGGCGGCAGCGGGTGCATCCGGTCGCAGGTCGGGCGCAACGCCGTCGGGCTTGCGGCAGCCGGTGCGGCCGCGGTCTGGCCGATGGCCGGCGCGGCGGCAACCAGCAGTGCCGCCGCCACGCTGGCGGCAACCGCGTACGCGCCCGTTGAGCGTCGTGCCAGGCGCCGCTCAGTGACGGGTCGCAGCAACGGCGCGGGTGCTGCCGCGCTACTCAAACACCACCTCGCGCAGCAACGTCTCGATCTCGTCGCCATTGGCCAGCGTCGTGTAGGTCTTGGCCGGCAGCCAGCGCATCGATGGCGCCAGCCAGAGCTGGATGCGCGGATCGCGCGTGCCCGGCTGCACTGCGCGATCGAGCTTCAGCGTCTCGATGTTGCCAGCCGGCGTGGCGATCGTCTCCCGGCCGATCACGCGCAGGTCGTAGACGCGCGTGTTGCGGTTGCCGGCCACTTCGAGCGCGATCGCCATGCCGGGCTGCATCCGCTCGGGGAAGGCCTGGGCGATCAGCGCCAGTTGCGCCATGAAGCTCAACTGATCCTGTGCACCCTCCTGCAGCGGCACTTCGGTGGTGGTACCGCTGAAGGTGATCTTGCCAGCGGCCCACTGGAAGTTGGTGGCCTGCGGCGCGCGGTCGCCACGCTTCTCCGTGTAACGCACGGGTGCCACACCGACGCTGGGCCGCACCTCGCCGCTGGAGGTGAGTGTCAGTGCGTGGCCATTGAACTCGGTCATCGTGACCGAGCGGGCCTCGTAGCGGTCGGCGCCGATCCGCCACTCGATCGTGGTGGTGCCGCCGAGCCGCAGCAGCCCCTTGATGTAGCGGGTGTCGCTGACGAAGCGGCCGAACTTCGGAAAGCTCACCAGCACCGCGTCCAGCGGTGATGTGAGTGCGGCGCCGCCCATCGCGTTGGCGGGTGCCGAGGGCAGCAGGTCCATCGCCAGCGGATCGGTGGTCGGGCCGCCGGTCGGCGCGTCGCGGACCTCGGCCTCCTGGGGCGGTTCGGCCGGCTGCGCCGGCGCGGCGTCGGCCGGTGCCGCGGTTGACGCGGCGGTGCTGGTGGCTGGCGCGGGGGCCGCGATCGCGCGTGGCCGTGCGGGCCGAGGGGGTGCTGCCGTGGGCTGGCTGGCAACCGCGATCTGCGCCGGCATGCGGAACAGCTCAGCCTGGATCGTGGCCTGAGGCGGCGGCAGTTCGAAGCCGAGTTCGCGGCGCGCCTGATCGATCACCAGCGCGTGCAGCATCAGCGTGACCAGCAGCACGATCGCAACGCGCAGCCGCCAGCGCGGCGCGGGGCCGGCGGCGGCGTTGGCGAGGGCTGCGGTGCTCATCGTGTTCAGAAAGCCGGTCGCGTCGAGGGTTCCATTCGTTCAACGCGCCTGCATGCCTGGTCGCCGACCGGCGCGCTGGTTGCGGCATGGCGATGGCGAGCAGGCGTGCGCAGCGGGCGCGGCGGGGGCTAACATGGAGCAACTTTCTGTCTGCATCCTGCGAAGATAACCGAATGAAGCTTGCCACCCTGCGCGACGGTTCCCGTGACGGCCAGCTGGCCGTCGTTTCGCGCGACCTCGCCACCGCCCATTTCGCCAGCGGCATCGCTGGCCGCTTGCAGCAGGTGCTCGACGACTGGGACTTCCTGGCGCCGCAGCTCAACGATCTGTACCAGACGCTGAACGAAGGCCGCGCCCGCCATGCGTTCGCATTCGACACGGCGCAATGCATGGCGCCGCTGCCGCGCGCTTACCAGTGGGCCGACGGCTCGGCCTACGTCAACCATGTCGAGCTGGTACGCAAGGCGCGCAAGGCCGAGATGCCCGAGACCTTCTGGACCGACCCGCTGATGTACCAGGGCGGCTCCGACGACCTGATGGGCCCGTGCGATCCGATCGTCTGCGGCAGCGAGGACTGGGGCATCGACTTCGAGGCCGAGGTGGCGGTGGTCACCGGCGACGTGCCGATGGGCAGCACGCCGGACCAGGCGGCCGCCCACGTGCGGCTGCTGATGCTGGTCAACGATGTCAGCCTGCGCAACCTGATCCCGGCCGAACTGGCCAAGGGGTTCGGCTTCTTCCAGAGCAAGCCGGCCACCGCGTTCTCGCCGGTGGCGGTCACGCCCGACGAGCTGGGCAGCGCCTGGACCGGCCGCAAGGTCACGCTGCCGCTGCTCGTGCACTGGAACGGCCGTCAGGTCGGCCGCGCGCTGGCCGGCGAGGACATGGTGTTCGACTTCGCGCAGCTGATCGCGCACGTGTGCAAGACGCGCAACGCGCGCGCCGGCAGCATCATCGGCTCGGGCACCGTCAGCAACCGCGACAGCACGCGCGGCTACTCGTGCATTGCCGAGCAGCGCGCGCTCGAGATGATCGCCAGCGGCAGCGCGGTGACGCCGTTCATGCGCTACGGTGACCGCGTGCGCATCGAGATGTTCGACGCCAACGGTGCCAGCATCTTCGGCGCCATCGACCAGCAGGTGAGCGCGCCGCGCTGAGCGCGACAGACGAGGAGGCCAGATGCCAGACAAGACCCCGCGCAAGTCCGGCGCCCTGCCGTTCGTCGGCAACATGGGCGACGGCCTGGAATTCGTGCGCCGCATGTGGAACGTGTCCGGTCTGCCCGGGCTGCCGAGCGCCTCCGGCCTGACCCAGTATGCGCAATCGCTGCCGCAGGCACTGCCGTCGATGATCACGCCGACGCTGGATATCGAGGAGCTCGACAAGCGCATCGCCGACCTGCGCGCGGTCGAGCAGTGGCTCAATCTCAACACCAACATGCTGCGCACGACGATCCAGAGCCTGGAGGTCCAGCGCAACACGATCGCCACGCTGAAGAGTTTTGGCGGTTCGATGCTGGGTGCGGTGTCGCGCGGCGGCGCCCGCCCGCAGGAGGCCGCGGCCGACCAGTTCCTGCGTGATGCCGAGGCGCGCACCGCGGCGCGCCATCAGGCCGCGGCGGCCGTTCCGCCACCGCAAGCGCCTGCACCCGCGCCGCGTCCGCGCCGCAAGCCGCGCGCGGCCGCGGTTGCGACGCCCGCGTCAGCGCCAACGCCCGCCGCCGACGGCGCGCATATGCCGTTGAACCCGGCGGTGTGGTGGGGCGCGTTACAGGACCAGTTCAACAAGGTCGCCGCCGCCGCCGCCGCTGAGGCCGCGCGCTCGGACAAAAAAGCGCCTGCCAAGGGAAAGCCCGCCAAGGCCGCGCGCCCGGCGCGCACGCGCAAGGCGGGCTGAGCGCTTGTGCGCGCAGCTGCGTCGCCTTGCCGAGGTGACGCACCGCGCAAACGCTGCAAAAGGGTTCGGCGTGACGCCGATCGAGCGCGGCCGGTGGCGCGACGCCAGCACGCGATTCGGGAGGGCCCGGTAAGCGCCGGCAGGGCTACAGCGTGTCGAGGTTCTCGAGCAGCGCCTGCGCCGAGGCGCGGATCGCGGCCCGCTCTTCACCGCTGAGGCGCGCGATGTTGCGCGCCATCAGCACCGTGCGCGGGTTGGCGGACAGCGTCTGCTCGTGGGTGTCGAGAAAGTTCCAGTACAGCACGGTCAGCGGACAGGCGCGCTCGCCGCTGCGCTGCTCCGGCCGATAGCGGCAGCCGTTGCAGTAGTTGCTCATCCGCTTGATGTACTGGCCGCTGGCGATGTACGGCTTGCTGGTGAAGCGGCCGCCGTCGGCATGCAGCGCCATGCCGGCGACGTTGGGCAGTTCGACCCATTCGACCGCATCGACATACACGGCCAGATACCAGTCGGCGACCTGGCGCGGGTCGATCTGCGCCAGCAGCGCGAACTGGCCGGTGACCATCAGCCGCTGGATGTGGTGCGCATAGCCGTGCGCCAGCGTCTGGCCCACGCAGGCGCGCATGCAGGCCATCTGCGTGTCGCCGCTCCAGTACCAGCGCGGCAGCGCGCGCCGGTGGCCGTAGTGGTTGGCCTGCGCCATCTGCGGCATGAACTCCCAGTACACGCCGCGGATGAACTCGCGCCACCCGAGCACCTGGCGGATGAACCCTTCTGCGCTCGCCAGGGGAACGCGGCCGGCGCGCCAGGCCGCCTCGGCGGCGGCGATCACCTCGCGCGGGTCGAGCAGCTTCAGGTTGAGGCTGGTCGACAGCAGCGCGTGCCAGCCGAACGGCGTGTCGGTCCACATCGCGTCCTGGTAGGGGCCGAAGCCGGGCAGCCGGGTGTCGATGAACACGCGCAGTGCGTGCAGCGCGTCGGCGCGCGTGACCGGCCAGCCGAAGTGGTCGAGGCTGCCGGGGTGATCGGCAAAGCGGGTGCGCACCAGGTCGATCACGTTGCGCGTGATCGTGTCGGGCGCGAATGCGGCGGGCGGCGGGATCGCGCCCGGCCCGCCGCGCGGAAAGCCGCTGCGATTGTCGGCGTCGAAGTTCCACTGGCCGCCCACCGGCTCGCCATCGGCCTCCAGCAGCACGCGCTGCTGGCGTCGCTGCCAGCGGTAGAAGTACTCCATCCGCAGCTCGCGCTTGCCGCGGGCCCAGCCGGCGAAGGCGCTGCGTGAGCACAGGAAGTGCGTGTCGGGCAGCACGGTGAATGCGATGCCTCTTTCCACGGCGAGCTGCTGCAGCGCCTGCGCCAGCCGCCATTCGCCGGGCTCGACGATGACCAGCTCGGAGGCTGCGTGCGCATCGAGCCGGCGCTGCAGACGGTCGATAAGCGCCGGCGCATCGGTGTGCGCGGGGTCGTCCAGCGTCACGTAGTCGACTTCGATGCCACGATCGCGCAGCGCGGCGGCGTAGTGCCGCATCGCCGACAGGAACAGCGCGATGCGGGCGGGATGGCTCCACACGTGCGTGGCCTCGCCCGGCGCCTCGATCATCACCACGCGGTCGCGCGCCGGATCGAGCTGCGCCAGTTGCGGCGAGTCGTGCTGCAGCTGGTCGCCGAGGATCAGCCGCAGGCGTGGCGCGGCGGCGCTCATCTTCCGGGGGCGTCGTGCGATGTGGCCGGGCGGCTGCGGCGGCAGCGCTCCGAGCAGTAGCGCACCTGCTCCCA
>CAZTUT010000048.1:0-18820 GCA_964616395.1 uncultured Burkholderiaceae bacterium
TGGACATCTCCGACCGGGTGGTCGTGCTCGACTACGGCAAGAAGATCGGCGACGGTACGCCCGCTGAGGTGCGCTCCAGCCAGGAAGTCATCGACGCCTACCTCGGCGTCGCGCATTGAGGATCGCCATGACCCGGAACATGAAGAAGAACTGGCCGATCTTCGCGCTCGGCGCGGCGATGCTGGCGGGCCTGATCCTGCCGCTGGCCAGCGGTGCCAGCGCGCCCGGCTTCTACCTCGAAGTGATGATCGGCGGCCTGATGTCGGGCGTGCTGTACTCGCTGGTCGCGCTGGGCTTCGTTCTGATCTTCAAGGCCAGCGGCGTGTTCAATTTCGCGCAGGGCGCGATGGTGTTGTTCGCGGCGCTGGCGCTGGCCCGGCTGTCGGAAGTGATGCCGCTGTGGGTCGCGTTCGGCATCGCGGTGCTGATCATGATCGTGTTCGCCTGGGTCGTGGAGCGCCTGGTGCTGCGCCACCTCGTCAATCAGGAGGGCGTGGTGCTGCTGATGGCCACGCTGGGCGTCACCTACTTCCTCGACGGCTTCGGCCAGACGGTGTGGGGCAGCGACATCTACAAGATCGACCTCGGCCTGCCCAAGGAGCCGATGATCCTCGCCGAACAGATGTTCGACGGCGGCATCCTGGTCAGCAAGGAAGACCTGTTCGCCACGGTGATCGCCGCACTGCTGGTGATGTGCCTGGCGGTGTTCTTCCAGAAGACGCCGCCCGGACGGGCGCTGCGCGCGGTGGCAGATGACCACCAGGCGGCGCAGTCGATCGGCATCCCGCTGAATCGGATCTGGGTGCTGGTGTGGGCGGTGGCCGGATTCGTCGCGCTGGTGGCCGGCATGATCTGGGGCGCGAAGCTCGGCGTGCAGTTTTCGCTGCAGCTGATCGCGCTCAAGGCACTGCCAGTGGTGATTCTCGGCGGCCTGACCTCGGTGCCCGGCGCCATCATCGGCGGCCTGATCATCGGCGTGGGCGAGAAGTTCGCCGAGGTGTTCCTGGCGCCGGTGCTGTCAGCGACCTTCGGCCTGTCCGGCGGCGGCATCGAGTACTGGTTTGCCTACGTGCTGTGCCTGTTCTTCCTGCTGGTGCGGCCCGAGGGGCTGTTCGGCGAGAAGCACATCGATCGCGTGTAAGGGGACAAGGGATACGCCATGCTTTACCGCGAAAACGGACAGTTCAAGACCAGCTACCGCGCCGACCAGCAGATGCTGCCGATCCGGCAGGACCGGCTGTTCATGGTGGCCCTGCTGCTGGTGGCTTTCCTGGTGGTGCCGCTGTTCACAACCGACTACGTGTTCCGCGCGCTGATCGTGCCGTTCCTGATCCTCGCGATCTCCGCGATCGGCCTGAACATCCTGGTCGGCTACTGCGGCCAGATCTCGCTCGGTCAGGCGGGCTTCATGGCGGTCGGCGCCTATGCCGCCTACAACTTCACGGTGCGCGTGCCCGAGCTGAATTTCATCATCGTTCTGGCGCTGGCCGGCGGGGTCTCTGCGCTGGTGGGCATCGTGTTCGGCATCCCGAGCCTGCGCATCAAGGGGCTGTACCTGGCGGTGGCCACGCTGGCCGCGCAGTTCTTCCTCGACTGGCTGTTCATCCGCGTCAAGTGGTTCACCAACAATTCGCCGTCGGGCTCGGTCTCCACATCACCAATCGAGCTGTTCGGCTGGGTCATCGACCGACCGGTGGACAAGTACTGGTTCGTGCTCGGCGTCGTCGTGGTGCTGACACTGGCCGCCAAGAACATGGTGCGTTCGGCGATCGGCCGCTCGTGGATGGCGATCCGCGACATGGACGTGGCCGCCGAGGTGATCGGCATCCGCGCCGTGCACGCCAAGCTGACGGCGTTCGCGGTGTGCTCGTTCTATGCCGGCGTGTCGGGTGCGCTGTGGGGCTTCATCCACCTCGGCGCGTGGGAGCCGCTGGCGTTCAACATCAACGTCAGCTTCAACCTGCTGTTCATGATCATCATCGGCGGCATGGGCTCGCTGCTGGGCAGTTTCTTCGGCGCCGCCTTCATCGTCGTGCTGCCGCTGCTGCTGAATCAGGCGCCCGGATGGTTCGGCGTGGAGGTGTCGACTGCACTGCTGTCGCACATCGAGTTCATGATCTTCGGTGCGCTGATCGTGTTCTTCCTGATTGTCGAGCCGCATGGTCTTGCGCGACTCTGGGCGATCGGCAAGGAAAAGCTGCGTTTGTGGCCGTTCCCGCACTGAGCGGGGTGAACAGCGCAGCGTGATGCATTCCCGGGCTTCGGCTCGGGTCAACAAGACTGCAGGGGGCGTCGGTCCAGGCCGGCGACCCCGCAGAAGATGCGGCGCCGGGAAGCCGGACGCCGAGTTTGAAAACTCAGGAGACTTGACCATGGCAATTTCGCTCAGACTCAAGGCGATCGCCGCGGCAGCCGGTGTGGCTGCTGTTGCATCGCTCGGCACGGCGCCCGACGCGGCCTACGCCCAAGCCAAGGGCGCGGCCGCGAAAGGGCCGATGGAGCAGTTCGTTCCGGTGCTCGTCTATCGCACCGGCCCGTTTTCGCCCAACGGGACCCCGTGGGCCAACGGCTTCGTTGACTACCTGAAGCTGATCAATGCGCAGGGCGGCATCAACGGCGTGAAGATCACGTTCGAAGAATGCGAGACCGGCTACGCGACCGACCGCAGCGTCGAGTGCTACGAGCGCCTGAAGGGCAAGGGCCCGACCGGCGCTGCCGCCTTCAATCCGCTGTCGACCGGCGCCACGTTCGCGCTGACCGACAAGGCGCCGGTCGACAAGATTCCCATCGTCACGATGGGTTATGGCCGTTCGGAGTCGGCCGACGGCGAGGCGTTCCCCTGGAACTTCCCGATCCTCGGCAGCTACTGGGTCGGCGCCGACGTGCTGATCCAGCATCTGGGCAAGATCAGCGGCGGCATGGACAAGCTCCGCGGCAAGAAGATCGCCCACGTGTTCCATGACTCGCCGTTCGGTCGCGAGCCGATCCCGCTGCTGCAGGAGCGCAGCAAGATGCACGGCTTCGAACTGACGCTGCTGCCGGTGACCTCCCCGGGCGTTGAGCAGAAGGCGACCTGGCTGCAGATTCGCCAGCAGCGGCCCGACTACGTGATCCTGTGGGGCTGGGGCGTGATGAACTCCACCGCGATCCGCGAAGCGATCGCCACCGGCTTCCCGCGCGAGCGGATGTACGGCGTGTGGTGGGCGGGCGCCGAGCCCGACGTGACCCCGGCCGGGGCCGATGCCAAGGGCTACAACGCGCTTGCGCTGCAGCACGGCGCCGGCACGGCCAAGGTGCATCAGGACATCCTCAACCTCGTGCACGGCAAAGGCCAGGGCACGGGGCCGAAGGATGAAGTCGGCAGCGTGCTGTACACGCGCGGCATGATCAACGCGATGATCACCATCGAGGGCATCCGCCGTGGCATGGTGCGCTTCGGCAATCGTCCGCTGACCGGCGAGGAAGTGCGCTGGGGCCTCGAGAACCTGGCGCTCGACCAGAAGCGCCTCGACGCGCTCGGCTTCGCTGGCGTGATGCGTCCGGTCTCCACCAGCTGCAAGGACCATCAGGGCTCGCAGTGGGCGCGCATCCATCAGTGGGATGGCAAGAAGTGGAACTTCACGTCCGACTGGTACGAGGCCGACATGTCGATCCTGCGTCCGCTGATCCGCACGACGGCGCAGGCCTACGTGACGGAGAAGAAGCTGACGATGCGCAACTGCGCGGCCGAGCTGTCGGCTGCCGCAGCGCCCGCGCCCGCCGCCAAGAAGTAACTGATGTGCCGGGCTGGCCGCCTCGGCGGCCAGCCTCCTCAGTCGCCGGGCATGGCCTGCAAAGGCCCGGCGGCTTGGGTGACGAAGACCGCGTCTTCGTCACCCAAGCAAGGCCCGCTCGATCCGATGAATGCAAACTGAGTCAGGACTGCCACCGTGTCCGCAACCGCCACCGCCGCCGCACCCCAGGCCGCTGCCGCCGGCGCGCCGCTGCTCAATGTCAACGGCATCGAGGTCATCTACAACCACGTGATCCTGGTGCTCAAGGGTGTGTCGCTCACGGTGCCGCAGGGTGGCATCGTCGCGCTGCTCGGCGCCAACGGCGCCGGCAAGACCACCACGCTGCGCGCGGTGTCGTGCCTGCTGCGCGGCGAACGCGGCGAAGTCACCAAGGGCAGCATCGAGTACAACGGCGCCCGCATCAACGACCTGAGCGCCTTGCCCACCGTCAAGCGCGGCGTGGTGCAGGTGATGGAGGGGCGACGCTGCTTCGCCCACCTGACGGTCGAGGAAAACCTGCTGACCGGCGCCTACTCGCGCGGCGCGTCGCGCGCCGAGGTCGCCGCCGACCTGGAGAAGGTCTACGCGTTCTTCCCGCGCCTGAAGCAGCGTCGCAGCTCGCAGTCGGGCTACACGTCGGGCGGCGAACAGCAGATGACCGCGATCGGCCGTGCGCTGATGGCACGGCCAAAGATGATCCTGCTCGACGAACCGTCGATGGGTCTGGCGCCGCAGATCGTCGAGGAGATCTTCGGCATCGTGCAGAGCCTCAATGCCAAGGAGCAGGTGTCGTTCCTGCTGGCCGAGCAGAACACCAACATCGCGCTGCGCTATGCGCACTATGGCTACATCCTGGAAAGCGGCCGCGTGGTGATGGATGGTGCCGCGCGCGATCTCGCCGAAAACGAAGACGTCAAGGAGTTCTATCTCGGCCTGTCCAACGAGGGTCGCAAGAGTTTCAAGGACGCGAAGTTCTACCGCCGGCGCAAGCGCTGGCTGGCCTGACCGTCTCTGCCCGTCCGGGGCGTCCGAGTGGCGCCGCGCTCCGGACATCCTGGGGTTTGCGCGCGCCGCACTGTTCGGAGTTCGATTGATGGCCACTGCCAAGAAAGCCCGCAAGAAAGCGCGTCGCACCGTGCTGTACAGCAGCGCAGGCAAGAAGCTGTATGCAGTCCGCGATGCGAGCGGCAAGTTCAAGGACATCCAGCAGTACTCACGCGCGCACGCCATGGACATCAAGCGTGGCTCGTCGGCCGAGGCCAAGGCTGCCGCCAAGAAGGCGGCGACGAAGGCGACCACCACCGCCAAGAAAGCAGCCCCTGCAAAGAAGGCTGCAGTCAAGAAGACGGCCGTGAAGAAGACCGCGGTCCGCAAGATGTCGGTGAAGAAAGTTGCCGCGAAGAAGGTGGCCGTGAAGAAGGCGGCGACCAAGGTCGCCACCAAGGCGGTCGTCCGCAAGGTCGCCCGCAAGGCCGTGGCCAAGAAGGCAACGGTGGCGCGCAAGGTCGCGCGCAAGGTCTCGGCCGTAAAGAAGGGCAAGTAAGCCGGCGGCTGCCCATCGCGTGGGCCGTGGCGCACGAGCGTCCGGCCCGCGTTTCTTTGCCGCACTCTCCCGCTCAATTCGATGCGCACGCCAGCACGCGGCGACGCGCAGCCATTCGCCTCGGCCTTTGCCATGACCGCTCACTTCGATGCCCGCGAAACCCGTGACCCTGCGGCCCGCGAACAGGATCTGCTCGCGCGCCTGCCCGGACTGATCGAGGCCGCACGCGCTGCGCCGGGCTGGCGCACGCAGCTTGGCGACATTGACCCGGGCACGATCAACTCGCGCGCCGCGCTGGCGCGGCTGCCGCTGCTGCGCAAGAGCGACCTGATCGGCCTGCAGCAGTCGGCGCCGCCGTTCGCCGGCTTCGTGCCCGGCCTGCCCGGCGCAGGCATGGCGACGTTCAGCCGGCTGTTCACCTCGCCCGGCCCGATCTACGAACCGGAGGGCCGCCACGATGACGCCTGGCGCTCCGGCCGCGCGCTGTTCGCCGCCGGCCTTCGCGCCGGTGACGTGGTGCTCAACACCTTCTCCTATCACCTGACGCCGGGCGGCTTCATCCTCGACGCGGGCGCGCGCGCCGTGGGCTGTGCGGTGATTCCGGCCGGCCCGGGCAATACCGACCAGCAACTCGACATCATCAGCCACCTGCAGCCGAGCGCCTACGTGGGCACGCCGGACTTCCTGAAGATCCTGCTGGACGCGGCCGACAAGGCCGGGCGCGACATCCGCTGCATCCGTCGAGCGGTGGTGTCGGGCGCCGCGTTTCCGCCCAGCCTGCAGGCCGAGATCAAGGCACGCGGCATCGATGCCTTTCAGATGTACGCCACCGCCGACCTGGGCCTGGTGGCCTATGAAACGCCAGCGCGCCAGGGCATGGTGCTGGCCGAGGACGTGCTGCTCGAAATCGTGCGCCCCGGCACAGGCGAGCCCGTGGCCGACGGTGAGGTCGGCGAGGTCGTGGTCACGTCGTTCGATCACCACCACCCGTGGATCCGCCTCGCGCTCGGTGACCTGAGCTGCGTGCTGCCGGGCGCCTCGCCCTGCGGCCGCACCAACACGCGGATCAGGGGCTGGATGGGCCGCGCCGACCAGACCACCAAGGTCAAGGGCATGTTCGTACGGCCCGAGCAGGTGGCCGAGGTCGGCCGCCGCCACCCGGAACTGGGTCGTCTACGGCTGGTGGTCAGCCGCCAGGGCGAAACCGATGCGATGACGCTACGCGCCGAGACTGCGGCGCCGGCCGAGGCACTGGCCAGCGCAGTCGGCGACTCGCTGCGCGCCGTGCTCAAGCTCGGCGGACAGGTCGAACTGGTCTCGCCCGGCACGCTGGCCAACGACGGCAAGGTCATCGACGACCAGCGCAGCTACGGCTAGTTGCCGGCGCGTCATTGCGCAGCCCCTACGCAGGCGCGGTCGCGGTCGCATGCATGCGGCTGCGCTCGTCGACTGCGCAGCCATCACCGCAACCGCCCGGCAGTGATGCCCGGTGCTGCGTGGCAGGCGCCAAGGGATTTCCCGCGAATGGCTGTTCGGCGAAGCCAAAAGCGCTCAGAATGTGTCGCTTAAACATGACATCAATGGATGTAAACATGAGCGCACACATTATTGGCTTCATCGCCTTCGGCATCGTGTTCGGCCTGCTGACCTACAGCAATCGACACCTTTTCGGCGAAGGTCCTTCACGGCGCGAGGACGCGGACCCGAACAACGGTCCGCAGGGCAAGGCACTGTGGGTGATGATCTGTTCGATGCTCTGGCCGATCCTGGCCTTCACCGGCGCCTACGGCGCATGGCGTCGTGCTCAGGCCGACCGCGCCGAGCGCGTGCCAGCGCATCGCGAGTGAGCCGAACGAAAGATGTTGCCGCGCGGGCGGCGAAAGCGCTGCGGCGGCAACCGGCCGCCGCGGTCAGCGGCGGGCGCCGCTCGCGCTGGCCGGCTTTGCAGACTTGACCGGCTTGGCAGCCGTACGACCCACCGCCTTAGAAGCAGGCTTTGCTGCCGGCTTTGCTACCGGCTTGGCTGCTGACTTGACGGCCGGCCGCGGAGGCTTTGCAGTCGCCGCAGGCGTTGCCTTGGTCGCCACCTTGACCGCGGGTGCCGCCTTGGACGGCACCGCCGCCTTGGTTGCAGTCTTCACAGCCGGTGCCGCCGCAGGCTTGACGGCAAGCGACGACGCCTTCGATGCCTTGGCCTTGCCCACGACTTCCGGTGCGGGCGGCGGCGGCAGCGTCGGTTTCAGGCTGATGGTCTGACGCGGCGGCGGCGGCGTAGCCGCCTCCTCCTTGATCGCCCACAGCTTGAGCAGTTCGGCCTGCGTGGGAATGGTGCCGGCGGTGGCGCGTACGCGACGCGCGGCCACCGAGTCGCGGACGATCTTCTCGACCACGTCGAGCGGCAGGCGGTTCAGGTCGGCGAACTTGACGAAGCTGCGCTTGACGTCGACGCCGGCGACCGCATCCTTGTGCTTGACCACGACTTCTTGCTCGGCCACGAACAGCGACATGTGGCGCTTGCCGGACTCGAGCGCGAACAGCGGGCCGTCGAGTTCATAGAACGCCAGGCCGTAACGCATGCTCTCGCGCACACCGCGCGCTGAGCGGCGGATCATGCTGCACACGCGAGCCATGGCAACGCGGCGGTCCGGCGGCAGCTCGCGCAGGTAGGCGCCAACGGTCGTTGGCTGGTTGGCGGCGGCAACCGCAGCGGCGGCGCTGGCATTGGCGGTTGATGCTGTCATGAGTCGTCCCGTGGTCTGCGATAGGGGCGTACCCCTGCCAACTCGACATTTTACCGCAACGGCGCAAGTACCCACTCCCGTAATGAGAGCAGGCAGCCGGCGGGCGCGGGTCCAGGCAGCCCGTGGCGAGCACCCTGCGCGGCTTCCCGATCAGCGGGCGCGATAAAAAACGAAGTCGGCACTGAAGTCCACGCGCAGCAACTGGCCCGCCTGACGCGCCTCGCACAGCAGCGGCGGCACGCCGCCGCGGGTGTTGACGCGCTGCACGTGCGTGACACCCGCCAGCGCGCCGGCACCATACGCGCGCGTCGCCAGCAGCAGCCAGCGCAGATCGCCGTCCTGCGGCGCGGCGTCGCTGGCCAGAACGGTCCCCACGAGGCGACTGCCATCGACGTGCTCGAAGCTGAAGTCGGCACCGTGCCGGCCCGCCGGTCGACCGCTGGCATCGAGCAGTTCCGCCTCGGGCTGGCGGTACCACCAGCCCCACTCCTTGCCACTGCGTTGCTCGCAACGAAACACCTGGACGCCGCGCGCGGTCAGTTGCAGCACCGGCGCAAGGCCGTCGGGCACCTTGATGCGGCTGGTCCAGCCGAGCGCCGGCGCGGAAGGCGAGGTCGCGGCCGGCGGCGCTGTGCCGCCCGTCGGTTGCGGCGCCGGAACGCTCGCGCAGGCAGCCAGCAGCACAGCCAACGCGGGGGACAGCAGTGCGCGTGCTGCATTACGCCAGACGATGAGACGGTCCTTCATGCGCGCTCCTGTCGATCCGTTGGGCACCATGCGTTGGGCGGCGGGCAGCCGCAGCGTTCACTGGTCGGCATTGCGCACCTGCGTGCCATCGAGCACGAGCGCGCCCGCAGCTGCAAGCTCGTCGACCGTCCGCCGCAGGAATACGCGGATCGGCTGGCCAAAGTAGCGATCGTTGATGAGCGGCAGGTAGCGCGCCTGCTCGAAGTGATCGATCAGCGTCTCGATCGGCACCTCGCGCTGGTCGAGCATCCAGAACTTGATCAGCACCCGGGCCACCTGGCGCGCGTTGCGGGCCGGATCGGCGGACAGCGCATCGAGCCGCGCGTGGGCCACCGCGAGCGCAGCCGCCACGTCGGTGAACGGCGCGCCATGACCGGGAACCACCACGCGCGGCGCAGCGCGCTCGATCAGTTGCAGCGCCGCGCGCTGCTCGGCGAAGCCCGATTCGCCTTCGATCTCCGGAAAGATCGCGCCGAAGCCGTTCTCCCACAGCGCATCGGCCGAAATCAGGATGCGCTGCTCGGGTTGCAGCAGCATCAGCATGTGCGGATCGTGGCCAGGTGCGGCCAGCACCTGCCACGGCAGGCCGCCGAGCATCAGCGCGTCGCCGTCGTCGAGCATGTGGTCGTAGTCGAAGCGATCGCACTGCTGACCGGTGGGCGCATAGGTCAGCGCATCCAGATCCCATGCCGCAACCGCAGCAGCCTGGCCACGCGGGATCGCGATCGTGCATCCCGGATGGCGCGCCTTCAGCGCCGCATTGCCGCCCACGTGATCAGAATGCAGATGCGTATTGACGATGCGCGCCAGCGGCCGGCCGCGGGCGACCCGCTCGACCAGCGCGACGGTCTGCAGCGCGTGCGTGACGTAGCCGGTGTCGACCACCGAGACCGCCTCGCCGTCGTCGAACACAACGCTGTTGGACGATAGCCAGCCGCGTTCCAGCACGCTCATCGACGGCGGCAGCAGCGGCTTCATCGAGCGCGGTGGCGGCTCAGCCCGGTGGCGAGGCCGCAGCGCGCCGCGCCGGAAGCTGCGCCAGCACGGCGCGCTTCTCGTCGTCGTCGAACAGGCCCCAGTGCGCAATCTCGTCGATCGTGCGGAAGCAGCCTTCGCACTGGCCGCGCGCCGCGTTCATCTGGCACACCGACACGCACGGCGACGGCACGCCCTGCGCGGGGCGGCCGGCGTAGCCGGAGGCGGCGGCAAATAGCGGACGGGAACGATTCGTCACGGTGGTAGATGAGATCAGAGATGCGGCCAGCACGGCCGGGTTGCGAGGGAATCGATTTTCGCACGCAGACGCCGAGTACGATCGGTCCGCCGAAGCGGCTTGGCGCCGCGGCGACCGCACCGCTCACCAATGCCCCCGACCCCGACCCCTGTCCGCCTCCCGCTGGACCGCAGCGCGATGGCGCTGATGCTGCTGCTGACCATGCTGTGGGGACTGCAGCAGGTGGCCATCAAGTTCGCGTTACATGGCGTCTCGCCGGTCGCGCAGGCCGGCATCCGCTCGATCCTGGCCGGCCTGCTGCTGTTGGCCTGGGCACGCTGGCGCGGCATCGCGTTGTGGTCGGCCGATCATCCACGTAACGGCATGCTGGCGGCCGGCCTGGGCGCCGGCCTGTTGTTTGCCGCCGAGTTCGTGTTCATCTACAGCGGCCTTGCGCACACCACGGCCTCGCGCATGGTGGTGTTCGTCTATCTCGCGCCGGTGCTGACCGCGCTCGGCGCCGCCCTGCTGATCCCCGGCGAGCGGCTGCGGCCGCTGCAATGGGCCGGCGTGCTGCTGGCCTTTGGCGGGCTGGTGCTGGCATTCGTCGATGGCTTGTCGGGCGGCGGCCGCGACACGCTGCGCGGCGATGCGTATGGCCTGATCGCGGCAGTGCTGTGGGCGGCCACCACGCTGCTGATCCGTGCCACCGCGCTGGCGCGTGCCAGCGCCGAAACCACGCTGGCCTACCAGCTCGTGGTGTCGGCGCTGCTGCTGCCGCTGGCGGCCTGGCTGCTCGGCGAACCGGGCATCGTCGTGCTGGACGCGAAGGTCGTCGCCAGCCTGCTGTTCCAGTCGGTGGTGGTGGCCTTTGCCAGCTACCTGGCCTGGTTCTGGCTGCTGACGCGCTACCTGACCGGGCGGCTGGCCGTGTTCTCGTTCCTGTCGCCGCTGTTCGGCGTGCTGTTCGGCGTGCTGATTCTCGGCGACCCGCTGACTGTTCGCTTCGTGCTGGCCGCGCTGCTGGTCGGGCTGGGGATCCTGCTGGTGAATCTGCGACGCGAGGGTTGAGGCCTCACCCGCGACACCACGGCGACGCCGCGCATGCAGCGCTCACGTGGCGCTCAGCACCGGCTCGCACACGACGCGGGAGCACACCGAATTGGCGATGAAGCAGGCGTCGTGCGCCTCCTCGTGCATCTGCGCGATCTGCCCGTCATCCGGCAGCGCATCCCCCGAGAACGTGACCGCCGGTCGTAGCCTGACCTCGGTGATCGCCAACCTTCCCCGCTCGTTGGTCGACATCCGCCCCGCGGCTGCATCGACATAGCGATCGACACGGAAGCCCCTGCGCGCCGCGATCGACAGAAACCAGAGCATGTGACAACTCGACAGCGCCGCCACGAACGCCTCTTCGGGGTCGACTGCCGCGGGATCGGAAAACGGAAGCGGAACAACGTGCGGCGATGACGAGGCCACGACTTCGGCACCGCCGTCGAACCGCAGCAGATGGCGGCGGCTGTAGCGATTGTCGACGAACGGCTGATCGCCTCGGGTCCAGAGGATCTCGGCATGGTGCTCGGACATCGTGCGCTCCATTGAAGCAAGCGACCCGGCGGGCCTGCAGGTGTCGATGGCACGCAAGGATAGCGTCGGAGCAAGCCGCCCGCCGCCTTTGCCACCGATCGCCCTGCGCCCTCGACCGCAGCGCCGCATTGCGGCATCCTTGCCGCTGTCCGCGTCGGCTGCGTGCCGGCGACTCGCTCCCCTCGTTGCCGAAGATGCGCCGATCCTCGCTTCGCTGGCTGCCCAACGCAATCACGCTGCTGCGCGCGGCGGCGATCCCCGTGGTGGCGTTCGCGCTGATCCGGCGCGACTACGACGGCGCGCTGCTGCTGGTGGTGCTGTGCGCGCTCGGCGACTTTGTCGACGGCTGGCTGGCGCGTGCGCTCGACGTGCGCACGCGCTTCGGCGCGATCGCCGATCCGCTGGCCGACAAGCTGACCATGCTCACGGTGGCGCTGCTGCTGGCCTGGCAGGGCTGGCTGCCGGCCTGGTTCGCGGCGATGGTGGTGCTGCGCGACGCGCTGATCGTTGGCGGCGCGCTCGCCTATCACTTCCACATCGGCCACGTGGCCATCGCGCCGACCTGGCTCTCCAAGGTCAACACGGCGCTGGAGTTCGCGCTGCTGGCCGCGGTTCTGCTGGTGGCCGAGGGCGTGCACGCGGCCGACGGCCCGGCGCGCTGGCTGCTGGTGGCCTGCGCGGCCACGATCACCGCCTCGGGCATGCAGTACGTGCTGCTGTGGGGCCGCAAGGCGCTGGATGCGCGCCGGCAGCGGCGCGCGCTGATGTAGCGGCCGCCTCGCCGACCCGGTGGGCGCTCAGGCGGCCAGCGCCGCCTTCTTCGCCGCCACCGCGTTGCCGGCGCGAGCGAACGCCTTGCGGCCGAGCACGCCGCTGATCCACTGGCCGATCTCCACCACCTGCGCAAAGTCGATGCCGGTGTCGATGCCGAGCCCGTCGAGCAGGTACAGCACATCCTCGGTGGCGACGTTGCCGGTGGCGCCCTTCGCATACGGGCAGCCGCCGAGGCCGGCCACACTGGTGTCGAAGGTGCTCACGCCCAGTTCGAGACTGGCATAGACATTGGCGATAGCCTGGCCGTAGGTATCGTGAAAGTGGCCACTCACATCGGCCAGCGGGAAGTGGGCCAGCGCCGCCTCGAGCGCCGCCTGCGTGGCACGCGGCGTGCCGGTGCCGATGGTGTCGGCCACGCCCAGATGCTGAACGCCGATGGCCTTCATCAGCGCCGCCACGCGTCCGACGTGGGCCGGTGCCACCGGGCCCTCGTACGGACAGCCCAGCGCGCAGGACAGCGCGCCGCGCACCCGGATGCCGGCGGCGCGCGCCGCCTCGACCACCGGGCGGAAGCGCTCGATCGACTCCTCGATCGAGCAGTTGATGTTCTTGCGGCTGAACGCCTCGCTGGCGGCGGCGAATACCACCACCTCGTCGGGCCGCCCCGGCAACGCGGCCTCGAAACCCTTCATGTTGGGCACCAGCACCGAATAGGTGACGCCCGGCTTGCGGCGGATGCGCGTCATCACCTCGGCGGCGTCGGCCATCTGCGGCACCCACTTGGGCGATACGTAGCTGGTGACCTCGATCGCGGCCAAGCCGGCCGCAGTCAGCCGGTCGACCAGTTCGACCTTGATGTCGGCCGGGATCGCCTGCTTCTCGTTCTGCAGGCCGTCGCGCGGCCCGACATCGACCAGGGTGACGCTCGCGGGAAGTGCCATCGGGTGCCTTTCGCCGGCCGCGGCGCGGCCGTGTTGCAGATGATGGCGATGTTAGCCGCGCGACGGGCGCAGCGGACGGCGCGCCAGGTCGTCGGCCACCGCCTGCCGGACCTGGTCCTCGATCACCGCCCAGAACGGATTGCTGCGCAGTCGCGCCAGCGAGCCCAGCGGAAACTGCAGCGCCCCTTCCTCGCCGCGCAGCGCCAGCGAGCCAAGCGAGGGCAGGCCGTTGGCGCCACTGCCCGGCAGCACGCCGTAGACCGGATCGTCGGGCCGGAACGGCAGCGCCACGTGGCTGAGCGAGATGACGTCGTTGGGCCAGCGCAGCGCTGCGGCATCGACGGCCGCGGGGTCTGCGGCCGACGCCGGCGTCGCGTCCCGCGCCGACGCGCCGGCCAGCGAACCGGCCTCCACGTTCACCGCACGCACGTCCACCGAATCCTCGTCGCGATTGGTCACGAGGGCGAGCTGCCAGCGCCGCGGTTGCGCCAGCACGCGCTCGCGCAGCACGCGCGGCGCATCGGACGACACCGGCGCCAGTCCGCGGTAGCGGTTGACATCGAACAGCACCAGCCGATGCGCGGGGTCGTCGAGGCGGGCGAATACGCGATCGACCAGCGGTCGCGTGCCGATCGTGGAATCGACCAGCGACTGCCACGCCAGCACCGGAGGCAGCTCGCGCAGCCGCCCCTGCTGCGCGACCTTCGCCAGACTCGCCTGAAGCGCCCGCGTGGCATTGCGCACCTGGCGCGTGGCATTGACCGGAAACGAGTTGAACTTGTACGGGTCGTACTCGGGCAGCACCGCCTGCCACTTGACCTTCTGCAGGGCACCGCCGGGCAGCACGGCGGCGATATCCATCACGTTGGCGAAAAATGCGGCGGCCGTGATCTCGACCGCCGGCGCGATCAGCAGCAGCCGGTCCGGGCGGCGCAGCGCCGGGTCGTCGAGCGCCTGCAGCGCGTGGTTCAGCACCAGGGTGCCGCCGGTCGAGTAGCCGCCGAGGTAGAACGGCGCGCCCGCCGGCGTTCGGGCCGCCACGTCGCGCACCGCCAGCCGCAGCGCCGCCTCCCAGTCTTCGAGCCGGACGCGCGTGAGCATCGACGGCAGCGTGCCGTGGCCCGGCAGCCGTAGCGCGGTGACCTCGATGCCCTGTGCGTGCAGCGCCTCGGCCAGCGCGCGCACCGAATACGGCGAATCGGTCAGGCCATGCACCAGCAGCGCAGTGCCGCGCACCGGCCCCTGCGTGACCGCCAGCCGGTACGAACGGTTGTAGGGTGCGCCCTGCGCGAGGCGCTGCGATACGCCCTGTGGATCGAAGCGGGTCGCGCGCAGCCGCGGATGATCGGCCTGCTGCGCGATCCAGCGCGCCGACTGTTCGAACAGCGCCCCTTCGAGCGCCTGGTAGCCGGCGAAGTCGAGCGCGGCATGCTCGTCGGCATCGAACTCGCCGTCGAGCACCTCGGTATGCCAGGGCTCCAGCGCCGGCAGCGCCAGCAGCGCATAGCCGGTGAAGCCACCCGCCACCGCCAGCAGCAGGCAGGCCACGCCGATCAGCGCGCGCCGCAGCCAGCGCCAGGCAAACCGTGAAGTGGCAATCAGTCGCGTGCGCATCGTTGTTCTCGCGCAGCGAGCATACCGTCAGCCTCGGGAAGATGGCCGATCAGGCGACCGGGTCCGAGGCACGCAAATGCGCAAGGCCGGAAATGGAACGGGCCGGCATGGCCGGCCCGTCCGCTGCGCACGCGCTGCCTCACATGATGTCGCTCCACGGTCTGATCGTCGTGGTTTCGTAGGTGCCGTCACCGTTGGCATCGAGTTCGAGACGCACGCTCATCGAGTCGATTGCTGTCATGCGCAGCTTCGTGCCCGACGCACCGCTGACGACGGTCTGCCCCGCATGCGGATACGGGTTCACGAAGTACGCCTGCATGGGCGTCACCGTGGCGATCGTGATGCTCTCGCCGCCGAGCCGTGACGAGCTGACCGTGCCATCGGCCCACATCGAGGCCATGCCGGGATTGACCGACCCGGGCAGACCGAGCGTGGCGTCGTCGATCTCGCGGAAGGTCAGGCCAGCGGCCATCGTCAGGGTCTCGCTGTAGACCGGCGTCATCGATGACACCGCGGTCGTCAGGCCGCCGCTGCCGACCGTGATGGTCGAGGTGACGACCGTGCTGGTCATCGTCATCACGATCGTCACCGTGCCGTTCATCGAACTGCTGAAGTCGGCTGTGCCGGCAGTCAGCGCGCCGAAGGTCATGCTGGCGGACAGTTCGGCCATGGCCGGGCTGTCGACGACGCGCGTGAACGTCATGCTGACGCTGCCGTTGAGCAGGTCTGCGCCATCGCGGCACTGCGCGTAGGCCAGCGTCACGCGGTCGCCCGCGCTCAGCATGCCATTGTTGTCGTTGTCATCGACCGTCGCGGTCACGGTGCCGCTGGTCGGGCAGTTCTCGGTCGCGCTGGACGTGGCGTACAGCACACGTGGAACCCCGCCCTTGCCGGCGCCGGTCAGCAGCGCGCGCCGGGCGCTGCCACTGAGCAGCGCACCGGCCGACTGGATGCCCGAAACCTGCGCCTTGAGGCCGGGCGAACCGTCCTTGGCAGCGATGATCGCTGTGCTGCCTCCGAAGCCGACGAACACGTTGGCTGTGGTGGTGGCCACCATCTCCTGATTGGCGGCCGTGATGGTCACCTGGGTCGGGGACGGCGGCACGTCGCCACCACCGCCACCACCACCGCAACCGGCGACGCCGAGCGCCGCCAGAAGCGCTGTCGCGCATGCGGCGCGGCGCAATGCAAAGTTGGTCGACATGAATCTCTCCCTGGGAGTTGCGAACGCACCCGGCTTGGGAGACGCGCCTTGCCCTCGGAGAGGCTGATAGCGCCGTACGCGGACCGCGGATCCCTTGCCGAACGCAAGACCCACTATCGGCGGGCCGGCGCGGCCCGCCTTGATCCAGGGACAAAGTCGGGCGCGTCAGTAGCCGCGAAGCGGGTCCACTACCCCGGACACGGGATGCCCACGCTGCCACGCGGCGATCTTGGAAGCGATCTGCGCGGCGCTGGGCGCCAGCTGGGTCTCCGCCGATACGTGCGGCGTGATCAGGATGTCGGGCCGCGACCAGAACGGATGCGCGGCCGGCAGCGGCTCCTGCGCAAACACGTCGAGTGTGGCGCCGCCGAGCTGGCCTGCGTCGAGCGCGGCCAGCAGGTCGGACTCGACCAGGTGTGCGCCGCGGCCGACGTTGACCAGATGCGCGCCGCGCGCCAGCCGCGCGAACAGCGCCGCACTCAGCGCGCCACGCGTGGACCCGGTCAGCGGCAGTACGCCGACCAGCACGTCGAGCCCGTCGAGAAAGCGCGCGCACGCGGCCACGGCCGGATCGAGCGGTCCGGCCAGACACTGCACGCCATCGATCTCGCGTTCGCTGCGCGCGAAGCCGCGTACCGCAAAGCCGTGCCGCGCCAGCGCGCGCGCAATGGCGCCGCCGATCACGCCGAGGCCGAGCACGCCGACCTGGAACGCGCCGCGCTCGCGCAGCGGCAGCGGCTGCCACTGGCCGGCACGCTGCTGCACCGCGTAGCGATCGAAGCCGCGATACACGCGCAGCACCGCCGCCAGCACGTACTCGGCCAGCGCCTCGCTCATGCCGGCATCTTCGAGCCGCAGCAGCGGCACCTGGCGCGGCAGGTTGGGCAGCGCCAGCAGCGCATCCACACCGGCGCCAAGATTGAAGATCAGCGTCAGGTTGCGCTGCTCGTCGAACAGCGCCGCCGGCGGCTTCCAGACCAGTGCCACATCGGCCTGCGCGGCAGCAGGATCAACATCGGTGCCCGCAGCATCGCGCCACAGCAGCGTCGCCTGCACGCCGTGCGCCGCAAGCGCGGCCTGCATCGCCGCCTGCCACTCGGCTGCCGCCGACGCGCGGCAGCACAGCAGCACCTTCAAGGGTTCGCTGTTGCGCATCGGTTCAGTGGCGGACGCACGCACTCGCCAGGCGGCGCCGGATCAAGGTACGTTGCACTGGAGTCAGGCCGACACCGTGTCGGCGGCAAAGGCCACCAGCGCCGCGCCCTCGGCCACCTGGTCGCCCACGCCGTACAGGATGTCCTCGACCACGCCATCGGCCGGGGCCACGATCGTGTGCTCCATTTTCATCGCCTCCATCACCAGCAGCGCCGCGCCCTTGCTCACGCGCGCGCCGGGCGCAACGTTGACGGCAATCACCTTGCCGGGCATCGGTGCGGTCATCCGGCCCTCGGCGGCGTCTTCGCCGGCGTGGGCGATCACATCGACCCGCGTCAGCATCAGGTGACGGCCGTCGAGGAACACGTGCAGGTCGTCGCCATCGCCGACGACGTCGGCGGCCAGCCGGCGACCGTCGAAGCGCAGCGCCAGCCGCGTGCCGTCGGTCGCGTCGATCGCCAGCGGCACCGTCAGGTCGCCGTGCTCGAACATGAAGCCGTCGCGGCCGTAGTCGATCACGACATCGTGCACGCCGAGGTCGGACTTGAAGGTCAGCGTGCGCCGGTATACGGTGTTCAGGCGCCAGCCGCGCCACGACTGCCACGGGTCGGCACCCGCGGCGGCGGCCTCGTCGGCAATGATGCGCGCCGCCGCCAGCGCCAGCATCGCGTGCGGCACCTGCACGCGCTCGGGAAACAGCGTCGCGCGGTTGCGTTCGATCAGCCCGGTGTCGAGCTGCGCGCGCGCGAACGACGACTCGTGCATCAGCCGCGTCAGGAAATCGACGTTGCTGGCGAGCCCGACGATATGCGTGTCGGCCAGCGCCGCGCGCATCCGCGCCAGCGCCTGCTCGCGATCCGCGCCCCAGACGATCAGCTTGGCGATCATCGGGTCGTAGTGCGGCGAGATGGCGTCGCCGGCGCGCACCCCGGCATCGATGCGCACCGGCGCCGGATCGTGCAGCGCCACACCGTCGGCATTGCGGCAGAACTCGACCGCCGCCGGCAGTGCCATGTGGGTCAGCGTGCCGATCGCCGGCAGGAAGCCCTTGTCGGGGTTCTCCGCGTAGATACGCGCCTCGATTGCGTGGCCGTGGATCGCGAGCTGCGACTGCTCGACCGGCAGCGGCTGCCCACAGGCCACGCGCAACTGCCACTCGACCAGGTCGTGGCCGGTGATCATCTCGGTGACCGGATGCTCGACCTGCAGCCGGGTGTTCATCTCCATGAAGAAGAAGCGCCCGTCGGGCTCGGCGATGAACTCGACGGTGCCCGCGCCCACGTAACCGACCGCGCGCGCGGCGGCGACCGCGGCCTCGCCCATCGCGCGGCGCCGCGCCTCGGTCATGCCGGGCGCGGGCGCCTCCTCGATGACCTTCTGGTGGCGGCGCTGCACCGAGCAGTCGCGCTCGAACAGGTAGACGCACTGGCCGTGGCTGTCGCCGAAGACCTGGATCTCGATGTGCCGCGGCTTGACCAGATAGCGCTCGATCAGCACGGTGTCGTCGCCGAAGGCGTTCTTCGCTTCG
>CAZTUT010000049.1:0-18818 GCA_964616395.1 uncultured Burkholderiaceae bacterium
CGGCGAACGGCTCGTCGAGCAGGATGAAGCGCGGCGACGAGGCCAGCGCACGCGCGATCTCGACGCGGCGCCGCTCCCCGCCTGACAGCGACATCGCCGGGTTGGTCCGCAGATGCGCGATCTGCAGGTCGTCGAGCAACTGGTCGAGGCGGCGCCCGATCTCGTCGGCGCCCAGCTTGCGACGCTGCGCATCGACCTGCAGTTCCAGCACCGCGCGTACGTTTTCCTCGACGGTCAGACGCCGGAACACCGAGGCCTCCTGCGGCAGGTACGACAGGCCCAGGCGTGCGCGCCGATGGATCGGCAGGTGCGCGATCGACTCGCCGTCCAGGTCGATGCTGCCGCCGTCCAGCGGCACCAGCCCGACCACCATGTAGAAGCAGGTCGTCTTGCCGGCGCCATTGGGGCCGAGCAGGCCGACCACCTCGCCGGCCTCGACGGTCAGCGACACGTCCTTGACCACCAGCCGCTTGCCGTAACGTTTCTGCAGCCGGGCGACATTGAGCCGGCTCACGCTGCCGGTCGCGGGTGCAGCACTCATTTGCGCGGCGCTTGCGGCGCAAGCGTGGCCGCCGGCTTCAGCGGCGCCGGCGGCGCGGGCTTGACGGGTGTCTTGCCGTCGGACTGCGGTCCCAGGATCAGCTTGACGCGGCCATCGGGACCGGCATCCTTGCCGCCAGTGACCCGGTAGGTCTCGCTGCGGCCGTCGTAAGTGATGAGGTCGCCGGCCACCTCGTCGCGCGGCCGCTCGTTTTCGAGCCGTTTCCAGAGTGCACGCCGAACCAATCGCACGTTTTCGGTCCGCTCGTCGTACTCGATCCGTTCCGCGACCCCCTCAACGAACTCCTCGATGCCGGGCGAGGTGCTGTCCTGGCGTTGCCGGAACAGCGCGAGCTGGCCGGGCGCTGCATCGACGCTGGCCTGCCGATAGCCCTCCGGGTCCTGCTTGAGCTCCATGCGCTCCCCGGTGATCCGCATCGTGCCGCGCGTCAGCACCACATTGCCGGTGCACACACTGATCTGCTTGAGTTCCTCGGTCACGCACTGATTGGCCTCGACCAGCGTGGGCTTGTCGCGGTCAGCGCGCTCGGCTGCGGCCGGCAGCGCGTGAGCCGAAAGTACGGCTGCGCACACCAGTGTCGCCAGTCGCGCGGCGCGCGCGGCACCGTGACGCATGGGACCGAGCGTCCTTGTGGAAGTCGTCATGATCAGGGCTCCCCGGCAGGCGGCAGAGTGATCTGCACGTTGCCGTCGAATTGCACGATGCGGGCAATGTTGTCGAGCTGCATGCCGCCCGACGACGTGATGCGCGCGCCGCCGCGGTCGACCGTCACCGCCTGGTCGGTCGAGTAGCGGTCATAGTCGGGAATCGCCAGCAGATACTGGCTCTGCAGCCGCATCGCCGGCAGGTCTTCAAACGCGCTGCGCCGCACATCGACCTGGCCGTGCATGTGGATGCGTTCGCCGGAGTTTTCCACCAGCGCGCGCTGCGCCCGAATCTCGATCTGCGGCTGATCGGGTCGCAGGCTCACCAGGCGCGGCTGCGTCAGCTCGGCGTTGTCGGTCTCCATGTAATGCAGCATCTTGTCGGCGAACAGCTTGTGGCGGGCCCGGCCCTGCGAGTCGAACTGGGTGATCACCAGGTGATCGGCCTCCGCATCGGGGGCGCCCTGGGTGACGGTCGCGCCGCCTTTCTGCACCTTGAGCGCGCGCGCGTACCAGTAGCTGGTCGCGGTGATCAGCGCCAGCAGCGCGATCGCGATGAACGAGGTCAGGCGCTCGCGCATGGCGGTACCGGTGCAGTCTCGATCGGCGCGTCCTGCTCGGTGTGCGCCCGCAGCAGTCGGTCGAAATGGCCCTGCGCCCGCAGGATGAACTCGGCCAGCTCGCGCACCGCGCCCCGGCCGCCACCCGCTGCGCTGACCCAATGGGCGGCGCCACGCGCCTCGGCGCAGGCATCGGCAACCGACGCGGCAAAGCCTGCGCGTCGCAGCACCGGCAGATCGGCCCAGTCGTCGCCGATGTGACCGCTGTCGGCCGCATCGATGCCGGTGTCAGCCAGCAACTGCATGAAGCCGGTCAGTTTGTTCGACTGACCCTGCAGCACCCGGGTCAGGCCCAGTTCGCGCGCCCGCGCCAGCACGATCTCGGAGCGGCGTGCGGTCAGCAGCGCGACTTCGATGCCGGCGTCGCGCAGCAGCTTGATGCCGTGGCCGTCGCGCACGTCGAAGGCCTTCATGACCTCGCCCTGCGCGCCGATGTACAGGCGGCCGTCGGTCAGCACGCCATCGACGTCCATCACCATCAGGCGGACGCGCCGTGCGCGCGCTTGGGCGTCCATCACAGCACCTTCGCCGCCGACAGGTCATGCATGTGCAACGCGCCGACCAGTCGGCCGTCGTCGATCACCAGCAACTGGTTACGCAGGCTGGCATCGAGGATGCGCGCCGCCTCGGCGGCCAGCATCGACGAGGGCACGGACAGCGGCGACGCGGAGATCACGTCGCGCAGCGCGACGCTTCGCACATCGCCCACGCGCTCGATCAGGCGGCGCAGGTCGCCCTCGGTGAAGATGCCGGCCACGGCGCCGGTCTCGTCGAGCACCGCGGTCATGCCGAGCCGCTTGCGGCTGATCTCGGCCACCGCCTCCAGCACGCTGGCCGACAGCGGCACCGTGGGCAGCGCCTCGCCGGTGCGCATGATGTCGGCCACGCGCGTCAGCAGGCGCCGGCCGAGCGCGCCGCCCGGATGCGAGCGCGCAAAGTCGGCCGCGCCGAAGCCGCGCGCGTCCAGGCAGGCGATCGCCAGCGCGTCGCCCATCGCCAATGTGGCCGTGGTGCTGGCAGTCGGCGCCAGGTTCAGCGGGCAGGCCTCCTTGTCGACCTGCACGTTCAGGTGCACGTCGGCATGGCGTGCCAGGCTCGATGCCGGGTTGCCGGTCAGGGCGATCAGCGGCGTGCCCTCGCGCTTGATCACCGGCAGGATCGTCAGCAGCTCGGCCGCCTCGCCCGAATACGAAAGCGCGATCAGCACATCATTGCGCGTGATCATGCCCAGATCGCCGTGCGCGGCCTCGGCCGCATGTACGAATAGCGCTGGTGTACCGGTGGAAGCCAGCGTGGCGGCGAGCTTGCGGCCGATATGCCCGCTCTTGCCCACGCCGCTGACCACCGCGCGGCCGCGGCAGTCGAGTAGCAGCGCGACTGCGCGCAGGAAGTCGTCGTCGATACGCGCGGCCAGCGCCGCCACCGCCTGCGACTCCAGCGCCAGCACCTCGCGCGCGAGCGCCAGCGCACCTTCGCGGTCGAGGCGGGCGGCAGCGGGTTTGTCGGGCGCGGTCATGGCAGCAGGGTCAAGTGGTCAGCGAACTCGATTGCGGGCGCAGCGTGAACGGTCGGCTCGCATCGCGGCCGTGGCATTCACTCACGCAAGGCTGGCGGACGTCGATACGGTTCAGTCGGGTGCAGGGTGGAATCGCATGGCGTCGGTGATAATACCTGCTGACACCGACGCTGGCATAAGTCTTGCTGGGGTCGCCCGCCCTCCGACCCAGGCCCTTCGATGGCGCTTGAAATCACGCTGCTGCTGCTGGCTGCCTCCGTCGGGGGGGTGGTGCTGTTCCGCCTGCTGAATCTGCCGCCGATGCTGGGCTACCTGGTGGCCGGCATCCTGATCGGTCCGCATGCGCTGGGCCTGGTGCCCGACAGCAAGGAGGGGCGCTACCTGGCCGAGTTCGGCGTGGTGTTCCTGATGTTCTCGATCGGCCTCGAGTTCTCGCTGCCTCGGCTGCGTTCGATGCGCCGGATCGTATTCGGACTGGGCGGCGCGCAGGTCCTTCTGACCATCGCTGCCGTGATGGCGGCCGGCTGGGCGATTCACGCGTTCTTCTCAGACGTTTTTGCGCTGACGCTGCCGGCCGCCTTCGCGCTCGGCGGCGCGCTGGCGATGAGCTCGACCGCGATCGTGATGAAGCTGCTGGCCGAGCGCCTCGAACTCGATTCCGAGCACGGTCGGCGCATCGTCGGCATCCTGCTGTTCCAGGACCTGGCCGTGGTGCCCTTGCTGGTGATCGTGCCGGCGCTGACCAACGACCCCGAGCATCTCGGCAGCGCGCTCGGGCTGGCGCTGCTGAAGGCCACGGTGATCCTGACGCTGCTGCTGGTCGGCGGCCAGTGGCTGTTGCGGCGCTGGCTGCACATGGTGGCGCGGCGCCGCTCGCATGAACTGTTCATCCTGAACGTGCTGCTGATCACGCTCGGGCTGGCGTGGATCACCGAGCATGCCGGCCTGTCGCTGGCGCTGGGCGCGTTCGTTGCCGGCATGCTGATCGCCGAGACCGAGTACCGGCATCAGGTGGAGGAGGACATCAAGCCGTTCCGCGACGTGCTGTTGGGACTGTTCTTCGTCACCATCGGCATGCTGCTGAATCTGGATGTCGTGGTGCGGCAGTTCGGCTGGGTGCTGCTGGCGCTGCTGGTGCCGACCGCGTTCAAGTTCGGGCTCATTCTGGCGGTGGCGCGCGCGCAGGGCGCCGGCGCCGGCACAGCGATCCGCACCGCGCTGCCGCTGGCCACCGCCGGTGAGTTCGGCTTCGTGTTGCTGAACCAGGCCGGTGGCCTGCAACTGCTGCCGCCTGACCTGATCCAGATCGTGCTGGCAGCGATGCTGCTGTCGATGCTGGCCACGCCGTTTCTGGTCCAGTACGCCGAGCGCATCGCGCTGCGCTTCGCCTCCAACGAATGGATGGCGCGCTCGCTGGCGCTGACCAGCATCGCCAGCCGCTCGATGAGCACCGACCGGCACGTGATCATCTGCGGCTACGGCCGCAGCGGCCAGCACCTGGCGCGCATGCTGGCGGAGGAGGGCATCGGCTACGTGGCGCTCGACCTCGATCCCGATCGCGTGCGCGAGGCTGCGGCAGCGGGCGACTCGGTTGTCTACGGCGACGCTGCGCGGCGCGAGACGTTGGTGGCCGCCGGCATCGCGCGCGCTGCCGCGCTGGTGATCAGCTATGCCGATTCGCATTCGGCGCTGCGGGTGATCCACTTCGCCCACGAGATCAAGCCTGCACTGCCGATCATCGTGCGCACCCAGGATGACAGCGATCTCGACCGCCTGCTGGAAGCCGGCGCAGCCGAGGTGGTGCCCGAGGTGTTCGAGGGCAGCCTGATGCTGGGCTCGCACGCGCTGGTGCTGCTGGGCGTGCCGATGAACCGGGTGGTTCGGCGCGTGCGCGAGGCGCGCGACACGCGCTACCGACTGCTGCGCGGCTACTTCCACGGCGCCGACGACAGCACCGAATTCGAGGACGACGGACATGCGCGGCTGCACTCGGTACCGATCGAGCCGGGCGCAGCGGCCGTGGGCCGAACGCTTGGCGCGATGGGGCTGGCCGACCTTTCGGTCGAGGTCACGGCACTGCGCAGGCGCGGCATCCGCGGCGCCGAGCCGAGTGGCGACATGGTGCTGCAGGCGGGCGACGTGCTGGTGCTGCGCGGCCTGCCCGAGGCGCTTGATCTGGCCGAGGAAAGGCTGCTGAAAAAATGATCCCACGTCCCGCCTGCCGGCGATCGCTGCTGAGCGCGGCCCTGCGCGCGCTGTGTTCCGCTTTGCTGGCGTTACCGCTGGCTGCCTCTGCGCAGACGCCAGCAGCCGCCGATCCGTGGCAGGCTGCCGCGGGCGAGGGCGTGGCGATCCTGCTGCGCCATGCCGCCACCGAATCCGGCATCGGCGATCCGCCCGGGTTCCGGCTCGACGACTGCACCACGCAACGCAACCTGTCGGCGGCCGGGCGGGCGCAGGCGGCGCGGTTCGGCGCGGCCTTCGCCGAACGCCGGATCCGCATCGACGAAGTGCGTTCGTCGCAGTGGTGCCGCTGCCTCGACACCGCACGTCTGGCTTTTCCGGGGCTGACGGTCCGCGCCGATCCGATGCTCAATTCGTTCTTCCAGGATCGCAGCGCCGAACCACGTCAGACCGCGGCGCTGCGCGCCTACCTGAAGGACCTGGGCCGCCGCCGCGTGGTGCTGGTCACGCACCAGTTCAGCATTGCCGCGCTGACCGGCGAGTCGGTGGCGATGGGCGAGGCCGTGGTGGTCACGATGCGCCAGGGCGAGCCGCGCGTGCTGGCGCGGCTGCGGATCGACTGACGCGCGCCCGGCGAGCGCCGGGTCGATGCCCGCCTCAGGCGGCGCGGCGCTGCGGTCGCGCGAGCACCGCGCCCAGGTAGCGCCCGGTGTGGCTGGCGGGCGTGGCGGCGATCTGCTCCGGCGGGCCGGCGGCCACCACGGTGCCGCCGCCGGCGCCGCCCTCGGGCCCGAGGTCGATCACCCAGTCGGCGGTCTTGATCACATCGAGGTTGTGCTCGATCACCACCACGGTATTGCCGGCATCGCGCAGCTTGTGCAGCACGTCGAGAAGCATCGCGGTGTCGTGGAAGTGCAGGCCGGTGGTGGGCTCGTCCAGCACGTACAGCGTGCGGCCGGTGTCGCGTTTTGACAGCTCGAGCGACAGCTTGACCCGCTGCGCCTCGCCGCCCGACAGTGTGGTGGCGCTCTGTCCAAGCCGGATGTAGCCCAAGCCCACATCGGTCAGCGTCTGCAGCTTGCGCGCCAGCACCGGCACCGCGCTGAAGAACGTCGCGGCGGCCTCGACCGTGAGGTCGAGCACCTGCGCGATGTTCAGGCCCTTGTACAGCACCTCCAGCGTCTCGCGGTTGTAGCGCTGGCCGTGGCAACTGTCGCAGGGCACGTAGACGTCGGGCAGGAAGTGCATCTCGACCTTGATCAGGCCATCGCCCTCGCAGGCCTCGCAGCGCCCGCCCTTGACGTTGAAGCTGAAGCGACCCGACCCGTAGCCGCGCTCGCGCGCGGTGGGCGTCTCGGCGAACAGCTCGCGGATCGGCGTGAACAGCCCGGTGTACGTGGCCGGGTTGGAGCGCGGCGTGCGCCCGATCGGACTCTGGTCGACCTCGATGATCTTGTCGAAGTGCTCGATGCCCTCGATCGACACGAACGGCGCCGGTTCCTGCGCCGCGCCGTTGAGCGCGCGCGCCACCGCCGCAGCCAGCGTGTCGTTGATCAGCGTGCTCTTGCCCGAGCCCGACACACCGGTCACGCACACCAGCAGGCCCACCGGCAGTTCGAGGTCGGCCTGCTTGAGGTTGTTGCCGCTGGCGCCGCCCAGCCGCAGCCAATGCAGGCCGGGCGCGCGGCGTGCCGGCGGCACCGCGATCTGCTGGCGCCCGGCCAGGTAGGCGCCGGTCAGCGAGTCCGGATGCGCCTGGATGTCGGCGGGCGAGCCGCTGGCGATCACCTGGCCGCCGTGGCTGCCGGCGCCCGGTCCCATGTCGATCACGTGGTCGGCGGCGCGGATCGCGTCCTCGTCGTGCTCGACCACCAGCACCGTGTTGCCGAGGTCGCGCAGCCGCTTGAGGGTGCCGATCAGCCGGTCGTTGTCGCGCTGGTGCAGGCCGATCGAAGGTTCGTCGAGCACGTACATCACGCCGGTCAGGCCGGAGCCGATCTGCGAGGCCAGCCGGATGCGCTGGCTCTCGCCGCCAGAAAGCGTGTCGGCGCTGCGGTCCAGCGTCAGGTAGGTGAGGCCAACGTCATTGAGGAAGTGCAGCCGCGCCGAGATCTCGCGCACGATGCGGCTGCCGATCTCGCGCTTGGCGCCGTCGAGCACCAGGCTGTCGATGCAGGCCTGCGCCTGCGCCAGCGGCAGCCGCTCGATCTCGTAGATCGCGTGCCGCTGCGCGCCGCTGCCGACGAACACGAAGCGCGCCTCGCGCTTCAGGCGCGCACCGCCGCAGCTGGTGCAGGGCCGCAGCCCGCGATAGCGCGACAGTTCTTCGCGCACCGCCGGCGAGTCGGTCTCCGCGTAGCGACGCGCCATGTTGTTGAGCACGCCCTCGAACGGATGGCGGCGCACCACCTTGCGGCCCTTCTCGCCGGTGTAGGTGAAGGGCACCGGCTCGTCGCCGGTGCCGTGCAGCACCTGACGGCGAAAGGTCTCCGGCAGCGCCTCCCACGGCGCATCGATGTCGATCCGCGCCCAGCGCGCCAGCGCCGCCAGCATCTGAAAGTAGTACTGGTTGCGCGCATCCCAGCCGCGGATCGCGCCGCTGGCCAGCGTCAGCTCCGGATGCGCGACCACCCGCTTCTCGTCGAAATACTCGACGCTGCCGAGGCCGTCGCAGGCGGGGCAGGCGCCCATCGGATTATTGAAGCTGAACAGGCGCGGCTCGAGTTCGGTCAGCGCATAGCCGCACAGCGGGCAGGCGAAGCGGCTGGAGAACACGGTCTCGGTGCCGTTGTCGGTATCAAGCAGCAGCGCGCGGCCCTGCGCCAGGCGTAGCGCGGTCTCGAACGATTCGGCCAGCCGCTGCCGCATCTCGGCGCGTACCTTCAGCCGGTCGACGACGACGTCGATCGTGTGCTTTTCGTTCTTCGCCAGGCGCGGCAGGCTGTCGGCGTCGACCACGGCGCCGTTGACGCGAAAACGCACGAAGCCGCGCGTCTGCAGGTCGTCGAACAGGTCCTCGAAGCTGCCCTTGCGCTGTTGCGCCACGGGCGCCAGCACCAGCACGCGGGTATCGGCCGGCAGCGCCAGCGCGGCATCGACCATCTGCGCCACGCTCTGCGCGGCCAGCGGATGCTCGGGATGGTCGGGGCAATGCGGCGTGCCCACGCGCGCGTACAGCAGGCGCAGGTAGTCGTGGATCTCGGTCACGGTGCCGACCGTCGAGCGCGGGTTGTGACCAGCCGCCTTCTGCTCGATGGCGATGGCCGGCGACAGGCCCTCGATCGCATCGACATCGGGCTTTTCCATCAGTTGCAGGAACTGCCGCGCGTAGGCCGACAGCGACTCCACGTAGCGCCGCTGCCCCTCCGCGTACAGCGTGTCGAAGGCGAGCGAGCTCTTGCCTGAGCCGGACAGCCCGGTGATGACGACCAGCCGCTCGCGCGGCAGGTCGACGTCGATGTTCTTGAGGTTGTGGGTGCGCGCGCCGCGCACGCGAATGGCATCCATCATCGGCGCTCGGGCAGCCTCGGGTAGGGAAAGTCGACCAGTGTGAAAATCCGGAAACCGCGGGCCGGCAAAGTCACGGAGGCGGCGCAGGGCAACTTGTTACTATAGCCGCGCAGGTCGTCGCAACGCGAATCGCGTTTCCGCATCGCGTACCGGCGGCAACAGCCCGCTGCCGCGGCGCCCACCGACCCGTTTTTCGTTCCCCCTTCCCAGGAGAGCCGTGATGGCATCCGTGAACAAAGTGATCCTGATCGGCAACCTCGGCCGCGATCCGGAAACCCGCTACAGCGCCGACGGCGCGGCCATCACCAACATCACGCTGGCCACGACCGACTCGTGGAAGGACAAGGCCACCGGCGAGAAGAAGGAACAGACCGAGTGGCACCGTGTGGTGTTCTTCGGCCGGCTCGCCGAGATCGCCGGCGAGTACCTGCGCAAGGGCCGTCCGGTGTACATCGAAGGCCGACTGCGCACGCGCAAGTGGACCGACAAGGAAGGCCAGGAGCGCTACACGACCGAGGTCACCGCTGACGTCATGCAGATGCTTGGCTCGCGCGAGGGCATGGGCGGCGGTGCGGCGGCGGGTGGCGGCGATTACGACGACGGCGGCGCAGCCCCGGCGCCGTCGCGCGCGCCATCGGGCGGCAGTCGCGCGCCGGCCAAGCCGTCGGCCAACATCGCCGACATGGACGACGACATCCCGTTCTGATCTTCCGCCGCGCGCAGCGCACTGCCAGCACGGTCGCCGGCGCGTCGGGATCGGTGTCGCGCGGTCGCGTCTGGACCGGCCAGGCAAAGGGGGAAACTGCCGCCTTGCTTGCCCGCCCTGAAGCGGTACCCGATGCCACCACCACGCTTTCGACGCCATCCCGCGTAACGCACCGCATCGCGCGCTCCTGCGCCAACCCGCACCGTGTCCGACGCCCCTTCTGAAGCCCTCGTCCGCCGTACTCGCTGGGCGGCATTTCTGGTGCTCGCGTGGCTGTCTGGGCTGGTGCTCGGCAGCGGCTTTGCGGCAGCCGTGCTGCTCAGCGTCGCGGAGGAGTATGCGCACTCGGCGGCCTTCCAGATCGTGCTGTGCCTGACCGGCGGCACCCTCGGCGCGTCGATGCTGGCGCTGCTGTCGGCTGGCGAGCGGATTGCGCGTGGCTGGTCGTACAGCGCCGATGCGCTGGCCGCCGACGAGCGCCGCTTTCACGGACGCCTCGCCCCGCTGCTGGCCTTGCAGCCAATTCTGGGCGCGGCCGTGGGCATGCTGCTGCTGCTGGCGCTGTCGGCCGGCTCGGTGATGCTGCTGCGGCTCTCCGAGGGCACCACGTTCGATCCGATGGGCTTGCTGCTCGCCTCTGCCATTGCCGGGTTGCTGTCGCGCGGCCTGCTGGCGCGGATGCGAGATGCCGCCGATGCGCTGTTCGGCGCGAGGACGCCGCTGGCCGTTGCGACTGCGGGGCCGTCGGCGCCGCCGGCTGCAACGGTCGGCGCCACGGCGCTTGCAGCGGTGTCCGAGCCTGTAGTGAGCGCGCAGCGTGCTGAGGAGACGGTGACCGCTGCAACCGTGCCGGACCTGCCCGTCACAGCCGGTCCGATCGCGGTCGAGCCCGCGACCGCGTCAGCCGATCCGCGGGCCGCGCACGCGGTCCTGCTGCGCTGAGCACAGGCACGGTTCGCCGGATCGACGTGCCCGCGCCCCTCGCTCCGCCCGCATCGGTGTCGCTGGTGCCCCTGCCGAAGGCGGCCGGTGGCCTGCTTCTTTCACCGTGCCCCGGCTGGTTCGATCGCAGCGTGCCGCAGGCCGGCACCGCGCTGCGGATGCTGGCCGACCTGCGCGCGCTGTCGGCGGCAGGTGCGCGGCTGCTGCTGACGCTGCTGGGGGACGATGAACTGGCACGCCTCGGCGCCAGCCGGCTGGCCGGCGGTTGCAGCGAGCTGCGGATAGCCTGGGCGCAGTGCCCGATCGAGGACTTTGCGGCGCCCGGTCCGGCGTTCGAGGTTGCCTGGACCGCAATCGCTGCCGACGTGCATGCGCGTCTGGATCGCGGCGAGCGCATCGGCATTCACTGCCGTGCCGGCATCGGTCGCAGCGGCACGGTGGCGGCGCGCATCCTGGTCGAGCGCGGCATGGCGCCGGCGACGGCGATTGCCTGGGTGCGCCAGCATCGGCGCGGCGCGATCGAGACCGACACCCAGCAGGCCTACGTGAGCGCGCTGGCCGCGGGCGCAGGACGCGAGCGGCGATGAGCGGCGGGCCGCCGGTGCCTGCGGCGGGCGCGCTGCGCTGGAGCAACCCGCGCGTGCGCGCGGCGTTGTATCAGTGGGGGCTGGCCGTGGCCCTGGTGGTTGCCGGCCTGTGGGCCGCCGGCAACGTGGCGGCCAACCTGGCGCGCGCCGGGGTGACGCTGGACTTTGGCTTCTTCTTCCAGCGCGCCGGCTTCGACATCGGCAGCAGCTGGATCGAGTACGACGCATCCGACAGCTACGCGCGGGCGTTCGCCGCCGGGCTGCTGAACACGCTGGCGCTGGCGCTGGCGTCGATCGTCTCGGCCACGCTGGTCGGCCTGTTTGCCGGCGTCTCGCAGGTCTCGGGCAATCCGCTGGCCGAGTGGGTCAGCCGCGCCTACGTGGGCCTGATGCGCAACCTGCCCAAGCTGGTGATCCTGCTGGCGGTGTACATCGCGCTGCTCAATGCGCTGCCCAACGTGCGGGGCGCCTTCAATCCGCTGCCCGGCGTGTTCCTCGCCAACCGCGGCCTGTTCCTGCCGGTACCGGTGTGGAGCGCCGCGCAGTGGCCGCTGCTGGTCGGGATCGTGGCTGCGATCGCGCTGTCGGTCGCGCATGCGCGCGCGGCACGGCGGGCGCGCGAGGCGCGGGGTGACGCGCGACCGGTTCTGCTGGTGACGCTGGCGCTGCTTGCAGCTGGACTCGTTGTGCCGGCGCTGCTCGGTGCTGGACCCGCGTGGTCGGTGCCTGAGCGCGCCGGCTTCAGCTTCGACGGCGGCACGCTGGTGTCGATCCAGTTCGTGGCGCTGTGGCTGGCGCTGACCGTGTATCACGGTGCCCAGGTGGCCGAGATCGTGCGCGGCGGCATCCAGGCGGTGCCGCGCGGCCAGTGGGAAGCGGCCGCCGCGCTCGGCCTGTCGCCGGCGCAGCAGTTGCGCAAGGTGGTGCTGCCGCAGGTGCTGCGTATCACGCTGCCGCCGATGACCAGCCAGTACCTGAACCTGCTGAAGAACACGTCGATCGGCCTGGCGGTCGGCTACACCGAACTGCTGGCGGTGGCCGGCACCACGATCAACCAGTCGTTCCGGCCGGTCGAGGTGATGACGGTGGTGATGACCATCTACCTGGCGATCGGCCTGCTGCTGTCGGGCGCGATGAACCTGCTGAACGCCAGGCTGCAGGGAGCAGGCCGATGAGCGCGACGCGTTCCGCAACGCCTGACGCAGCTGCACACGCTGCGCTGGCCGGCGCCATTGCTGCGCGGCCGGCGCCGCCGCAGGTGCGGCCGCGGCTCGTGAAGCGCCTGTTCGGCTCGCGCATCTCCGCGCTGCTGACGATCGTGATCGGCGCGCTGCTGGCGCTGACCCTGCCGGCGCTCGCATGGTGGGCGCTGCTTCAGGCCACGCCACCGTGGGGCGAGGCCTCGGCCTGCGCGCAGCGCGCCGGTGCCTGCTGGCCGTTCCTGGTCGAGAAGGCGCCGCTGATCCTTTTCGGCACCTACGACTATGCCGAGCGCTGGCGGCCGGCGCTGGCCAGCGCGCTCATCCTCGCGCTGGCCGGTGCCACGCTGTTCGCGCCGCGCGCGCCGCGCCGGCTGCTGGTCGCGTGGCTGGCGGCGCTGGTCGCGTTCGTCGTGCTGATGAAGGGCGGCGTCTTCGGGCTGCCCGAGGTGCCGACCGCGCGCTGGAACGGCCTGCCGGTGCTGTTGTTCCTGGCCGCCTTCGGGCTGGCGCTGGCCTTTCCGCTCGGCCTGCTGCTGGCGCTGGCGCGCGCGGCGCGGATGCCGCTGGTCGCGGGCGCGGCCACGGCGCTGATCGAATTCCTGCGCGGCGTGCCGATGGTCAGCGTGCTGTTCTTCGGCGTGTTCGTGTTGCCGCTGCTGGTGCCGGGCGGGCGCATCGATCCGCTGTACGCGGCGCTGGTGGCGCTGGTGCTGTTCCATGCTGCCTATGTGGCGGAGGACGTGCGCGGCGGCTTGCAGTCCGTTCCTCGCGGCCAGTTCGAGGGTGCGATGTCGATCGGCCTCGGGTACTGGCCAATGATGCGGCTGGTGGTGCTGCCGCAGGCGCTACGCGCCGCCACGCCGGCGCTGACCAATACCGCGATCGGCGGACTGAAGGACACCTCGCTGGTCGTGATCGTCGGCCTGCACGACCTGATGTCGACCGCGAAGATGGCCTACAACGATCCGCTGTGGCAGCGCCACGCGCTCGAAGCCTATGTCTTTGTCGGCGCGCTGTTCTTCGTGCTGTGCTGGGCGCTGTCGGCCGCCGGGCGCCGGCTGGAACACGGGCCGGTGTTACGCGCTCGTCAAATGGCTCCGCTACCATCCTGATCTTCCCCGCGCGCGCTTGTCAGTGGGCGCAGTTGCAGTGCGCGGGTCCAAAAAAACTATCGAAAGGGAGTCCCGTCGATGCAGCTTCGTTCCCTGCTGGCCGCCGCAGTCGGCCTGGTGCTTGGCGCTTCCAGCGTCCAGGCCGGTGAGGTTCTCAACAAGATCAAGGCGGACGGCAAGCTCGTCTGCATCGTCAACCCGAATTCGCCCGGCTTCTCGGTGCCCGACAGCAAGGGTGTGTTCCAGGGCTTCAACGTCGAGTTCTGCCGGATGGCGGCGGCGGCGATCTTCGGCGACGCCAGCAAGGTCGAACTGCGCGGCGTGGGCTTTTCCGACAGCCTGAAGACGCTGGTGGCCGGCGGCGCGCACATGGCCTCGCGCTCGATCACGCGCACCGGCACGCGCGACACCGATCCGGCGCTCAGCTTCATCGCCACCACCTTCTACGACGGCCAGGGCTTCATGGTGCCGCGCAGCCTCAAGGTCAATCGGGCGCGGGACCTGAACGGCGCCACCGTGTGCGCCGAGGATGGCTCGACCACGCTGCTGAACCTGGCCGACTGGTTCTCCAAGAACAACCTCAAGTACAAGGTCGAGAACATCGCCGACAAGTCGGCGCGCCTGCAGGCGTTCTTCACCGGCAAGTGCGACGTGATGTCGAGCGACTTCAGCGCGCTGGCGTCGGACCGGCTGCTGTCGCCCCGCCCCGATGATTACGTGATCCTGCCCGATGTCATCTCCAATGAGCCGCTGACGTTGGTGTCGCGGCCCGACAAGGAGCTCGAGGCGGCGGTGTTCTGGGGCCTGCAGGTGATGCTGCTGGCCGAGGAGTTCGGCATCACGTCGGCCAATGTCGACGGCGTGGTGGCGAAGCTCGCCAGTCAGCCGAAGGACGTGCAGCGGCTGTTCGCGCCCGACCAGGCCGCGGCCGACATGGCCAAAAAGATGGGCATCAGCCCGCGCTGGGCCTACGCGATCATCAAGAGCGTAGGCAACTATGCCGAGGTGTTCGAGCGCCACCTGGGCAAGACCTCGGCGCTGAAGATGGATCGCGCCGCCTCGCCCAATCGGCTGGTGCGCGACGGCGGCCTGCTGTACGCGCATCCGATCCGCTGACGGCGGTGTGATGCCCGGCCGTGGTGGCGGCGACGCGCTGCCGCCACGGCGAAGGTGCAGGCCGGCCGGCGTCAGCCGTGCAGCAGACGCACGACCTCGTCGTGCAGCGGCCCGCCCGCGGTGGCGATCAGCGACGGTGTGGCCAGCGGGTCATCGCCGGTCCAGCTGCTGACGCGTCCGCCGGCGCCTTCGATCACCGGGACAATTGCGGCCACGTCCCAGTAGGCCAGCGTGGGGTCGAGCATCAGGTCGGCGCCGCCGGTGGCGATCGAGAAGTAGCCGAAGCAGTCGCCCCAGGTGCGGGTCAGGCGCGCGCGTTCGGCGATGCGCTGGATCCGATCGACGTTCGGCGCGTTGCGCTGCTCGCCCACGGTCCACAGGCTGGTGGTCAGCAGCGTGGCGTCTTCGATGCGCGCGCACGGGCGCACGCGCACCGCGCGGTGGGCGCCATCGGCGGTGTGCAGCGTGCAGCCGCCGGCATGCCCGATCAGCGCCACGCCGGCCGCCGGGTGAGAGATCACGCCGAGCATCGGGCGGAAGCCGTCGCCGTCATCGCGCTCGAGCGCGATCAGCGTGCCGAAGATGAAGCAGTTCGTGATGAAGGCGCGGGTGCCGTCGACCGGGTCGAGCACCCAGCGGTAGCGACTTCCGGGCTTGTTGCCGAACTCCTCGCCGATCAGTGCATGACCGGGGTAGCGCGCCTCGATGCGCGCGCGCATTGCCTGCTCGGCGCCGCGGTCGGCCTGCGTGACCGGCGAGGCGTCGGCCTTGTCGATGACCGCAGTGCCCGACAGGAACAGCGGCCGGATCACGTCGTTGGCGATGCCGATCAGCGCGTGCAGGAAGGGGACGAACTCGCGCAGTTCGTCGTCGGTGGCGCGGCAGGTGATCATGTGGGGCGGAGCGCTCGTCAGTGCTGGATGCGTGCGGAGGGTCAGGCGCGCGCGATGCTCGCGGCGATGACCATGTAGTGGGCCAGTGGCGGCGTGGGCTGCCCGGCGACCTTGGCCAGGTCGTCCCAGCGCCGTACCTTGACCGCGTCGGCCGCATGCGGCTGGGCGATGAAGGCATCGGCCTCGGCGTCCGAGAACACGCCGCCCTGCAGCTTGAGGCTGCGCACCGAATCAGCCGACAGGGCCGCCAGGTACTGCGGACCGCTCATCGTGCCGTCGCCACGCGCGCACAGGTAGCGCTTGGCATCCACGTGCAGCCGGATCGGCGCCAGCACAGCGTCATCGAACAGGTCGCGCAGCCGCGGGATCGCCACGTACTCGTGGCGGTCATCGATGCCGCGCAGCGTTGGCGACTCGCCCTGATCGTTGATCAGGTGGCCGATGTCGTGCAGGAACGCGGCGGTGACCAGCGCCGGGCTGGCGCCCGCCTGCTCGGCCAGTTGGCCGCACTGCAGCGCATGCTCGATCTGGCTGACCGGCTCGCCGCTGTAGGCGCGGTCGCCGAGTTGGTCGAACAGTCGCTGGATGTCGGAGATTGTTAAAGGCATGGTGTCGGAAACAGAGAGGAGATCGGATCGAAGTTCGGGTCGGAACGCGAGCCGCGAGCGGAATACAGGCAGCGGATGTTTCAGCAAACGGGCGCGTTCAATCGTTCAGCGTTGCGATCAGGACCTCGCATTGGCCGGCCGCGAGCGCGCGTCGGCGCCGAACAGCGTCTGCTCGCCGATCACGCGAGTGCGCGACAGCACGCCGGCGCTTTCGAGGATCGGGTAGGCGATCGAGCAGAACAGCGAGTTGACGCGCTTGAAGTCGGACAGCAGGTCCAGGTGCAGCGAACTGGTCTCGATCGACTGCGGCGTGTTGCCGCTGAGCCGCTGCAGGTGGCTGTCGGCGTAGCGCATCTCCAGTTCGCGGAAGCTGACCTTCTCGGCGATCAGCTGCTGCGCGGTCTTCAGATCGCCGTGCAGGAACACCGCGACCGCCATTTTCAGGTTGGCCAGCAGCCGTGTGTGCAGATCCTCGATCTCGGTCATGCCCGCTTCGGAAAACGACAGCCCGTGCTGGATCTTCTTTTCGGCCACGTCGAGCAGCATGCGCTCGATGATGTCGCCCGCGTGCTCCATGTTGATGGTGAACTGGATGATGTCGGCCCAGCGCTGCGACTCGTGCGACTCCAGCGCCTCGCGACTGATCTGGGTCAGGTACAGCTTGACGGCGGTGTACAGGCGGTCGATCTCGTCGTCGCGCTGGCGCAACTGCTCGGCCAGTGCGAAGTCGTTGGTCTTGAGGACCGTGAGCAGGCCGGCAAGCATGTCCTGCACGGTGTCGGCGAGCCGAATCGACTCGCGCGCCGCATTGCCGATGGCCAGCGCCGGCGTGTTCAGCGCGGTTGGATCGAGGTGCTTGGGCTGACCCGGCAGGTCGGAGACGGGCTGGGACGGCAGCATTGCTTCAACCAGCTTGGATACAGTGCCAGTGAACTGGATGAACAGCAGCGCGATCAGCACGTTGAATGCGAGATGGAAGTTGACCACCATCGACTTCGCATCGGTGGCGCCGATGTGGCTGCCCAGCGTCGACAGACCCTGGATGGCCCAGGGCAGCAGCGGCAGCACCAGCAGCGCGCCGGCCAGCTTGAACAGGAAGTTTCCGGCAGGCACGCGGCGCGTCACCGGGTCGGCGCGCAGCGTGGTCAGCACCGCCAGCAGGCCGCTGCCCAGATTGGCGCCGATCACGATCGCCAGCGCCACCGGCACCGGCAGCACGTTGGCGGCGGCCAGCGTTGCGGTCAGCAGCACAACCGCGAGACCGGAGTAGCAGAGCACCGCCATCAGCGCACCGATCACCACATCGAGCAACAGATCGCCGGTGAGCTGGGCGAACACGACCTTCATGCCGGCGCCCTGTGTCAGCGGCGCGGTGGCCTGCACGATCAGTTGCAGCGCCAGGATCATCACGCCCAGACCCAGCACGATCTTGCCGATCTGCCCGGCCTGTTCCTGACGCCGCGACAGGTAGATGACCACGCCGATCACGATCGCCAGCGGCGCCAGCCAGCTCAGGTTCAGCGAGAACAGCTGCACCATCAGCGCGGTGCCGACGTCGGCACCCAGCATCACGGCCAGCGCGGCGCTGGTCGCGATCATGCCCTTGCCGACGAAGCTCGACACCAACAGCGCGGTCGCGGTCGAGCTTTGCAGCAGACCGGTGACCGCCACGCCCGCGGCGAACGCCGTCGAGCGGCGCTTCATGCTTCGTTGCAGCACCTGCCGCAGGCTGGCGCCGAACACGCGCAGCACGCCGGCACGCACGATGTGCGTGCCCCAGACCAGCAGCGCGATGGCAGCGAGCAGGTTCAGCAGCGTCTGCACGGCATCCTTGTTCCGATTCGGCCTGCTGCGCCTGCTACCAGGGCAGCGAGTAGGTCTTGGTGTTGGTGAACGACTTCATGGCTTCCAGCACGCCCTCCTTGTACCCCAGGCCGGAATCCTTGATGCCGCCAAAAGGCGTCAATTCCAGCCGGTAACCGGGAACCTCGCGCACGTTGACGCTGCCGACATTGAGCTCGCGCACGAAGCGCGTGATGTAGTCGAGCCGGTTGGTGCAGATCGCCGACGACAGTCCGTAGGCGGTGCCGTTGGACAGCGCGATGGCCTCGTCGATCGAGCCGAAGCGGATCACTGGCGATACCGGCCCGAAGGTCTCGGTATGCACGACATTCATTTCGGGCCGCACGCGATCGATCACGGTAGGCGAGTACAGCGCGCCGCGCCGCTCGTTGCCGACCAGCAGCTTGGCGCCCTGCGCGACCGCATCGTTGACGCGCGCCTCGAAGTCGCGCGCCGCCGGCTCGTCGATGACCGTGCCCATGTCGACGCCCGGATCGAGGGGGTTGCCGTACTTGACCGCGCGCGTCTTGGCCACCAGCTTCTCGACGAACTCGTCGGCCACGCGCTCGTGCACCAGCATCCGCTTGACCGCGGTGCAGCGCTGGCCCGAGTTCTTGTACGAGCCGGCCGCGGCCAGCGTGGCCGCTTCCTCGACGTCGGCATCCTCCATCACGATGATCGGATCGTTGCCGCCGAGTTCCAGCACCTGACGCTTGTAGACCGCCTTGGCGGCGATGTACTTGCCGATGGGCACGCCGCCGGTGAACGTGACCA
>CAZTUT010000050.1:0-18749 GCA_964616395.1 uncultured Burkholderiaceae bacterium
TGGCGATGGTGCGGTTGTAGCCGTAACGCAGCATGATCGGCAGCGAAATCAGGCCCATGCTGATGACGGCTGCAGCCACGACGCCGGTGGTGGCGGCCAGCAGCGCGCCGACCAGGATCACGGCGATCGCCAGGCCGCCGCGCACCGGCCCGAATACCTGGCCGACGGTTTCCAGCAGATCCTCGGCCATGCCGCTGCGTTCGAGGATGATGCCCATCAGCGTGAAGAACGGGATCGCAAGCAGCGTGTCGTTCTGCATGATCCCGAAGATCCGCAGTGGCAGCGCCTGGAACAGGTTGGCCGGAAACAGGTCGAGCCCAATGCCGATAAAGCCGAAAAGCAGTCCGGTGGCGGCCAGCGAAAAGGAGACCGGGAATCCGGTCAGCAGGAAGAACAGCAGCCCGAGGAACAGCAGCGGGACGAAGTTGGCGGACAGGAAGGCGATCATTTCGAGCCCTCCACATCCTTGGCGGTGTCTTCTCCGTGCTGCTGGCCGGGTTCCTTGTGCGCGAGCGGATCAGGAATCAGGCCACGCAGGAAGGCCACGCGTTTGATCAGTTCCGACAGGGCCTGCATCAGCAGCAGCGCCATCCCCAGAGGCACCAGCATATAGACGGGCCAACGGATCAGTCCGCCGGCGTTGGCCGAGCGCTCGCCGCTGTTGTAGGCGTTGACGAACAGCGGCCAGGCCAGCGTGATCACCAGATAGCACAGCGGCGCCAGGAACAGCACGATGCCGATGATGTCGATCCAGTTTCGTGTGCGTGCCGACAGCTTGCTTGCCACGAAGTCGATCCGCACGTGCGCGTTATGCAGGAACGTGTAGCCGGCGCACAACATGAACACCGCGGCGAACAGATACCACTGCAGTTCGAGCCAAGCGTTGGAACCAATATTGAACGCCTTGCGGACCGAGGCGTTGATGGCGCTGATCAGGACGGTGGCCAGGATCAGCCAGATCAGCGCGGAGCCGACCTTTTCGCTGATCCAGTCGATTCCGCGGGACAGCTTCAATGCAGCCTGCATATGACGGTCTCCCATTGGGGGGGCATCGAAATTGCCGGCCGCGCGAGGCCGCAGTGCACCGGCCGATGAACGCTACCCGCAAAGCCGTCAATTGTAGAGCCCGGCCAGTCCTCGGTCGAGGACTGCCCGTGCCAAGCATGCCGCATGGCCGACCCGGTCGGCACGGCGAAGCGGCGCTGCGCGTCGGCCGGCGCGCGGGTAAGCTTCAGTCCTCCGCAGTGCGTTGCCTTCCGAAAGCCCCGATCATGGAACCTTCCGACAACCGGCGCCTGACCGAAATGGTCAGCTGCGCCGGCTGAGCGAGCAAGCTCGCCGCAGGCGAGCTCGCCCAGGTCCTGGGCGACATTCCGCTCCAAACCGATCCTCGCGTCCTGATCGACTTCCGCCACTCCGAGGACGCCGGCGTGTTCGTCTGGGAAGGCGGACCGGCGCTCGTGCAGACAGTCGATTTCTTCACGCCGATCGTCGATGACCCGTACACCTACGGCCAGATCGCCGCTGCCAACTCGCTCAGCGATGTGTACGCGATGGGCGGCCGACCGCTGACCGCGCTTGCGGTAGCTGGCTTTCCGAAGTCACTGGCTGATCGCTCGATCATCGGCGACGTGTTCCGCGGCGGTTACGACAAGCTGCGCGAGGCCGGCGTGGCGCTGCTCGGCGGCCACACGGTGCAAGATGCCGAGATGAAGTTCGGCTACGCGGTGACCGGCGCGATCGATCCGGCACGCATCTGGTCGAACCGCGGCGCGCGCGAAGGCGATCGCATTTTGCTCACCAAGCCGATCGGCACCGGCGTGATCGGCTCGGCGATCAAGCGCGGCAAGGCACCGCCGCGACTGGTCGAGCAGGCCATCGAGGCCATGCGTACGCTGAACAAGGCGGCGGCCGAGGCACTTCAGCCGATCGACGGCGTGCATGCCTGTACCGACATCACCGGCTTTGGCCTGATCGGTCATGCCTCCGAGATTGCCGAGGCCAGCGGGGTCAGTGTGGCGCTCACGTCTGCGGCGGTGCCGCTGTTCGACGGTGCGCTCGACCTGGTGGCCGATGGGCGCAGTGGCGGCATGGCAACCAACCGCGAACACTTTGCCGACGGCGTGCGGGTCGCCGCGGGCGTGCCAGACGCGCTCGTCGACCTGCTGTACGACCCGCAGACCTCGGGCGGCCTGCTGGTGTTCATCGCCGCCGACCAGTTCGACGCTGCCCGCGCGGCGTTGTCGGCGCGCGGCGTGGCGGCGGTCGAGATCGGCCGCGCGGTCTCGCCGACGGGCTACCGGATCGAACTGTCCTGACCTGCGCGGGGCGGGCGGCGCAGGCGTGTCAGCCTGCCAGCCGCTGCTGCCAGGCGGCAGCCTGCGCGCGCACCTGCTCGGGTGCGGTGCCGCCGACGTGATTGCGCGCTGCGACCGAGCCATCGATGGTCAGCACGTCGGCCACGTCGTCGTCGATCTGCGGCGCGAACTGACGCAGATCAGCCACCGACAGGGCGGCCAGGTCGACCCCGCGCTCGGAAGCAAGCCGGACCGCGCGCGCCACGGCTTCGTGCGCGTCACGGAAAGGCACGCCGCGGCGCGCCAGGTAGTCGGCCAGGTCGGTCGCGGTCGAGAACCCCTGCTCGGCGGCCGCGCGCATGGCCGCCGCATCGACCTCGATGCCCGGCACCATGTCGGCAAAGGCCCGCACGGTATCGAGCACCGTATCGACGGTGTCGAACAGCGGTTCCTTGTCCTCCTGGTTGTCCTTGTTATAGGCGAGCGGCTGGCCCTTCATCAGCATCAGCAGGCTCATCAGGTGACCGGTCACGCGCCCGCTCTTGCCGCGCGCCAGTTCGGGCACGTCGGGGTTCTTCTTCTGCGGCATGATCGACGAGCCGGTCGTGAAGCGGTCCGGCAGGCGGATGAACCCGAAGCGCGGGCTCATCCAGATCACCAGTTCCTCCGAGAAGCGCGAGATGTGCGTCATCACCAGCGCGGCGGCGGCGCAGAACTCGATTGCGAAGTCGCGATCGCTGACCGCATCCAGCGAGTTCTGCGCGACGGCCTCGAAGCCCAGCTCGCGCGCCACGAAGGCGCGATCGATCGGATAGGTGGTGCCGGCCAGTGCGGCCGCACCGAGCGGCAGCCGGTTGACGCTCCGGCGGGCATCGCGCATCCGCTCGCGGTCGCGCTCGAACATCTCCACATACGCGAGCAGGTGGTGGCCAAAGGTCACCGGCTGCGCGACCTGCAGGTGGGTGAAACCGGGCATCACGGTGGCTGTATGGCGCGCGGCCTGCTCGACCAGCGCCCGCTGCAGCGCGGCCAGCCCGGCGTCGATCGCGTCGATCTCGTCGCGCAGCCACAGGCGCACATCGGTGGCGACCTGATCGTTGCGCGAACGGCCGGTGTGCAGCCGCTTGCCGGCATCGCCCGCCAGCTCGGTCAGGCGCCGCTCGATGTTCAGGTGAACGTCCTCGAGGTCGAGTCGCCAGGTGAACTCGCCGCGTTCGATCTCGCCCCGTATCTGCGCCATGCCGCGCTCGATCGCCGCCAGATCGTCGGCGCCCAGCACGCCGACGTGCGCCAGCATGGCCGCGTGCGCGAGCGAGCCGCGAATGTCGGCCAGCGCCAGTCGCTGGTCGAAGCCCACGCTGGCGGTGTAGCGCAGCACGAAGTCCGCCACCGGCTCGGCGAAGCGGCCGGACCAGCCGGCATCTTTCTGATGAAGCGACGAATGGGCGGTTTGGGCGTTTGACATGACGTTCCAGACAGGGCGCCGTTGGGCATACTCGGCACCAGCGCGCGGCACCGGCGGTGCCGACAGGCCAACAGACAACAACAGCACAAAGCGCGAAAGTATAGGAGCGTGAGCAAGGACCCCTCGAACAGGGTGGCGCCGAAGGCAGACGCGCGATCCAGCCGCAGTCCGGGCGCGCGCGCCCGGCCGCATGCGGCCGAGATCGGCGCGCCGCTGCCCACGCGTGCCGAGACCGCCGCGCCGGCGCCGCGCCAGGTGATCCCCGACGGCTGCAACCTGGGCGTGGTGTTGCGCACGCTGCTGGCCGTCAACCTGGCGCTGCTCGCGGTCACGGTCACGCTCGCCAGCTCGCTGGCGGAGGTTCCGGAGGCGGTGCTTACCGCCGCCGCCGCCGTCGAGCCGCTGCTGCTGCTGACGCTGATGCTGTGGTGCCTGGCGCGCCGCACGCTGCAGGGCAAGCCGCTGCCGCTGCAGCGCGCGGTCGCCTGGCTCACGCCGGTGGCGGTCACGGCCGTGCTGCTGGCCCTGTTCCACGATCTGTCCTCGCTGCTGCAGGGACCACGCGTTGCGCTGTTCCTGGCGCTGGCGCTGCTCGGTGGCATGGCCGTGCAGCACTATCTCGAGCTTCGCGACCGTGCCTTCTCGCCCGCGCTGACCGAGGCCCGCTACCAGGCCCTGCAATCACGGATCCGGCCGCACTTCTTCTTTAACAGCCTGAACGCGGTGTTGGCGGTCGTGAGAAACAATCCGGCGCAGGCCGAGCGCATGCTCGAAAACATCTCCGAACTTTTCCGCGCGGTGATGGGCGACGTGCGCAAGCTGGTGCCGTTCGAGCAGGAGCTGGGCCTGTGCCGGCAGTACGTGGAGATCGAGCAGACCCGGCTGGGCGAGCGGCTCGTGGTCGACTGGCAGATCGGCGCCGTGCATCCGCGCGCACGTGTGCCGCAACTGCTGTTGCAGCCGATCATCGAAAATGCGGTCCGGTATGGTGCCGAGCGACGCGAGGGCGAGTGCCGGATCGTCGTGCGCGTGCGGCAGATCGGCTTCAACCTCGAGTTCTTCGTCAGCAACCCGATTGCGCGCGAGCCGCTGCAGCGCGAGGGTAACCAGATCGGCCTGGCCAACATCCGCGGCCGGCTGGCGCTGATCTACGACCTCGAAGCCAAGCTCGACGCCCAGGTGCGCGGCAACCGCTTCGAACTGACCCTGACCATTCCGGTGGAGCACCGCTGACCATGCTGCGCTTGCTGATTGTCGATGACGAACCGCCGGCGCGCGCCCGCATCCGCCAGGTGCTGGCCGATGCGGTCGCAGACGCGCCGCACGAGATCGTCGGTGAGGCTCCCAATGGCGTGACAGCGCTCGAGCTGATGGATCGCCTGCAGCCGGACGTGGTGTTGCTCGACATCCACATGCCCGGCATGAACGGCATCGAGGTCGCGCGTCATCTGGCCGCGCGCCCGCAGCCGCCGGCGATCATCTTCGTGACCGCCTACGACGAGCACGCGCTCGAGGCCTTCGAGGTGCAGGCGCTCGCCTATCTGCTGAAGCCGGTACGCGCCGACAAGCTGGCGGCCGCACTGGCGCGCGCGCAGCGGCTGGCGCCCAACGAGCCACGGCTCGAGCAGGTCGCGCAGTCGCTGGGTAGCCAGCGCAGCCGGATCACGGTGTCCGAGCGTGGCCGTCTGATCCTGGTGCCGATTGACGAGGTGATCTACCTGCGCGCTGAACTCAAGTACGTGACGATCCGCACCGCGGCGCGCGAGTACCTGACGGAGGAGTCGCTGACGTCGCTGGAGACCGAGTTCGGCGACCGCTTCGTACGGATCCATCGCAATGCGCTGGTGGCGCGGCAGTCGATCCATGGTTTCCAACGCGTGCGCGGCGCGGCGGAAGATGGCGATGCCGGCGACGGCCACTGGGAGGTGCTGCTCAAGGAACTGCCGGAGCGGCTGCCGATCTCGCGCCGGCAATGGCCCGCCGTGAAAGCGGCAGCGCGGCCCGCGTAAGTGCGCATCGGCCGGGCGTGCTGCCAGGCTGCCGACCGTACGCGCAGAGGGGCTGACGGCAAACAGGGCTGATCGCAGCCGCGGGTCGATCCGGCAAGCGCGGCACGGCTTCTGCGCAGCGGCGCGATCAGCCGGTGTTTCGCAAGCCGGCTGAAATGCCGTTGATGGTCAGGTGGATGCCGCGCTTGATGCGCTCGTCGCCGCCGTCGCTGCGGCCTTCGCGATGGCGCTTGATCAGCTCGACCTGCAGATGGTTGAGCGGATCGAGGTAGGGCAGCCGGTTCTTGATGTTGCGCGCCAGCTCCGGGTTGGACTCCAGCAGCGCGCGCTGGCCGCTGATGGTGAGCCAGTGCTTGACGGTGAGCTTCCACTCGGCCGAGATAGTCGCAAAGATCGCCCGCGCACGCGCCGGGTCGGACGCCAGCCGCACGTAGCGGCTCGCCACCGACAGGTCGCTCTTGGCCAGCACCATCTCCATGTTGCTGGTGAGCATGCGGAAGAACGGCCAGCTGCGCGCCATGTCCTTCAGCAGCTTCATGCGCGTGCGGCGTGCCGCCGGCGAGGCGGCGGCAGCGAGATAGGCGTCGATGCCGCTGCCGAAGCCGTACCAGCCGGGCAGCAGCAGTCGGCACTGGCCCCAGCTGAACACCCACGGAATTGCGCGCAGATCCTCGATGCGGCCGGTGGCCTTGCGCGAGGCCGGTCGGCTGCCGATGTTCAGCGCCATGATTTCGGCGATCGGCGTGGCCGAGAAGAAAAACTCGGCGAAACCGTCGGTCTCGTAGACCAGCCCGCGGTAGGCGCGGTGTGCGTGGGCGGCGATTTCGTGCAGCGCCTCCTCGAAACCGGCGTGGGCGCCTTGCCGCTCCGGCAGCAGCGTGGCCTGCAGCAGCGCCGAGACCAGCGTCTCCAGGTGGTGCCGGCCAATGCGTGGGTCCGCGTACTTGGCCTGGATGATCTCGCCCTGCTCGGTCAGCCGGATGTGGCCGCGCACGCTGCCGGCGGGTTGCGCCAGGATCGCCTCGAAGCTTGGGCCGCCGCCGCGCCCGACCGAGCCGCCCCGGCCATGGAACAGCCGCAACTGCACGCCGTGATCCTCGAACAGATCGCGAAGCTTCTGGGTGGCCTGGTACAGCGACCAGTTGGAGGCGAGAAAGCCGCCGTCCTTGTTGCTGTCCGAGTAGCCGAGCATCACTTCCTGCAACGGCCGCGACGCGCCAGGGCCGGGCTGCACCAGCAGGTGGCGCAGGCCCGGATGCGCGATCAGGTCGCGCATGATCTGCGGCGCGCGCTGCAGGTCATCGATGGTCTCGAACAGCGGCACCACCATCAGCGCGCAGCGGCGTAGCTCATTGCCGGTGAGCAGGCCGGTTTCCTTCTGCAGCAGCGCCACTTCGAGCAGGTCGGACAAGGCTTCGGTGTGCGAGACGATGTGCTTGTCGATCGCCGCCTCGCCGAACGCCTCGCGAAGCGTGCGCGCCGACTCGAACACCGCCAGCTCGGCGCGTGTGCGTTCGCTGTAGCGCAGGTGGGCTGACAGCAACGGGCGGGCATGTCCCAGTTCGTGGGTCAGCAACCGAATCCGCTCGTCTTCCGGCAGCGATGAATAGTCGGCACAGACCTCGGCCTGTGCCAGCAGCTCCGCGACCACCGATTCGAGCACGTCGGAACTCTGGCGCAGGTCAAGCGTGGCGCCGTGAAAGCCGAAGATCACGGCTGCGCGGCGCAGCGGCAGCGCGCGATGGGTGGCGATCGCCGCGCCGTGATGGTGTTCGAGTGCGCCGATCACGATGTCCAGATCGGCGATGAACTCGGCCGCGCGGCCATACGGGGTGGCCACGAGCTGCGCCGGTCGTGCACGCAGCTCGAGACCGAGCGCGCTGGCTGTTGCGGCAAGCCGTGCGTAAATACCGCTGAGCGCCTGTCGGTAAGGTTCGTCGGCGCGCTGGGGCGAGTCGTCGCCGCTGGCCGCAGCCAGCGCGGCCAGTGCCGGTTCCGGCGGCGCCAGCAGCGCCGACATCGACAGCTCGGCGCCGAGCGCGTGTACCTGCTCCAGATAGTGCTCGAACACCGTCGATGCCTGCGCGGCGAGCGCGGCGCGCATGGTCGCGGCGCTGACATGTGGGTGGCCGTCGCGGTCGCCGCCGATCCAGCTGCCCAGGCGCAGGAACGGGCGGGCGCCGGGCTGGGCGAGCGGATCACTGCCGCTGCGACGCGCGAGCTCGGCGTACAGCGACGGCATCTCGCCAATGAAGGTGCTGCGCCAGTACGACAGGGCGTTGCCGATCTCGTCGGCCACGGTCAGCTTCTGCGGCCGCAGCATGCGCGTCTGCCACAGCGTGGCGATGAGCGCGCGGAGCCGCTCGGTGCGGGCCTCGGCATCGTCGTCGCGGCCGTGCGCATCGTCATCGATGAGCGCCGCGATCTCCCGTTCGGTATCCAGGATGCTCTTGCGCCGAACCTCGGTCGGATGCGCGGTCAGCACCGGCATCAGCGTGGCCTGCGACAACAGTTCGCGCACGCGTGCGGCGGTCACGCCGCCGCGGCCGAGCTGCTCGAAGGTGGCAGCCAGCGAACCCGGTGTCATGCGGCCCTGGCGGCGGTCGCGCCGGCGCGAGCGCAGCAGATGCTGGTCTTCGGCGATGTTGGCCAGGTGCGAGAAGTAGCTGAAGGCGCGCACCACGCTGAGCGTGGCATCGCGCGGCAGCTTCTTCAGCAGCCGGTCGAGCTGACGGGCGTCGGCCGGATCATCGTGACGCCGGAAGCGGGTCGAGGTCTGGCGGATTTCCTCCACCGCGTCGAACAGCGCTGCGCCTTCGTGGCTGCGCAGCACGTCGCCGAGCAGGCGGCCGAGCAGTCGGATATCGTCACGTAGCGCGCCGTCGTCGCCGGCCCGGACGGCCGTTTCGCGCGCGCCGGCGCTGTCCTGGGTTCCGGTCATCGCCGCGCCTCCGTTGCCTGCATTGCCCTGTCCGCCCGTACACTTGAGGTCATGTCAACCGCTGCCATCATTATCGCCACCCGCGAAAGCCCGCTCGCGATGTGGCAGGCCGAGCACGTGCAGGCCCGCCTGCGCGCACTCAATCCGGGCACCCCGGTCGAACTGCTGGGCATGACCACGCGCGGCGACCAGATCCTCGACCGCGCGCTGTCGGCGGTCGGCGGCAAGGGCCTGTTCATCAAGGAGCTCGAGGTCGCGCTGCTCGATGGCCGTGCGCACCTCGCAGTCCACTCGCTGAAGGACGTGCCGATGGAGCTGGCGCCCGAGTTCGCGCTGGCTGCGGTGATGGAGCGCGAGGACCCGCGCGACTGCTTCGTATCCACCGCCTACGCGTCGCTGCGCGACCTGCCCGCGGGCGCCCGCGTGGGGACCAGCAGCCTGCGGCGCGAACTGATGCTGCGCGTTCATTTTCCTCACCTGACCGTGTTGCCGGTGCGCGGCAATGTCAATACGCGTCTCGCCAAGCTCGACCGCGGCGAGTTCGATGCGCTGATCATGGCAGCCGCAGGGCTGAAGCGGCTAGGGTTTGCCGACAGGATCCGTCAGGTGCTGCCAACCACCGAGTTCCTGCCTGCACCAGGTCAGGGCGCGCTGGGCATCGAGATTGCTGCCGGCACGGCCACGGCGGCGGGCATCGTCGCGCCGCTGGAGCACCCGCACACGCGCGCCGTGACCGCGGCGGAGCGTGCGGTGTCGCGCGGGCTGGGTGGCAGTTGCCAGGTCCCGCTGGCCGCGCATGCACAGATCGAGGGCGCCGAGATTCATCTGCGTGCGTTGGTCGGAAACCACAAGACCGGCGAGCATGTTGCGGTCGAGCGACGCGGCGCGATCGCTGATGGCGAAGCGCTGGCGCTCGACGCGGTGGCTGAACTCAAGTCGCGCGGCGCGCTGGCGCTGATCGCCGGCTGAGCACGCGCGGCCGCGCTGCGATGACCGCGGCTGGCGCCGAACCGCGGCCCTGGCTGGTGATGCGGCCGGGTGCCGCCGGAAGCGCGCTGGCCGATGCGCTGCGCGCGGCCGGTCATGATGCGCGATGGCTACCCGCCTTCGATATCGGTCCGGCACCCGACGCGGCGGGCGCCCGCGCGGCGCTGGCGCGATTGGCAGACATCGACCTCGCGATCTTCGTGAGCCCGGCTGCGGTTCGCGCCGTGCATCGGCTGCTCGACGGTCGGGACTGGCCGGTCGGTACGGCAATCGGCGCGGTCGGGGGCGCCACGGCCGACGCGGCGCGTACGCTGCTGGCGCGGGCTGACGGCGCCCAGCTCACGCTGGTCGCGCCTGAAGCGGACCCGGATCGCGCGTCCGCCCCGGCTCCCGGTGTGTTCGAGGGCTCCGCTGCCGACGAGCCCGATGCCGCGACCGGCTCGGAAGCGTTCTGGAACGCCCTGCAGGTCCATCGTGCGGCGCGTGGTGAAGCCGGCGCTGCGCTGCGCCGCGTGCTTCTGCTGCGAGCTGAACAGGGGCGCGACTGGCTGCTCGACCAGCTTCGCGGTCAGGGTGTCCCGGTCGATGCGGTCGCTGTCTACGCGCGTCGCGCGCGTCCCTGGGACGCAGGCGATGTCAGATGGATCGCCGCGCGGCTCGGCGGGCCACCGCCGCGGCTCGTCGTCACCAGCAGCGAGGCCGTCGAGGCGCTGGTCCAGGCGGCCGACCTCGCACTGCCCGCAGCGCTGCCCTGGTTGCAGCGCGGTCGTGCGCTGGCGCTCCATCCGCGCATCGTCGAGCGTCTTCACGCGTCCGGTTTCGCGGACGCGGCCTGTGTGGCCTGCACGGTCGATTCGCTCGTTGCTGCAGCCTGACCGCGCGGCAGTCGCGTCAGGCTCGGGCGGCAGGCGCGCAGCAGCGGTGACGGTGACCCGCGCGCCGGATGTCGCATCGCAGCCCGGTGTCGAGTGCCGACAGCGGGCCGGTGACAGGGTGGCCGCTAGAATCAAAGTCGATAGCCAACCCGTCCGTGCCGATGAGCGAAGCTCCGTCCTCCCCGCCGACTGCTTCAGCGCCGCCGCCTTCAGCGTCTGCGGCGGCACCCTCGTCGGTCCCGGCGCCCGCCGCCGTGCGGTCGGCACGACCGCTGCGATTTGCGCTGCTGCTGGGCGTAGGCCTGATTGCGCTGGCCAGCATCATCGGGCTGGTCATGCTGCGCGGCGAGGTGCGCCAACTGCGTCAGCAGCTGGAGCAAAGCCGTGGGGCACTGGCTGCAGCCGATGAGCTCGCGGCGCAGCGCGACCGCGACGCGCAGGGACGCATCGAGCGCCTTGAGACCGATCTGGCGCGTCTTCACGAGCAGCGCGCCGATCTCGATCAACTGCACGCCGACCTGACGCGCGGACGCGATGATCTCGCGCTCATCGAGGTCGAGCGCCTGATCATGCTGGCGGCGCAGGAGGTCCAGACCGCCAACGGGTTGCCTGCCGCACTGGCGGCGCTGCAGGGTGCCGATGCGCGTCTCGCGCGGATCGGCGGCCCTCAGGGCGTCACGCTGCGGCGCGCGATTGCGCGCGATCTCGAGCGCCTGCGTGCTGCGCCGACCGTCGACATCACCGGCATGGCGCTGAAGCTCGATCAGCTTGCGCAATCGGTCGATGCGTTGCCACTGCTGGCCGAGGCGGCTGCCCGGCCGACCACGCCGACCCGGTCATCGGCCCGTGCTGCCGCGCCCGCAGCGCCCGAGACCGTCTGGTCGCGTGTGCGCGCCTGGCTGGACCAGGAGTTTGGCGACCTGATCAGGATTCGCGAGGTCGATACGCCCGAGGCACTTCTGCTGAACGGCCCGCAGCAGCAACTGGTCCGGCATCAACTCAAGCTGCGCTTGCTCGACGCGCGTCAGGCGCTGCTGATGCGCAGCGATCGTCTGTATCGCGCCGATCTGACCGAGGCGCAGGCGCTGCTGACGCGCTACTTCGATGTACGCACGCCCGCCGCTGTCGCGGCGCAGACCCAGCTCAAGCAGCTCGCAAGCATGCCGCTGTCGGTCGATCTGCCGCAGCTGAGCGACAGTCTGGCGGCGCTTCGCGGCCTGCGGCAGGGCGGGCGCTGATGAACGCGCGGGAGCCGGCATGAAGTGGCTTGGCTGGGGGCTCCTGCTGACGCTGCTGGCGGTTGCCGCAGCGCTGCTGGCGCAGTTCAACCATGGCAACGTGGTGCTGCTTGTGCCGCCGACGCGCGTCGATCTGTCACTCAATCTTTTTCTGCTGATTTCAGCGGTGGTTCTGGTGGCGGTGTGGTGGCTTGCGCGGCTGGCGCAGCGCGCCGCCGACTTTCCGGACCGGGTGCGCGCCTACCGCCAGCGGCGTGACGAGGCGGGTGGTCAGCGCGCGCTGCGCGATGCGCTGCGGGCGCTGATGGAAGGTCGGTTCAGCCGCGCCGAGCGCGCGGCGCGTGTTGCGCAGTCGGTTCACGACAATGCCGGGCTGGCTGCGCTGATCGGTGCGCGGGCCGCTCACCGGATGCAGGAGAGCACCCGGCGCGATGAGTGGCTGGCCCGGGCGGAGTCTGACCCTGCGCTGGAGCTGGCGCGGCTCGTCAGCAGTGCCGAAATGTGGGCCGAGTCGCGCGAGACCGGCAAGGCATTGGGCGCGCTTGATCAGCTGCGCTCTGCCGGCGGGCGGCAGATCCATGCGTCGCGGGTGCTCCTGAACGCGCACCTGCAGTCGGGCCACTGGGACGATGTGATTCGCGGCGTGCGTGCGCTGGAGAAGCGCAACGCGCTGCATCCGGTGCTGGCAGAGCGCTACAAGCTGCTGGCCTGGCGCGAGATTCTGCTGGCGCGGCGGCACGATCCCTCGGCGCTGGAAACGGTCTGGAGCAGCGTGCCGCCGGCCGATCGCGAGCGCCCGGAACTGGCGCTCGAAGCGGCGCGCCTGCTCAACCTGGCCGGCCGTGGCCGGGTCGCCGCGCAGGCGATCGAGTCCGCACTCTCCAAGCGCTGGGACGATCGCCTGCTCGACGAGTACGCGCGCAGCCAGGTCTTCCCGGCCCGCGACCGCATCGAACGTGCTGAAGGCTGGCTGAAGTCGCACCCGGGCGATGCGGCGCTGCTGCGGTGTCTTGGCTTGCTTTGCCTGAAGGAGCAACTCTGGGGTAAGGCGCGGAGCTATCTGGAAGACAGTCTGCGCGCGGCCAGTCATCCCGCCACGTTGCTGGCGCTGGCACGGCTGGCCGAGACGCTCGGCGAGGAGGCCGAAGCGGCGCGTCACTTCCGCGAAGCGGCGCTGGGATTCGCGAGTCGCGCGGCCTTGCCCGGCGAGACCGCAGACGCTGGCCCGCGCGCAGGGAACCGGGGGCCGCTACGAGACCATGCGCTGTAGCCGGAACGGTACGGCGCGGGACAGCGGCAAGGGCGGATTGGTCAGCGAGGGTCTGCGCGCCTTGACAAGCTGCGGGCCGCTCCCGACACTTCTCCGCCCGCGCGATGCGTGTCGCGTCTGTTCCTTGGCGGCACGACGTCGCAGCGCCTGACAATCACCACAACAAGACACCAGGAGAACGCATGAAAGATTTCCGCCTGTCCGTCCTCGCGCGCGCCGCCGCCGCTGCCGCCGCGTTCGCTGCGGCTGGCGCCGTGTCGGCGCAGACCACGATCCGCATCTCGCATGCGACCCCGGCCACCTCGCATTACGGCGCCGGCACACAGACGTTCTGTGCCGAGGTCGAGAAGCGCACCGCGGGCCGCTACAAGTGCCAGATCCAGCCGAACGTCGGCGACGAGCGCGCCAGCATCGAGGCCGTGCAACTCGGTTCGCTCGACGCGACCAATACCTCCACCGGCCCGGTGTCCAACTTCGTGCCCGAGGTCGGCATCGTCGACATCCCGTTCCTGTTCCGCGACTACCCACATGCGCGCGCGGTGCTCGACGGCCCGATCGGCCAGGATCTGCTTTCCAAGTTCACGGCCAAAGGCCTGGTGGGCCTGGTGTGGACCGAGAACGGCTTCCGGCACATGACGAACTCGAAGCGCGCGGTGGTCAAACCCGATGACGTGAAGGGCCTGAAGGTGCGCACGATGCAGAACCCGGTGCACATCCAGGCGTTCCAGTCGATCGGCGTGCAGCCAACCCCGATGGCCTTCTCCGAGTTGTTCACCGCGCTCCAGCAGGGCGTGGTCGACGGCCAGGAAAATCCGATTCCGGTCATTCTTTCGGCCAAGTTCTCGCAGGTGCCGAAGCACCTGTCGCTGACCGGCCACGTCTACTCGCCGGCAGTGCTGATCCTGTCGCCCAAGCTGTGGAACTCGCTGAACGACGCCGACAAGGCGGCGTTCCGCGAGGCCGCCAAGGCGGGTGCCGCGGCCCAGCGCAAGAAGGTCAACGACGACGAGGCCAGCGGCATCGACCAGCTGCGGAAGGAAGGCGTGACGGTGAGTAACGTCGATGGCGCCGCGTTCCGCGCCGCGATGACGCCGGTGTGGTCGGAGTTCGCCAAGAAGTACGGCGCCGACAACATTCGCCGCATCCAGGAGTTCAAGTAGGCCCAGGCAATGCGGGCGGGGCCGTGCCTCGCCCGCACTCGACCCGCGCGCGCCCCGGTCCGTCCGGGGCGCGGCGCTTCAAGCGCAGGCTGTCCGTCATTACCGCATGTTGTCCCGCCTGATCCTCGCACTCGATCGCCGCGTCACGGCCGCGGTCTGGCTGGCTGCTGCGCTGCTGCTGGCGCTGCTGGCCTGCATCGGTCTGTATCAGGTGCTGACCCGATTCATCTGGAACCAGCCCAGTCCCTGGAGCGAGGAACTGATCGGCCGGCTGTTCGTCTGGTGCGTGATGCTGGGCATCGTCGCCGCATTCCGGCAGGGCGCGCTGGTGTCGGTCGACCTGATGCTGCGGCTGTCGCGCGGCGCCTGGCACCGCTTCGTGCGCAGGCTGATCCTTGGCGTCACGCTCGCCTTCCTCGCGGTGCTCGCGTACTACGGCTTCGATCTGGCGTGGCGGATCCGTTTTCAGACCTTTGCCACGCTGCCGTTATCGATTGCCTGGGCCTATCTGGCGCTGCCGACCGGCGCGCTGTTCTCGATGCTGGCCGTGCTGGCCAACCATCTCGAACCGATCAACCGCGAACTGGAACTGCAGAAGTAGGCCGCCATGTCGACCGCGATGATCTTCACGATGGTGCTGTGCTTTGCCTTCAGCATCTCGGTGGCGGTGTCGATCGGGCTGGCCGCCTGGGTTGGCATTGGCATCTTTTCCGATGCCAACCTGTTCGAACTGCCGCGCCAGGCGTTTCTGGCGATCGACAAGTTTCCGCTGGTCGCGATCCCGTTCTTCATCCTCGCCGGCAACCTGATGGAGACCGGCGGCATCTCGCGCCGGCTCGTGGACTTCGCCAAGAGCATCGTCGGCGGCGTGCAGGGCGGGCTGCCGATGACCTGCGTGCTGACCTGCATGATTTTCGCAGCGGTGTCGGGCTCCAGTGTCGCCACCACGTTCGCCATTGGCGCGATCCTGATCCCGGCGCTGATCAGGCACGGCTATCCACGCAACTGGGCGGCATCGCTGCAGGCCACCAGCGCCGAGCTCGGCGTGATCATTCCGCCGTCGATCCCGATGATCCTGTTCGGGGTCAGCGCCGAGGTCTCGATCGGCGAACTGTTCATTGCCGGTTTCGGACCGGGGCTGTTCATCGGCGGCGCGCTGATGCTGTTCGTCTACCTGTACTGCCGCTGGCAGAGCTGGGGCAAGCAGGACGGCGATGGCAAGCTGCCGATCCTGGCGGCATTGCAAGACGTGGCCGCGCTGGCCGGCGTGCTCGCGGCGTTCTGGCTCGGCAACCGCGTGATCGGCACCTGGTTCGCCGATGGCATGAGTGCGCAGGACTTCGACCGGGTGACCGACGTGGCGGGCATGCTCACGGCCATCGCCTACCTCGCTGTGCTGATGATCGTGCCGCGCGTGCGCAAGCTGCTGCTGGAGCGTGCTGCCTTTGCGTTGCTGATGCCGGTGATCATCGAGGTTCGTCTCGGCGACCTGCTTCCGGTGCTCAAGAAGTCGGTGATCTCGTCGGCCGTCATCATGTTCATCATCGCCAATGCCGGTGCATTCGCGTGGCTGATCGACCGCGCTGGCGTGCCCGAGCAGATCGGCCTGTGGCTGCGCCAGGTGCTGGAGACGCCGGAGATGTTCCTGCTGGGCGTCAACCTCGCGCTGTTCGTGATCGGCATGTTCATCGAGACTTCGGCCAGCATCATCGTGCTCGCGCCGATCCTGGTGCCGGTGGCGATCCACTTCGGGGTCGATCCGGTGCACTTCGGCATGATCATGGTGGTCAATCTGGCGCTGGGCATGATCACGCCACCGTTCGGGGTCAACCTCTTCGCCGCCTGCACGGTGGCCAAGATCTCGCTCGACCAGATCGTGACGCGGCTGCTGCCGTTCGTCGCGGTGGTGTTTGGCTGTCTGATGGTCATCACTTACTTCCCGCCGTTGTCGCTGTTCCTGCGGGACCTCGTCTACCGATAATTCCCTTTTGGCGATGGCTGCCCGCTTTCTCCAGGCTGCACGCGAAGCCACGCTTGCGCTGGTGCTCCTGTGCGCCAGCATGGTTTCGCACGCGGCGCCTGCCGCCGCAGACTCTGGCACCACTGCGCGGCCAAAGATTGGTCTGGTGCTGTCGGGCGGCGGCGCACGCGGCATGGCGCACGTCGGGGTGCTACGCGAACTCGAACGCCTTCGGGTGCCGGTCGACATCGTGGTGGGCACCAGCTTCGGAGCGATCGTTGGCGGTGCCTACGCCGGCGGCGCCGATGTCGGTGAACTGGAGTCGCTGGTTCGCAGCGTTTCCTGGGGCGCAGTGCTTCAGGATCGTCCGCCGCGCGACGAACTGAACTTCCGGCGTCGTGAGGACGATCTGCGAGTTTCTTCGCGGCTGGAACTGGCCGCAGGGCGCGACGGCCTGAGTCTGCCGGTCGGGGCATTCAGCAGCCTCGAGGTCGAGCGCCTGCTGCGGCAGGTTGCGCCCGCAGGCGTGCTCCACAAGGTCGAGGAACTGCCGCTGGTCTTTCGCGCCGTGGCCACCGACATGCTGACGGGCGAGATGGTGATCCCGCGTGGTGTTTCGCTGTTCACAGCGATGCGCGCGTCGATGGCGGTCCCCGGCGCGTTCGCGCCGATCACGGTCGATGGCCGCGTCCTTGGCGATGGCGGGCTGGTCAGCAATCTGCCGGTGCGGGTGGCGCGCGATCTGGGCGCCGAGATCGTCATCGCCGTCAATCTCGGCACGCCGCTGGGCGGCCCCGAGATGCTGACCAGCGCGCTGGGCATGGCGCAGCAGATGCTCAACATCCTGACCGAGCAGAACGTCGAGCGTTCGCTGCGCGAACTGACGCCGCAGGACATTCTGATCACGCCCGATCTGCGCGGCGTGCAGTTCATGCAGTTCGACCAGATCGATCGCAGCATTGCGGCGGGCGCCGCGGCGGCGCGTGCGGTCGAGGATCGCCTTGCGCGCTGGTCGGTCGAGCCCCGCGAATACGCCAGCTTTGCTGAGGCGCGGCGCGGCCTGCACCAGACGCTGGCGGATGCGCCGCCGACTGCAGCCTCGGTCAGCGTCGCATCGGTGGCAGGCCACGATGTGGAGGTCGCATCGAAAGCGGTCGCCGACGCCGGCCTGCAGCCCGGTGCACCGATCTCCGCCGACAAGGTCAACGCCGCCGCTGCCCGGTTGCAGCAGCAGACCGGCGCCGACCGCGTTGATGCGCTGATCAGCGGCGAAGGCGCTACGCGCGACGTGGTGCTGCTGCCCCTGGCATCGCCGGCGGGCCTGTCGCGCGTCCGCATCGGGGTCGAGCTCGAAAGCGACTTCGGCAGCGTCAACAACTTCACGCTGTCCGGGCTGTACACGGTCGGCGGGCTGAACGGCTGGGGCGCGGAGTGGCGCACGCTGTTGCGCGCAGGCGCGCTGCGCGAAGTGCAGACCGAGTGGTACCAGCCGCTCGGCGCAGGCTCGCCATGGTTCGCCTCCGCGCGTGCCAACGCACGGTCGTTCGACAGCATCATCTACGACGCATTCCGTGCATCGTACGTTGCGGGCGTGCTTAGTTCGTCGGCCTCGGTCGCCCTCGGGCGGCGCTTCTTCGAGGGGGGCCAGATCAGGGTGGGCGCTCAACGCCGTCACTTGCGGGTCGACAGTTCGGTGCCCGCCGAAGACTTCCTGGTCACGGACGTCGTCAACTCCTGGTTCGCCGATGTGGCGGTCGATACGCTCGATTCGCTCGCGTTCCCGACCCGCGGCTATCTGCTGATGGCGTCCTATGAAAACTTCGGCCAGGACCGCGACGTACAGCGGCAGGGTTACATGGCGCGTTACGACGGCCTGGTCGGGTTCAGCAGCGGTCCCTGGGCGGGCCACGTCTACGCGGTCGGCCTGCAGGGCTCGCTGGCCCGTTCACTGCCGCTGAGCCTCGGTGGTTTCCTGCGCCTGTCCGGCGCGCCGATCGGCGCGATCGTCGGCGAGCGGCTGCTGTTTGGCCGTGCTGTCGCCGCACGCGAAGTCAGTCGCCTTTCACCTGCGCTGGGCGGCGCGGTCCGCGTCGGCTTGTCTCTGGAGAGCGGACGCGACATCGACGACTTCAACAAAGCCGGTAGCCGCACCTTCCTGGCGGCCAGTGCCTTCACCGCGATCGAGACCCGCTTTGGCCCGGTCTATCTGGCAGTGGGCCGGACCCGCGATGTGGGCACGGCGGTCTACCTGTATCTGGGCTCGGTGCTGCTGCCCAACGGGCTGGTGCGCTGAGCGCAGAGGCGCTCGCGGCTAGACACAGCGCCCGCCATCCACTTCCATGCAGGTGCCTGTGATGAAGGCCGCTTCGTCGCTGGCGAAGAACAGGCAGGCGTTGGCCACGTCGGCTGGGCGGCTGAAGCGGCCCATCGGAATCGTGGCGAGGAATTTCTTGCGGTTCTCCGGCGTGTCGGGCATGCCCATGAAGTCTTCAAGCAGCGCGGTCTCGCCGATCACCGGGTTCACGCAGTTGACGCGGATGTTGTCGG